>NZ_JAFCTE010000017.1:0-38654 GCF_049895865.1 Psychrobacter sp. TWR1-1-1 | reverse complement strand
TCAAAATTGTTGCTCATAAATATCGCAACCGTCGTCAGCGCTATGATCTTAGAATGAAGCTATTCGCCGCTGTTGTGAATTTCGAGCTTGGTTTATGACTTTTGCAAGAGGTCTATTTAATGTCATTTTTTTTGAGCGCCTCTGAACAATAAAAAAGGTCTGTTGAATTATCAACAGACCTTTTTTATATAAATGACACTGCATGATTGACGCGCATCTAAGTGTCAAACTATTGATCGCTCAACTCTTACTTTACGGTATTAATTTAAAGAAATGCTGACGATAATGCTTTAATTCACGAATAGAATCACGGATGTCATCTAACGCTAGGTGACTGCCACCTTTTTCAAAGTTTCTGAGAATATCAGGACGCCAGCGGAAGCAAAGCTCTTTAATTGACGAGACATCCAGATTGCGATAATGGAAGAATTTTTCTAATTCCGGCATTTGACGCGCCATAAAGCGGCGATCTTGACAGATGGAATTGCCGCACATTGGCGACTTACCACTATCGACCCATTTATTGAGAAACTTAATCGTCTCAGCTTCGGCCTCTGCCAATGTCACGGTACTACGGCGGACACGGTCGACCAATCCTGACTGACCATGCTGCTTGGTATTCCAATCATCCATTTTATTCAACGTTTGATCCGATACTTTTATAGCGAACACTGGCCCTTCGGCAAGGACATTCAAATCTTCATCAGTGACAACGGTAGCAATCTCGATAATCTCGTCATTCAAGGTATCCAGTCCGGTCATTTCTAGGTCAATCCATACCAGCCCTTTTTTGCCTTGGTTTCTGATTTTAATCTTGTTGGGGTGGTCACCGGTACTCATAAAATATCCTATGGTCAATAAAGTTTAGAACAACTTTGGAGCAATATTAATTAAATAAATCGCCTGTCAATGTTCATCGCTAAGTAGCAAAACGTTGCATCTACTGATTTATAACCCTTAAAACGTTACAAAATCTCTGTCTGCAGCAGGCGCTTTAGGCTGTATGTTATCAAACTTTCACGCTACACTTAGCAATATTTTTTTAATAGGTTCAAAACCCATGGCATTAATTCGGCAACGCAAACTGACTAAGCAACAGATTCGTCGCATCGACAAACAACAGCTGGCAAGTCAAGACAGCATCGATGACAGTTTGATGGATGGCGTGGTCATGGCGCATTATGGCAAGCAGTTGGAAGTACAAGTGACCAGCTTGCCTGCGGTGATACCTGTGCAGCCGGAGATTGCACCCGATGATCCTGAACCGTTTTGGCAAGAGCTGGCATTAGGCGATATTTGGCGTTGTCATGTGCGTACCAATTTACCGATGCTAGCCGCTGGTGACCAAGTACGCTGGAGTGCTGACCCTAATACTGGCTTTGGACGTATTGAATCGGTTAAGCCGCGTACCTCTCTGGTCTCGCGTCCTGATCGTTATCATAAACTTAAACCTGTCGCCGCCAATGTCGATATTTTGGCGATTGTGTTTGCGCCGCTACCTGCTGCCGCGCCAACCCTCATCGATCGTTATTTGGTCGTCTGTCATCATGCTGGCGTAAAGCCGCTGTTGGTGCTTAATAAAGCCGATTTATTGGCAGAAGAAAACGGCGTCGATACCAAAGAATTATTGGCACAATATGCTTCTCTCGGTTATGAGAGCGTCTTGACCTCAGTCGACTGCCCTGAAAACGTCGCGGATAGCGATGAGCAAGAAGGGCTAGATGAATTAAAACGTTATATCGATAAAAAACTGGTTATTTTTGCTGGGCAATCTGGTGTCGGTAAAAGCAGTTTGATTAATGCCCTACTACCTGAATCGGCACAAAGCGTCAATATCATCTCTGATAACTCAAAACTTGGTCAACACACCACTACCACCAGTCGCTTATTACCATTTAATCCAGCCGACTTGACCCAAGGCGGTATCGTCGATACGCCAGGTATCCGCGAGTACGGCATTTGGCATCTCACACCCGATGATATCATTTCAGGATTTGTGGAACTTGCACCGTTATCTGGCAACTGTCAGTTCCGTGATTGTCGTCATACTCACAACAGTAAAGGCTGCGCATTATGGAAGGCAGTTGCTGACGGCGTGGTATTACAGCGCCGTGTAGAAAACCTCGTTACCCTAAGAGAAGAAGCCGATACTAAGCCCTATTAATACGGGCAGTATTAATAGGGCTTAGTATCCGCCTTATTAATCGTAATCGCTGCCTTATAGCTCGTTAATCGCTTGGTTGACCATCGCCCGTTTACTATGGATGGTCTAATCGGTATAATAGCGCCTTGTTCAGTATCGTTAGGCTGTCTTCTCAGCTTAACCGAACACTTATTTTTTTGGAGGTATGGTTTGGATCGTGCGCTGGAATTTGTGGGCAACCACCCGTTTTTATTTGGTATATTAGCCGTACTTGCCGTGCTATTTTTTACGATTGAAAACAAACGTAGTGGCAGAAAAATATCGCCCAATACCTTAGGTATGATGGTTAACTCGCAAAACGCGCAGCTAATCGATATTCGTGCCAAAAAGAAGTTTGAGACCGGTTACATCCAAGGCAGCCGTAACATACCGTTCACTGAGCTTAAAGACCGCTTAGAAGAAATCCGTGCAATTGAGCAGCCAGTGATTATCATTTGTGATATGGGTGTGCAAGCAGGCGCGGCGATTCAGATGATCGGCAAGGACAGTGTCTATCGCTTAGAAGGTGGTATCGGCGGCTGGCAAGCAGCGGGCATGCCATTGGTTGGTTTAAAAGACGCAAAGCCTAAAAATAAAGGCAAAGCCAAACCAAGTCTACATAAGTAGTCCGCTATACTGCTGTTTAAAAAATATTTAGCCCGTATCAATTGGTATATGATTGAGGCGCGTTGAATATTCACAAATAAAAAAGACACCTTATCGATAGGTGTTTTTTTGTTTGTGGCATTTATGCTACCGTCAGCGCTTTTATACTCAAACATCTTGAATTTGCTCTGCTCATCCCCACTTTAATAACGAGCATTACCTAATCTATCTTCAATTTACTTGCTGGTAACGGATTATAAGAATTTTTATCAAATAATTATTTATAATACTTTTTATAATAAAACGATTACCTTCTAAACTTATAAATAAGGATTTACCATGACTGTCGCTGTTAAAGTTTATACGACGCCTATCTGCCCATATTGCTCAAACGCCAAACAACTCTTAAAAACTAAAGGCGTTGACTACGAAGAAATTGGCATGCACGATATGAGCCGCGAAGAGCGTCAAGAATTAATGAAAAAAACCAATAACTATCGCACTGTGCCGCAAATTTTCGTCGGTGAGACCTTTGTCGGTGGTTTTGATGAGCTCAATCAAATGAACCAACAAGGCAAACTTGACGAGCTATTAGCAGGTTAATCTGCTACTTTTCGTTGCTGTCTGTCTTTGCCTGTGCAATGATAGACAGCGGCAAAGATAAAAGAGAGTAATAAAAACATCCAGATTTTGTCTCGATTTACATTACAATGAACTTTTATTAAAATGACAGTTTGTCCAACTATTTGAATAACTTTTAGAGGATTTATCATGGCTGAAGAACAAGCACAACCACAATTAGCGCTAGAGCGTATCTACGTAAAAGACATGTCACTTGAAGTCCCAGGCGCTAGTGTGTTCACCAAAGAGTGGAACCCAGAGCTTGATATCAATTTGTCTAGCAACGCTGAAAAACTGGATGATGATCATTATCAAGTCATTTTAACGGTGAGCGTTACAGCAAAAAATGCGGAAGAAGCGGCATTTATCGCTGAAGTGCATCAAGCGGGTATCTTCTTATTAAAAGATATTCCAGAAGACCAAATCGGTCAAATCTTAGGTGCATACTGCCCGAACGTTTTGTTCCCGTATGCTCGTGAAGTCATCAGCGACATCGTAACGCGTGGTAGCTTCCCGCAGTTATTGCTAGCCCCTGTCAACTTTGACCAAGCTTACGCACAAAGCCAGCAACAAGCACAAGTTGATGCTGAAGGTAATGCATAAGTTTTAAGCAAAAATTTGCTAGCTTTATTCACAGTATATTTTGATAAAAAAGCCGTTTACTCATCACGAGTGAGCGGCTTTTTTGTGGATGCTGTTTAAGCGCTTACTCAAAAGAATCGTTGAGCAATGAGAGTTCTACTGAGTAATATTGTGAGACAGACAGTTAAAACCATCAGACATAAAAAAACCCTGCTAACAAACAGGGTCTTCAATCTCATCATCAATTATTCAAAATCGATGATCAACCTTTTAACGCTGATAAAATTTGTTGCTTAACCTCATCGATGCCTTGCGTGCCATCAAACTTATCATAATTAGGGGCATCGGCACCTTCTTTGGCCTTGTCTTGATAAAAACCAACAAGCGCTGATGTTTGCTCATGATAAGTCGCTAGACGATCACGAATGGTAGATTCTTTATCATCTTCACGCTGGATTAGCGCTTCACCTGTCACATCGTCGATACCATCGACCTTGGGTGGATTGTGATCAACGTGATAAACGCGACCTGAACCAGGATGTTGGCGACGACCAGATAAGCGCTTGACAATCTCGTCATCTGGCACGCTAATTTCGATTACATGATCGATAGCAACGTCAGCATCTGCAAGTGCTTGAGCCTGTGGAATCGTACGCGGAAAACCATCCAAAATACAACCATTGGCACAATCAGGCTTAGCGATACGTTCTTTCACTAGGTTAATAATGAGGTCATCAGAAACCAAACCACCAGCATTCATGATGTCTTTGGCTTTTTTGCCAAGCTCGCTGCCTTCTTTGATTGCTGCACGCAGCATATCGCCAGTTGAGATCTGCGGGATATCATATTCTTTAGAAATAAACTGGGCTTGGGTACCTTTACCGGCGCCTGGTGGACCTAGCAAAATAATACGCATCATTACACGATTCTCCTTAATAGATAGGATTTTGGGACTAATAAAACTCAGGGATTGGTTGTTTGCCAAGCTACCTTACCTTGTGGCTTGGCAAAGCTCAAGTATTTTCATTATTTGCAGTGATAAGTTGTCATGACTTATCTGTTCATATAATGCTGTTGCGCGCTGCTGTATCGGACAACAGCGCTTACGTCATAGGTGCTGACAGCAACAGATATAAATACTATGGAATTTGTTGATTAATTTCAACATTGACCTGATTTTGTTCCGCACTAATCACCACTGGATTACCTGACAAATCCCCTGACTCTGCACTGGCAGTACCACTATGGCTGATACGAGCGATGACAGCCAACTGAACTTTATCCGCTCGAGCCGATTTCAAAGTACGTTCAGGCATCATGGCATCCAAATCGCTTAGGCTAATGCTGGCTTCACCTTGCTTGATGACACTGATAGGCAAACGTTTGGCAGCAAATGGTGGGCCACCATTGACATCACGTATGGCGACAAACAACATATCGTCGGCTTTGACTAACGGCAGCAGGCTAGCATTAATCGTAACAGTCACTTCAACACCTTCAGAGGCTTGCTGTTGCTGAGCGGTGACATTAGCACTTAGCTCATCTAGACTCGCCAATGCTTTGGTATGATCACCAGGTTTAGCCGCAATACTGTCACGTAGACGCTTAATCCAGCCTTGTGCTTGATCAAAATTACTACTCCGTGCCTCACCCATTGCCATGAGCATTTGCGCGCCCTCATGCTCTGGATTTTTAGCCAACACGTCTTGTAGCACTCGGCGACTATTAGCGTCTAATTGGCCTTTATTGGCAAAGAAGCTAATCTGTGCATAGGTGGTTGCAATCTCTTCATTGTCTGGTGACAAACGATAAGCACGCGACAAGGCTTCAATTGCGGAGTCAGTGGCTTCTAATGATAAGAATAATTCTGATAAACGCATCCAGCGATCTGGATCATCAGCATGACGATAGACATTGGTTTGCATGGCACTAATCAGCTGTTGACCATCTTCAATCGCCCAAGCAGGCGGCTGATCAATCTTACCCGTTAATAAGTCATCAGCCACTTGACCCACTTTGTCTTCAGCTGCCCAAAGCTCGAACACAGGCGTACGATCGCCGACCATCAAATACGCCATCGCTGCCAAGACAGGCACCCAGACAGTAATAATCAATCGGCTTTTGATGCCAGGCGCGACCATCGGTGTGACTTCACGCTGAGCATCCAATAACTGGCGTTCAAGCTCCAGTTTTTGGTTCTGGTAATGGCTGTCATCGATAGTGCCATTGTCTTTATCTGTTTTTAGTTCTGCTAGACGCTCACGGAACACAGCAACGTTGATATCCAAAAGCTGATTGTCCATAGGCTTTTCTGGCGAGCGTGATGCTCGCAGCCAAGGCATGATAGTAATAACAGCGAGTATTAGGGCGATGAGTAAGCTTAGAGCAATAAATAAGCCCACAGTAGAGAATATGGTCATTTTTTGTCCTTGAGGCTTGTAATATCATGGTCGTTTTTTTCATCGCTCGAAGCACGTGATAACAGACGATCAATCTCGGCTTTTTCGGCCGCAGATAGAGCAGCAGCCGTACTATTGACCGTTACCCCGCTTTCACCACTAGCGACAAGCTGACGTCGTTTGCTTTGCCAGAACCAGCCTATGAGTAAACTGATGAGTAATAGTGGCGGAAAAAACCACAAAATCCACGTTGATGGACGGACAGGCGGCTTATAAGTGATGAAATCGCCATAACGTTCCTGCATATAAGCACGAATCTCGCCATCACTACGACCATCTTTTATCAAATCATAGGTTTTTTGCTTTAGATCTTGAGCAATAGGCGCATCCGATCCTGCAAGATTTTGGTTTTGACATTTTGGGCAACGCAGCTCTTCGATGAGACCACGATATTGGGCTTCTTGCTGCACAGAATCAAAGTCATAGACCTCAATAGCAGCATAGCTCGCCATACTTATTAGACAAGCTATTAATAAGCTCGCGACTTTTAACGTAACGGCTGTTATTTTATTGGCTATCATTTACACGCCTCCGCAACCTGAGTCGGATCTGGACTGACGTTGTTATTATTGGCTTCATTGAGCACCATCAAGCAAGGCGTAATACGGCTTTGCCAGTTGCTTTCATTGATCTCACCAATGATGTGCTGGCGAATAATACCATTACCATCGACTACGAAAGTCTCAGGCGCACCCGTCAAACCTAAGTCCAAAGCAAACTGACCAGATAAATCCTGAATAGACATCGAGAACGGATCGCCACCTCGGTTTAAGTAGCCTAGAGCATCACCAATGTCATCTTTATAGTTGACCCCGACTAGATTGACACCACGCTCCTCTAGTTGCATAAGAAAAGGATGCTCAATAATACAAGTTGGGCACCAAGAGCCCCAGATATTCATCAAAAAGGGCTTATCAGGCAGATTCTCATTGGTCATGATACGACTGGTATCTGATAATAAAGGCAGCTCAAAAGCGGGCACTGGGCGCTCAAGTGCCGTATTGGTAACGATATCCGTCGGCTTACCCAAACGCAGATATAGCATGATGATTAAGCCAATGAAAACGATCAGTGGAATCAAAAACCATAGCTTAAGTTGCTTTTTATTCATGGTTTTCGTGCCACCTACCTTTTCTTGCTTTGCATTTTGATCAGGGGATTGCTTTGATGTGCTCATATTAATTATCCCCTGTCTTTAATGCTGACGCATCCAAATCGGCGACGGTGGTAAAGCCTGCTTTATTCGCCGCAATTTGTGCAGGTGTCTTGGTTTTCTTAATACGATAGCGATGATCAAGAATACTCAATACTGCACCAAAAGCCATAATCAGAGCGCCTAGCCATATCCAGCGGATAAGCGGTTTCACATAAATACGTACTGCCCATTCGTTGCTATCTTCGGCGATAGGTTCGCCCAGTGCTACATAAACATCACGCATGAGGCTAGCATCAATCGCGGCTTCTGTGACTGGCATCATACTAATGATGTAATTACGTTTTTCAGGATACAGCGTAGTCACAGCACGGCCATCTTTGCTGATTTCAACCTCAGCTTGGGTGGCATCAAAGTTACTGCCTTTGACTTCACGAAAGCCTTTAACGGTAAAGTCATAGCCTTGGACATGAACGCTATCGTTTGGTCCAAGCGCGACATCACGTTCAATACTTAACGTACTGGTAAATGCGACGCCGATGACGGCAATAATGACACCGATATGAGCGGTCTGTTGACCCCAATAGCTCAGACGTAACTGGCGTAACCCTTTAACAAAATTGGGTGCGTTTTTGGTTTTGTCTTTGAAATCAACCACCATCCATAGCAGTACCCAAAAACTGACCGCCAAGGTAACGCCAATATTAAGCATCGCAGACGGGCTCACAAAATACGTGATAACTGCCGCAAGCACTAAACTACTGGCGGCAATGACCATACCAGCGCCCAATAGCGGACGGCTGTCTTTTTTCCAGCGAATGTTCGAGCCCATACCCATTGCCACTAATATCAGCCACGTTAGCGGTACAAATAGCGCATTAAAGTAAGGAGGGCCGACAGACACCTGACCTAAATTAAAGGAGTCAGCAATGATAGGATAGAGCGTGCCGAGTAGTACGACCAAAGTCGAAATCAAAATAATAACGTTGTTAATGACTAAAAATGACTCGCGTGAGATCAGTTGATATTGACTTTCGACCGTTAAACGCCAACCACGTACCGCAAACATCAACAAGCCACCGCCGATGATCACACCGAGAATAACTAGAATGACCAGACCACGCGTTGGGTCAGCGGCAAACGAATGCACCGAGGTAATAACGCCAGAACGCACGAGAAAGGTGCCCAATAGACTGAGTGCGAAAGCAAAAATCGCCAGCATAATCGTCCATGCTTTAAAGACACCACGTTTTTCTGTGACGGCAAGCGAATGTAGCAGCGCTGTACCAGCCAGCCATGGCATCAATGAAGCGTTCTCTACTGGATCCCAGAACCACCAACCACCCCAGCCAAGCTCATAATAGGCCCACCATGAGCCAAGCGCGATACCAACGGTCAAAAAACCCCAAGCCGCCAATGCCCACGGACGCGACCAGCGTGTCCACACTGCATCTAAACGACCTTCCCACAATGCCGCCATACAAAAGGCAAACGGCACGACCAAACCCACATAGCCCATATACAGCATCGGTGGGTGAATAATCAAACCGAAATCTTGTAGCACAGGATTTAGATCCGCACCATCAACAGGCAAGTTTGGCAATGTACGATCAAATGGCGACGAGGTAAAAATCAGCATCGCTAGCATCATCATCTGCACGCCAGCCAAAATTACCAACACTCGCGCACGCATAGACAGTGGCAAGCCACGGCTAAAGTAAGAGACCAGTGCACACCAAGTAGCCATGATGGTCATCCAAAGCAGCAATGAACCCTCGTGACCACCCCAAGTTGCCGACAGCTTATAATACCAAGGCAACAGCGTATTAGAATGCTGAGTGACATAGACGAGGCTGAAGTCATTGTAATAAAAGCCTGCCATCAGCGCGGCAAATGATGTGAACATGGCAGCAAATTGTGCCCACGCCAGACTTGGTGCCAAACGCTGCCACGCAACGTGGTCACGCATGATACCGACGGTTGGTAATACCACCTGCAAAATCGCCAATATAAAGGCGGCTAGCAAGGCAAAATAACCCAATTCTGTGATTAACATACGGTCTAACCTTGTTTACCTTAATACGGTCATTGTTTATTTTAGGGATTGGTTTTTTAGGATATTCGAAAGTATCCAGTAATCGTTACTACGAGTATTTATACTGCTGGTCTTTATTAGTATTATTTATTATAAAAGCGCCATTAGCCATTGCAGCTGAGGGCGCTTACAGCAAGGTACATTAGCGTCAACTTGTCACGTTTCTGTATCCACTCTGTATGCGATGTGTATAAAGACATAAAAAATGCGTCATTACTGAATCGCAGGAAAAAACACTAAGACCAGATGCAACCAGCCTGCTAAAAACCCTGTTAAACCACCCAACACGATTAAGGTCATCTCATCTTCACGAAAAGCGGGACGTAATAAGTTCTGAAACTCATCTGGCGTCAGCGCGCGAATACGGTCACGAAACAGCCCAAATATTTTACTGGCACGGCTTTCATTGAGCTCAGGATCTCGCAATGGCACCATTGTCGCAACAATTGACTTATCAATGATGGTGTTTTTTAGCTGTCCATATTCGCGGCGACCCAAGCCTAGACGCAGTGTCGTACTAATCACTGGCGACTCTAGCACTTTATATAAATGCGACTTCATCAACTCACGCGTTTGCGCAGCACGGTCACCATACATCATCTCATTCATGATGTTTTCAAGCGTCACCAAATCTTTTACGACAATTTCAGCAAAAACCTCAGAAACTTCCTCTTGGCGTTTCATAAAACCGCCTTGCAAACGATACTGGGCGATATGTGGTAATTGCGGTCTAATAAATGGAAAGCGACTCTGGACGGCAAAAAACTTCACATAAGGAATAAATCGCGGCTCTACAGGATTAAACACCATCCAAATAGCAATCCAATTGGTAAGAAAGCCCCAAATCGCGGCAAAAAACGGCACTGTCCAATGCTGCGGCACCACCAAAAATATAAACATTTGGATAATACCGAAGACCAAACCAATCAAAGCACTGATATGCCAAATAAAATCGATCTCTTTTTGACCAACCTTCAAAAACATATTGACCATTAAACGACGATCACTTTCCATCGTGTTAACAATCATTTTGCGCATATCAACCAAGTCTTCGACGTTATGGGTCAAGTCAGTCACCAAAGACTGCATGATATTGGGCAGCTCTTGATGCGCTTGAGCGTAGACACGGCGCTTCAACGCATAAGGCAGATTACCCCACAGCGCTGGCGAATGGTCCAGCATAATTTCATCAATCAATGCTTCAAGGTTTTTGTCCACGGTATCCGTGATGAATACCGCCATCTGCTCAGGCTCCATCGCCTGAAAAAACTCATCAAGCGAGCCAAGCTTTGACAGCGTTTGATCCACGATAACGCCTGATATCTTGCCAGCCTTTCGTGGGACGATGCCTTGCCAGCCAATACCCGGCAACCCAAAAAACGGGAAGTTTGGAATACGAATACCCCGAAACTTAATCGGATAGAACAGCATTTTAAGCGCCATCCACACGTGTATCCATGTGACAAATGCGGTCACAGGCGGAATAGTCAGCATGGCAAAAAACTCTGGGTGTTCAGCTATTGTCTGCCACAATGAAGTTGCATCCATGACTTATCTTGCCCCTGACAGGTTAATTGTCGTCGCTAATTAAAAAGGATTAGCAAATTAGAACGCTTAACAAAAAGCCGCTCTGCCCATGATAATTATTATCAAATAAATCGCCTGATTTTAGCATACTTGCCATTCATTAGCACACGTCGAGCCTAGGTAAGTTGTGACTAGGGATGACACGTTTTACTATTACTTTCGATAGTAACAATATTAATATCATCTACAGGCGCTTTAGATAATAACGACCACAAAATAAATGGCGGTGTACTGCGGCGGCTCATTTGTTCTGTTATAATTTGTGATTGTATGACCGCACATCGCTGTATATAGATTGAGGGATTATTATTTCAACTCATATCAGTCCATGTAATTGAAATTCTTATTATTATCCTTTATGCTCGCCGCACTTTGGTGAACGACCCTGCCCTTTTACTCTCTTTTATTGACTCACTGACCGTTTGGGCTATTACTTTCTATGAATAAACCGCTAACCCCCAATACTGAACAGGTCAATCGTGTTTTCACCAGCCGTATTATTATCCTTGGAATTCTGATATTTATTGGATTGAGCGGCTTGATCGTGCGTTATGGTTACCTACAAGTCTATGCGCACGATAAGTATACGACGCAAGCAGACAATAACCGTATTAAACTGATCTCTGCACCGCCCAGCCGCGGCTATATTTATGATCGCAATGGGATCATATTGGCAGACAACCAGCCCGTATTTACGGCCATGTTAAGCCCTGATGAAGTTGAAAATCCAGAGCGTACGCTAAATTTGCTTGCGCCTATCTTTGAGCTAACAGATGAGAATATTACCGATATTTTAGCGCGACTGAGTAAAAGCAAAAACGATCCTGTGACCATCAAAATTGACTTAACCGATGCCCAATTGGCGCAGTTTAGTGAGCGCAAACCCTTTTTTCGCGGTGTGACCATTCAAAGCAAGCTGACACGTTCATACCCTTATGACGAGCTATTTGCACACGTCATCGGCTATGTTGGGCGTATCAATGATAAAGAAACCAAACGCATTGACAAAGATCGCTACGCTGGCACTGACCTTATCGGTAAAATCGGTATCGAAGATTATTACGAGGATATATTGCTAGGGCAACCGGGTTATCAGTCGGTAGAAACCGATGCTCTTGGCAATATTTTGCGTCAATTAGACACTAAACCACCCGTAGCTGGTAATGACATTACGCTGAGCTTAGATTATGGCTTACAGCAAGTCGCCCAGCAGCAGCTAGACGGTCGTCGCGGCGCTATCGTGGCAATCGATCCAAAAAATGGCGATGTATTGGCGTTTGTCAGTAATCCAAGCTATGACCCCAACCCTTTTATCTCAGGCATCTCCTTTAAGGATTATGGCAATCTGCGTGAAGATCTGGATCAGCCGCTCTATAATCGTGCGCTACAAGGGATGTATCCTCCTGCCTCCACTATTAAGCCTTTTGAAGGCTTAGGCGGCATTCATTATGGGCTGCGTAATTGGGAAACCACTATCTATGATCCCGGTTATTTTAGCTTACCGGGAGACTCACATCGATTCCGTGACTGGAAGCGCGGTGGTCACGGGTCAGTAGATCTTAAAAAATCAATTATGATGTCGGTGGATACCTATTATTATAAATTGGCCTATGAGATGGGCATCCAGCGCCTACATGATTGGATGGCACGTTTTGGATTTGGTGAACCAACAGGTATTGATTTGCCTAATGAAAAATCAGGAATTATGCCGTCACCAAAATGGAAAAAAGATACCTATGATAAAGGCTGGTTGCCGGGTGAAACCATCTCAGTCAGTATCGGGCAGGGTTATTTCTTAGCCACACCATTACAGATTGCCAATGCAACCGCCATGACAGCGAATAAAGGCTATCACATTACTCCGCATCTACTAAAAAGTAGCGATGGTGCAGCACAAGTTAACGTAATCACTAAACCAGATGGTAAAATTGACTACAATGGCAAACCCTCTGACTGGTTACGTATGCATGATGCGATGGAAGATACAGTCAAAAGGGGGACTGGACGTGGGATTTATACGCCGCGCTATCGTATTGCGGGCAAAACAGGTACTGCGCAAGTCAAGTCCATTGCGCAAGGCAAACGTTATGATAAATCTGCCATAGACAAACGTCACTGGGATCATGCTTGGTTCAATGGTTTTGCACCCGTAGAAAATCCTGAGATTGCGCTTGCCGTATTGGTCGAAAATGGCGGTGGCGGTAGTAAAGTCGCTGCACCGATAGGTCGCGCACTATTTGACTACTGGATATTACAGCGCAAAAACGACCCTATCTTGCCACCAACGGCTGATCAACTAAAAGTCATCAAACGCCAAAAAGCTTTTGAAAAATTGATGCGTGATGCCCAGCGTGAAAAAGAAGAAAAAGCGCTAGAAGAAAAGGCAGAGGCGGAAGCAGCTACGGCCACTACGACCTCTGAGTAAAAATACGCTAAACGAGATACGGTACATATAAATATTATGAAAAAATCTATAAGCAGCCGCGAGCATAGGAACAATCATAAGAGCAAAAATATAGCTGCGGGCGACGTGCGGATCATTGGTGGTCAGTTTAAACGCCGTGTTGTACGGTTTATCGACGCAGAGGGTCTACGTCCGACCCCAGATCGCTTGCGAGAGACGCTGTTTAGCTGGCTACTTCCTGATATTCATGGCGCTTATGTGCTTGATAGCTGTGCCGGTAGCGGTGTCTTAGGTTTTGAAGCACTGTCTCGTGGTGCCGCGCATACCACCTTTATCGAAATAAATCCTGCGCAAAGTAATATGCTACGTCAAAGTGCTGAACAGTTGCATCTGAGCACTGATACCCATCAAATTATCCAAGGCACTGCAGAGAGAGTATTGATGCAAGAGCAGATTGTTCCGCGCCCTTTTAATATTGTATTCATCGATCCACCGTATGCTCAAGATCTGTGGCAACCTATTTTAATAGCACTGATTACCCAGTCGTTAATTGATAGTGAAACACTGATTTATCTAGAAGCGGATAAAGATTTAGAGAGCCAATTGAAGCAACTGGAAGAGACGCTTAATAAAAATCCAGATATCCAATCAAGTACTATTCAGCAAATAATCCGCTTTGAATGTGTGAAGCAGACCAAGGTTGGACAAGTTGTTGCTGGACTTTATCGTTTATCATCGTCATAATTGTCGGGTTAATGCCTGCCATTAACAAATTTTACAAATGTTTAGAACCGCTAAAAACTGGCCAACGCTGCAGTTTAATGTATATAAGGCGAAAATAAACCCCAATGCAGCTTGCAAGCGTAGGCACTACTGCTTATAATGTGCAGTCTGTTTTTTGAGAGCCCCGTTCCCAGCTAAACTCTCAACGAATTCTAATTTTAAGGTTTTATCATGAAAACACTTAGTGCAAAACCAGCTGAAGTGACCCATGACTGGTATGTCGTAGATGCTGACGGCAAAACCCTTGGTCGCTTAGCCACTCAAATCGCTAGTCGCTTACGTGGCAAGCATAAGCCTTCTTTTACGCCGCACGTTGACACTGGTGACTTCATTGTTGTCATCAATGCTGATAAAATCACGGTAACGGGTAAAAAAGCGCAAGATAAAAAATACTATCGTCACAGTGGCTACCCAGGTGGTATCAAGGAAACCAACTTCAGTAAGTTGCTTGCACATAAGCCTGAAGATGTTCTACACAAAGCAGTTAAGGGTATGCTTCCAAAGGGCCCTCTTGGCTATGCGATGATCAAGAAGCTGAAGCTATATGCGGGTACTGAACATCCACATACTGCACAGCAACCTAAAGAACTAGACATCTAAGGATATACTTATGGAACGCAATTACGGAACTGGTCGCCGCAAGACGTCTACTGCTCGTGTCTTTTTAGCTAAAGGTACTGGTAGCATCGTTGTTAACGGTAAGCCACTTGATGAGTATTTTAGCCGTGAAACTTCACGTATGGTTGTTCGTCAGCCTCTAGAATTACTTGACTCACCTACTGCTTATGACCTTTACATCACTGTAAAAGGTGGCGGTATTAGTGGTCAAGCTGGCGCAATCCGTCACGGCATCACGCGTGCATTGATTGAGCTAAACGAAGCCAACAAACCTGCACTAAAAGCAGCTGGCTTTGTTACTCGTGACTCACGTCAAGTTGAACGTAAGAAATTGGGTCTACGTAAAGCACGTAAACGTCCACAATTCTCGAAACGTTAATCAAAGCTATCTCTTATCTTTTTGCGGCTGTTGTCTTTATCTCAGAGCGACAGTCACAATCTTAAAGAAAAGAGTAGATTTGCAAAACCTTATAAGCTGTCCGCAGCTTATAAGGTTTTTTTATGGCTGATGACTTTTGCATTTGCTCGTGATTTTGTGCGTAACTTACCTTGCAAAGCAATGCTGACTACCCCATCATGATGATAACTTTTCATTATTAGTAACAATTTTATGAAAGCGCCTGAACAATACGATCCCAGCAAACCATCTACCAAAAGCAGCCTGCCACCATCAAGTACGCAGCAGCCTGCTAAGTCTCCAGCGATACCTGCTGGCATGCCAACGATTACCCAAAATCATAAGCGCACAGCACCTATCGAAAAAAAGCCTTTTCAATGGCAGTTTTTGTTGCCTAAATATTGGGGCATTTGGCTATTGGCAGTAATGATCTTACCCATCATATATTTGCCGCTACGTTGGCAGTTTTGGCTGGGACGTCAGCTTGGCATATTTATCTATAAAATAGCAGGCTCACGTCGGCGTGATACGCTTATCAATTTGAAACTGGCTTTTCCAGAAAAGCCAGACGTCGAGCGCGAATTGATGGCAAAACAAGTCTTTGTCAATCAGGGCATTGGTGTGTTTGAAACCTTATGTGCTTGGTATCGTCCAAATGTTTTTACTCGTACCGTTTCAATTTCAGGATTACAGCACGTTGTCAATGCACAGAATGAGGGTCGTCCTGTCATTTTACTGGGCGCTCATTATACGATGCTTGATCTGGGCGGCATGCTCTGTACGCAATTTTTTCCGATGGATGGGATGTATCGTCCGCAGAATAACGCGCTACTTGATTGGTTTATTTACAATGGTCGTGCCAGTATTCTTAGCAAGCAAATAGCCAGTCGTGACATGCGCAGTTTTGTTGAGTCAATTAAAGCTGGTCACGTGATTTGGTACTCACCTGACCAAGATTATGGTCTAAAACAAGGCGTCATGGCACCATTCTTCGGTGTGCCAGCAGCGACTATTACAGCATCACGGCGCATGGCAAAATTGGGTGACAAGGCACATCCACCCGCATTGATGGCGCTGCATACTTACCGGCAGACACCAGACAGCTTACCCAAAGGCAAACGCCCGCACTATCATCTAACGATTACCCCAGAAATTAAAAACTATCCAAGTAACGATGAATTGGCTGATGCGACGCGAGTCAATGAGTTGCTAGAGGGGTTGATTCGTATTGATCCCACTCAGTGGATGTGGTTCCATCGTCGTTTCAAAAATGGTCCTGATGGTCGTACTGATATCTATAAGTAAGCGTGTATTGCTACGAAAGATCGCCAGAAAATTTGCTATACTTTGCAGCTTATATTTTTTATATTACTTACATATAAATAACAATGAATTTATAACAAATTGAAAAACAAAACTTTTATAAATAAAACCTTGATGAACCACATAATGGATTTACCATGAATAACACTCATATTTCTGATAACCAAAGTTCTAATAACCAAGCTCCTGATCACTCAACGCAAGCCAAGCGCATTTTGACGGGCATCAAACCGACGGGTACCTTGCATTTAGGAAATTACGTTGGCGCGATTCGTCCAGCCATTCAGTCTATCCAAAACAGTGATGACGAAGCATTCTTTTTTTTAGCAGATTACCATGGCATTATCGGCTGTTATGATCCTGCTATTATTCATGAATCGACCAAAGCCATTGCAGCGACTTGGCTTGCCTGTGGTCTGGATCCTGAACGCGTCACTTTTTACCGTCAATCAGATGTGCCGGAAATACCAGAGCTTGCTTGGATTTTGAACTGCTCATGTGCCAAAGGTTTAATGAATCGTGCTCATGCTTATAAAGCAGCTGTTGATATTAATATGAAAAAAGAAGACGTCGATCCTGACCAAGGTATTAATATGGGGTTGTTTGGCTACCCTGTACTCATGGCAGCAGATATCTTGATGTTTAATGCCACACATGTACCTGTCGGTCGCGACCAAATTCAACATGTTGAAATGGCACGTGATATTGCTGGTACCTTTAATCATCGCTATAAAACGCTCTTTACCTTACCATCTGCGGTCGTAGATGACGATATCCCATTACTAACGGGTTTGGATGGTCGCAAGATGAGTAAGAGCTATGGCAATACCATTCCGCTATTTGGTGATTCTAATCCACAAGTTAGCGCCGAAAAACAGATGCATAAAGCCATCATGAAAATTGTGACCAACTCACAGTTACCTGCTGAGCCAAAAGACCCTGATGACTCTGCTATTTTTGAGATTTATAAAGCCTTTGCTACTCCTACAGAAATTGCTGATATGCGCGCGCAGTTCGCCGCTGGTATCGGCTGGGGCGATGCCAAACAAGCGTTGTTTGAGAAAATAAATACGGAAATAGCACCCTTCCGCGAGCGTTATGAGCATCTTATGGCTAACCCAAAAGAGCTAGAAGAAATCTTACAAATGGGTGCAGAAAAAGCCCGTCGTCATAGCCGTAAGCAACTAGATAAAGCGCGCCGTGCGATTGGTATCCGTCCACTTGCCAAAATTAAATAATCATTTGATTATGTTAGCCAAGATGGATATTAAGCGTGCAGACTAAGCTAAAAAATGAACAATCGGCTTTACCAAAAGCCGCTCTTCTTCTAACTGTACCTCAAGCCTCTGATTCTTTAGATACTAAGCGCGCACAAGACGGCTCATTTATTAATGATATGTCTTTGCGCATTTACCAGACATCCGTACAACATCTACCAGAAGATCTCTATGTGCCGCCGCAAGCCTTTGCCATTTGGCTTGAGCAGTTTGCCGGACCATTAGATTTCTTGCTATATTTGGTCAAAAAAAATAATGTTGATCTGACCCAAATGCCGATATTGCCCATTACTGAGCAGTATTTGGCTTAC
This sequence comes from Psychrobacter sp. TWR1-1-1, assembly GCF_049895865.1. Taxonomy (NCBI): domain Bacteria; kingdom Pseudomonadati; phylum Pseudomonadota; class Gammaproteobacteria; order Moraxellales; family Moraxellaceae; genus Psychrobacter; species Psychrobacter sp. TWR1-1-1. The sequence continues at coordinate 20,256 of NZ_JAFCTE010000017.1, read as the reverse complement.
ATCAGCGAATTAGATACCGAGCATTTTGAATTGGCAGGCGATTATCTGTTGATGGCGTCCACGTTGATTGCCATTAAAACCGAGCTGTTGCTACCCAAGCCTGAAACTCCGAGCGATGAACGTGATCCAAAAGCAGAGCTGATTGAGCGCCTTGAAGAATATGCGCAAATCAAAGTAGCCAGTCAACGCTTAGATAATCTGGTGCGTCTTGAGCGTGATGTGTTTTTGGCCATGGTCAGTATGCCCGGTCAAGACGTCATGAATGCTGAACTACCTAGCTATTCGCCAAACCTTTTGATTGACAGCCTATTTAAAATGCAACTGCAGCCCGATTATCAAATGCATACCATCAAAGTCGATGCTGTTCCCCTTGCTGATCGTATTGCCAGTATTAGCCGACAGCTCAGTACGGATGGTGAGCACTCTTTTTATGAGCTACTAGATAAAACACAAGGTAAAATAGGTGTGGTTGTCAGCTTCGTCGCCATACTAGAGCTGATAAAACGACAGTTGGTTGGTATCGTAAATACTGAGTTAGAAAGTCACCCTACCACTGACAATAATGATGCTGAAGACAGTCATATTAAACCCTTAACGTTACAGTGGTTGGCATAGTTATTATCGACCTGTCTATTCCTATAAATATCGATACACATTATCATTTAAAAAGAGTCGCTTTCTAATGACAGATACTGACAATACCAAGCAAGATTATGACAAACCACCCTCATTATCTAGCGCTTTACTGTCATTGACCGATGAGCAGCGACAGCATCTAGAAGACTTAAGCAAGCATATCGAAGTGCTATTACATGCGTCCGAAGCGCCCCTCACCGCCACTGTCTTAAGAAAACACCTGTCTTTAACGGCTAAAGAGCTAACACAGGCTTTGGCGCTACTAAGACAGCGCTTGGATATGGGCGTACTAAGCTTGCACGAAACTGCCAGCGGTTATCGACTGCAAATCGCGAATAACTATAGTGCATTAATTCAACGCGTCTTCCCGCAGCGCCAAGAACGCCTGAGCCAAGCCTTACTTGAGACGCTTAGTGTGATTGCTTACAAGCAGCCAGTGACTCGTAGCGACATAGAGCACGTGCGCGGTGTCACGCTATCGAGCAATATACTGCGTCAGTTGTTCGATAAAGGCTGGATTGAAGAGAAGGGCTACAAGGAAACCTTGGGTCGCCCAGCATTGCTACATACCACGCCACAATTTTTAGATGCCTTTGGACTGAGTGAGTTGAGCGAGTTACCACCGATGCCAGATATAAGCGCCATCAAAGCGATGTCTTAAGCCTTTAGAGCGTGAAGCCTTTAAAAAGCGTTAAGCAATTAAAACATAGTATAGAAGAGATTTAGCATTATTCTCCAGAGAATCTTTATTCAAAAAAAAGACAGACCGCATAGGATCTGTCTTTTTTATTTAATCAAGAAAGTCTTTGACTGGCTCTCAAGAATTAACTTTTAAGCATTGGCTCTTGATAACGACCTGTTATTGATTGATAACATCAACGCCTTTTGGTGGCGTAAACTTAAACTGACTGCTACTGATGCTTGGGTTTAGTTTGATACTACTGAATTTGATGGAAGTGGTTTGACCAAGGCTGTCATTTAGCACCATCATTACTGGCTTCCCACCGCTAAAACTCATTGATAAACTCTTAAAGCTGGCACTGTCTGATTTTGGGTACAGCACATAGTAATTTTTATTATCATATGGCTGAGTAATTTTGAAATTCTTGTCAATTTGGCTTGGGTCGCCTGATAACAGCAGTGCTGGTGTATTACCAACTTGGCTATCAACGTTTTGCTTGGTCGCTTGTTCTAAATCCTTATCGTAAACCCACATGGAGTTACCATTAGCGACGATCAGTTGCTGTGACGGCGACTTTGTTTCCCAGCGGAAATTATTTGGGCGTTGTACACTCATCGTACCCGTAAAAGTACCACTGTTGGCACCTTTGGTCGTTTGGCTAAAGTTAGCCGTCATGCTTTTGGTATTTGTCAGCAGCTTGTTTAAACGTTTGGCAGCGGTCAAATTATCAGCTGGTGCAGCAGTAGCTGATTGTGTCAATACCATCATCGGGGCTGCAACACCAAGCGATGTCATTAATACACCAGCTAAAGCACCGCTCATCATTTTTTGTTTTAAAGTTGTTTTGTTGGTTAATAAAGTCATCATAAATCCTCTCTAAAAATGCATAATCGCTTAAAAATTGTCGCTTAAAAATAAGACATCTTATTAAAATTTTTGTTTTCCATAAATGTTTATCTAGCAGCCATAAAATAGCGGCTCATAAACAATGACAACAGTGTGCCAGTTTTTTTATTACACGCCTAGTCATGATTTGCAATCTTTACTACCGCTGCCATACACGCTTGTAACTACTCTTTTGACCATTTTTGTGATCATAAGTGGCTACACAATAATAAACCGCATGGATGGTGAGTTTTTTACCTATTCATTATTTCCTAACGTTATTTACTAATATTGTTTAGCAGCATTAAGCCAATTTAGTATCCATAACCACTACGAAAATAACTAAAAAAAGCCCCTACTACCAAACGGTAATAGAGGCTTTTTAGTCATCTGATTATTTTAGTCTTTGACTAAAACAACCTAGAGGGGCAATTATGCGCTTTCAACCATTACATAACGACGGTTGAACTTACCTTTGGTCGCAAACTTTACCACACCGTCATTCAGTGCAAATAAAGTATGGTCACGACCCATGCCAACGCCTTCGCCTGCGTGGAATTCTGTACCACGTTGACGAACGATGATGTTACCAGCTGTGATAGCTTGGCCACCAAAGATTTTAACGCCTAGCATTTTTGGGTTTGAATCACGACCATTACGGCTTGAACCGGCAGCTTTCTTATGTGCCATGGGAAAATCTCCTTGTTAATTTGACTTATCGCTGATGCGATAACTCTTAAGCATTTAGTGCACTATTTAGCAGTAATTGCTAAGTGGATAATTAGGCATTAATAGCTTTGATTTTTAACAAGGTATACCATTGGCGGTGACCTTGCTCTTTGTGATAATGCTTACGACGGTTGTGCTTAACGATACGGATTTTTTCGCCGCGACCATGTTCAACCACTTCAACTTCAACGCTAGCACCTTCAACGATAGGCTGACCGATTTTGACAGTTTCGCCGTCAACAATCATCAATACATCTTCGAATTTAATTGTTGCGCCAGTTTCTGCTTTTAGTAGTTCAACTTTAAGCAACTCATCGACAACTACACGGTGCTGTTTACCACCAGTTTTGATTACTGCGTACATTGTATGACTCCGTTTAACCCGTGTGCCGTGGCTGATGTTATACCAACGCTTTTACGACGAACACGACAGGGAAAAATTAAAGGCAAGATTTTACGGCTTTTTGCTCATAAAAGCAAGCCGTCTATCTCACTTGTTTAACTGGTTTTTGTAAGGCAGTTACACGAATAACCACCTCACTTTTTATTATATCTACTGCTGATTAGGAGCGCATCTAAGATGCTACTCCAACAAAAAAACACTATATAATAATAGCGGCTATTATAACTTATATAATCAGCGACTTACAGCCTTTTATACATCTCTTAAATGACCTTAAATGTCGCCGATAAATGACCATTAATTATAGTGAAATTTCAGCCAATTTTTACAGTTTTTATGTCAATTTCTATATATAGTAAATCTTATATGAAAGATAGGCGCGATGTTTTAGGCACGTTTTAACCCACAATCTAAAGGCATAGCTATGCTATTATAGAAAATAATGCCTGACCTATCTATAAAACTAAGGCTATAAAAAATTCTCTTTATTCTTATTAATATGACTATTTATTATGACCAGCATCCCTTCATATAAAACAGATTCAATGACTCAATCAATGCCTAATTATGCTGATATTCAAAGTATCGTGGCGGATGATTTTGAGATTATGGACAAGCAAGTATTCGGTAATCTTAATTCCAAAGTTCAGCTGGTAATGAGCGTCTCACAGCATGTAATTAATGCTGGTGGTAAGCGCATGCGCCCGCTGATTACCTTGTTATGTGCACGCATGTTTGAGGACAAGCCCTCAGAAAAAGCCATGCATCTAGCCGCTATTACTGAGATGCTGCATACAGCGACCTTGGTTCATGACGATGTGATTGATGAGTCAGGACAGCGCCGTGGTAAGCCGACTGCTAATGCCACATGGGATAATGCCACCGCGGTACTAGTCGGTGACTATCTGATTGCTCGCGCCTTTAATTTATTAGTTGGCTTCCAAAGCTTACCACTGTTGCAAGTATTCTCAGATGGCACCTGCGATATCGCTGAAGGCGAAGTATTACAGCTCCAGCATCAGCACAACCCTGCCGCGACAGAAGAGGACTACTTGCGCATTATTGACGGTAAAACCTCGCGGCTGTTTATGATGGCGACTCAAGGCGCTGCAATTTTACAAGACAGAATAGAGCATATGCAGGCTTTAGGCGATTTTGGTCAGCACTTTGGCAATGCTTTTCAAATTATCGATGATGTACTCGACTATAGTGGTGATAGTGAGGTAATGGGCAAAAACCTAGGAGACGACCTCGCTGAAGGCAAGCCAACCCTACCGACCATCAAAGCGCTTGAGCTGCTCAAAGACAGCGACATCGAAGGCTATGAGCAGTTGCGTGTCGCTGTACAAACTGGAAAGACACCGAACGCTGAGCAGCTTATTGAGTTAGTGCGCCGCTCAGGATCATTAGATTACTGTAAGCAGCGAGCTTGGGAAGAAACCAAGCTGGCGCAACAAGCATTGAGTACGCTACCTGACAATCGTTATCGCACAGGCTTGTATCAATTGACTGAATTGGCTAGCGCGCGCTTGCTGTAGTCAGTATCGTCATAACAGCTGTCAATACTTGCGGCTAGCAGCCATTAACTGTTGGCAAAGACCATTAATGAGTAATTGTGTTAATGGTCACAGTTAATAGTTGCTAAAGTTTTTGTTTTGTTGGCAAACCTTATTTATCATTCATTAAAGACCTTACAATCTATATGGTTATGCCATTTTCACAAAAGTTTACAATTATTTCTCATTGACCGTTGTATGACTGTACATTAGCTGTTAATGAAGATGGCGCTTGCCATGACAGCGTTTAATGCATTCACAAAAGCTGATATTACGGTTTCTAACCATAAATCCTGCGCTCAACTACTTGACTGTGGGGTTATCCCGATAGTTTATAATTACTCGTTAACTTTACTAATCAAGGTTGTGGTTTGGCTACAGCTTTGATGCTTAAGATTCTTAAACCGATACTTGATACTTATATCGCTATTAGAGATTCTAATAGTGATGTTTGGCTAAATTAATATTATTAAGAACAAATTTAGCCGAGAAAGTAAAGATCATTAGAATCAATACTCATTTTTATATTCAATACGCTTAGATTTATTGATAAACTTTTTATACTGTCATTACTTATTTTATACCTATTGCCGAGGACATTGATGAAGCACTCTACTCTTGCGCTTGTAATAGCATCTGTACTATCTGGAGCTGTACTGATTGGCTGTGACAAAAACGAGGACGCCGCTGGCGCAGATGCCGCACAGCAGCAGATGCCGCCTGCGGTTGTTAACGTCCAGACTGTCACGCTCGATACTGTACCCCAAGTACAGACTTTTTCTGGACGTACCACGGCTTATCAGACTGCCGACGTCCGCCCACAAGTTAATGGCGTTATTGACGAAGTATTGTTCCGTGAAGGCGGCAACGTCAAAAAAGGCCAGCCACTTTATCGTATCAATACTGATAACTACGCTTCTTCTGTCACCAGTGGTCAAGCAGCAGTGCAACAAGCACAAGCAAATTACCAGACAGCACAAGCAAATAATGCCAATGCAAAAGCCGAGCTAGCCAGCCGTCAGGCATCATTGGCACAAGCGCAAAATGATTTACAGCGCTTACAAGGCTTGGTCAGTATCGACGCCATCTCAAAGCAGCAGTATGAGCAGGCACAAACACAAGTACGTACTGCACAAGCAGCGGTACAAAGTGCGGCCGCCGCTGTTGGACAGACACAAGCAGGCATCGAAAGTGCAAAAGCAGGCATTCAAACTGCTCAAGCGGGTTTAGATGCTAGTAACCTAGATCTTAACCGTACCATCGTACGTGCCCCGCTGTCGGGTCGTACTGACCGCTCTAGTGTCACCGCTGGTACTTTGGTCAGCGCAGGTCAGGCTGATCCGCTGGTGACTATCTCACGCTTAGATCCTATCTATGTTGATATCAGTCAATCATCCTCTGAGCTATTAAAACTGCGTCAGCAAATCGCTGAAGGCAAAGCACAGCCGGGTATGAATTCGGTTGAGTTGGTATTAGAAGATGGCTCAGTCTACCCAGCACGCGGCAAGCTTGCTTTATCTGAAGCAAAGGTTGATGAATCAACAGGCGCTGTGACCTTGCGTGCTATTTTTCCCAACAGCAATAATATCTTGCTGCCTGGTATGTATGTGACGGCACGTTTGACACAGAGCGTGATTACCAATGCTGCATTGGTACCGCAAAGCGCCGTAATGCGTACACCGAAAAGTGAGACGCAAGTTTACATCGTTGATGAAAATAATAAAATCCAAGTACGTCCTGTCACTATTAATGGCACTTATAAAGGCCAATGGGTTGTCACTGACGGCTTACAAGCAGGGGACAAGATAGTTGTTATCGGCGGCTCAAAAGTTAAGCCTGAACAAGAGGTGGTCGTTAAGCCATTAGAGAATCCAAACCCAGCACCAGCTAAAGAAGGTGCCTCTAATGCCCAGACGCCGCCGCAAGCTGCTAAAGCGATGGATAAGCCAGCTAGCAAAGATGCCACTGCTCAGAAACCAGCAGACTCTACCGCTAACTAATTCCATTCAAAGATAGGAAGACTAGGAATATACTATGTCACGTTTTTTTATTAATCGCCCTATTTTTGCATGGGTTATGGCTATTTTAGTCATGCTCATCGGGGTGATATCGGTCATTAACTTACCGATTGAGCAGTATCCACGTATTGCACCACCGACGATTTCAGTCAGCGCAAGCTATCCTGGTGCTAATGCTCAGACGGTTGAAGATTCAGTCGTTCAGATTATTGAGCAACGCATGAAGGGTCTTGATGGTCTGATGTATATGTCGTCATCGAGCTCCTCGAATGGTGCTGCATCCATTACGCTCACTTTCGAAAATGGTACAGATTCTGATACTGCACAGGTACAGGTACAGAACAAACTCCAAGCCGCCATGAGCTCACTACCCGAGTCGGTACAGCGTCAAGGCGTCAACGTTAATAAATCCTCTAGCAGCTTTTTGATGGTGCAAGGTTTTATTTCTGAAGATGGCAGTATGGATCGTGCGGATATCGCCGATTATGTCAACTCAAACGTTGTTGACCAGTTAAGCCGTGTGGAAGGTGTTGGTGAAGTACAAGTTTTTGGTTCTGCTTATGCCATGCGCATTTGGTTAGATCCGGCGCGCTTACGTAGCTATAACATGGTGCCAGCTGATGTGGTTGAGGCAGTACGTGCACAAAATGCCCAAGTATCTGCCGGTCAGCTAGGTCAAGCACCTGCTGATACCAGTCAACAGGTTATCAATGCGACTGTCACGGTTCAAAGCTACCTACAAACGCCTGATGAATTTAAAAACATTCTATTAAAAACCGATACTGCTGGCGCAAAAGTGCGTTTAGGTGATGTGGCAGAGGTTGAGATTGGTAGTGCAGACTACGGCGTAGTGTCGCTATACAATGGTAAAGAAGCAGCTGGTCTTGGTATTTCATTGGCGGGTGGTGCAAACGCACTGGAAACTCGTGAAGCTGTTGGGGCTCGTATGGCTGAGCTGGAAGCAAACTTCCCAGCAGGTCTAACATCCGTTATCCCTTATGACACCACACCATTTGTGCGCTTGTCTATCGAACAAGTGGTTATGACACTGCTTGAGGCAATTGTTCTCGTATTTATCGTCATGTTCGTTTTCTTACAGAACTGGCGTGCGACCATCATTCCTACTCTTGCCGTACCTGTCGTACTACTTGGCACCTTCGCTGTACTTTACATCGCTGGTTTTAGTATTAACGTCTTGACCATGTTTGCCATGGTACTATCCATCGGTCTGTTGGTCGATGATGCGATCGTCGTCGTCGAAAACGTCGAGCGTATCTTGGAAGAAGATCCTGATATCTCTATTAAGGATGCTACCGTACAATCGATGGGCGAGATTAGTAAAATCGTTATTGGTATTGCGCTGATTCTATCTGCCGTATTCGTACCGATGGCATTTTTCGGTGGCTCAACAGGTGTGATTTATCGTCAGTTCTCTATCACCTTGATTACCAGTATGGTGCTATCGGCCTTAGTGGCGCTTATTTTTACCCCTGCCCTTTGTGTGACCTTACTCAAGCGTAGCAAGAGCCATGATAAAGGCAATACAGAAGAGCAAAAAGGCTTCTTTGGTTGGTTTAACCGCTCGTTTTATAAAGTCAGTCGTAGTTACGAGAATTTAGTTGGCAAAAGTTTCCGCTTGAAGTGGCTATACTTAATTCTTTATGCTGCCATTATCGGTATTATGGCAGTGGTATTCTTACGTATTCCCGGCTCGTTCTTACCAGAAGAAGATCAAGGTATTATGTTTACCTTGGTTCAGTTACCTGCTGGTGCGACGCTTGATGAAACGCAAGAAGTGCTCGATAAAGTCAGTGATTATTACAGTACCCAAGAAGGCGATAATATCGCTTCAGTCTTTACGATCGCAGGTTTCAGTTTTGCAGGACAAGGGCAGAATATGGGACTGGCCTTTGTACGTTTATCGGATTGGGCTGATCGTCCCGGTGAAGAAAACACTGCACAGGCTGTCGCTGATCGCGCCATGGGTTACTTCTTTACCCAACTAAATGAAGCACAAGTATTTGCGATTGTACCGCCAGCCATTACCGAACTTGGTAACGCCAGTGGTTTTGACTTAATGATTCAAGACACCGGTAACCTTGGACATGAGGGTCTACTCGAAGCACGTAATATGCTGCTTGGCATGGCTGCGCAAAACGACAAAGTAGCAGGCGTTCGTCCAAATGGTCAAGAAGATGCACCGCAGTTAAAAGTGAATATTAATCAAGAGCAGGCCGCTGCTTATGGCTTGTCACTTGCTAGTATTAATAGCGTTATTTCTACCGCTTGGGGCTCAAGTTATATTAATGACTTCGTCGATCGCGGGCGTATTAAACGCGTCTTTGTTCAAGGTGAACCAAGCAGCCGCACTAACCCTGAAGATATTGCTAAATGGTATGTACGCAACGATGTAGGTGAAATGATTTCATTTGATGCGTTCTCTAGCAGCGAATGGCAATCTGGCTCACCGCGTCTAACCCGTTATAACAGCTTACCATCGATGAATATTCAAGGTAGTGCTGCACCCGGTCTAAGTACGGGTGAAGCGATGAGTTCAATGGAAGCAATGATGGAGAATCTGCCTGAAGGTGTGGGCTATGAGTGGACGGGTATGTCACTTGAAGAGCAAAAGTCAGGTGCACAAGCGCCGATGCTATACGCGCTCTCAATCTTGGTGGTATTCTTATGTCTAGCAGCCTTGTATGAAAGCTGGTCTATCCCCTTCTCTGTGCTATTGGTCATTCCACTTGGGGTATTAGGTGCAGTCATCTTTACTTGGCTACGTGGCTTTAATAACGATATTTATTTGCAGGTAGGTCTACTCACAGTCGTTGGTCTATCCGCTAAAAATGCTATCTTGATCATTGAGTTTGCAAAAGAGCACCAAGAGGAAGGCTATAGTCTGAGAGAAGCCGTTATGACAGCAGCGCGTCAACGTTTGCGCCCGATTATCATGACCTCGCTTGCCTTTGGACTGGGTGTTGTGCCATTATTTATCGCCACAGGTCCTGGTTCAGGCAGTCAAAATGCCATTGGTACCAGTGTACTAGGTGGCGTCGTGACCGCGACATTGTTAGGTATCTTCTTTATTCCCATGTTTTATATTTGGGTACGTAGTATGTTCCCGTACAAATACGAGAATAATAAACCAAATGATAAAGATGATGGTCATGGTACGCCTGATCCACAAGACCCAACGCCTTCTGAGAATTATCAGCCTGCAAGCTTTGGAGACAATACACAATGAGTGTTCAGAAAACATATAACACCAACTCAGCAGCGGTAGCAAATATTGCTATCACTGCGCAACCAGCGGGCTCACATATGCGCAGAAATGCTGGTCGCCTAATCGGCTTGACCGTTTTAGCGATGAGCATGGCTGCTTGTAACACGATTCCAAAAGCAGATATGCGCCCTGTGCTTGCTGAGCCAAATATCCCTATCGAACAAACCTATGGGGCATTCGATAAAGAAACGGTTAGTAGCGCTGATCAAGCAAGTATTGCGGGTCAACGCTGGCAGAATTTTTATAGTGACGAGCGTTTAAAGGGCTTGATTGCTTTAGGGTTAGAGAACAACAAAGATTTTGAAAGTGCTCGTTTAGCAATCGAGAAAGCACGCGCACAGTATCAAATTACCGATCTTAATGATCTACCAGCGATTAATGGTAATGGTGGATACACGCGTCAAGCACAAAATAGAACCGACAAAAACCCCAACAGTAGCTATAACGTCAACCTAGGCTTGGCTAATTACGAGTTGGACTTTTGGGGTAAAATTGCTAGCTTAAAAGATCAAGCGCTACAGAATTTCTTAGCCACTACAGCGGCCAAAGATTCGACCCAAATCAGCTTGATTAGTAACATCGCTCAGAGCTATGCCAACTTGAGCTATAGCTTAGCGCAGTTAAAGCTAGCAGAAGCGACGGTTGAGAGTCGTGAAAAGTCTCTGTTTATCGCTGATAAACGCTTTGAAGCAGGCATTGATCCGAAGCTGCCATCTTTGCAAGCCAGTGCGTCATTAGAAAATGCCAAACTTGCTGTCCTACGGGCACAAAGCAGTATTTTAAAATCACGTAACGCCTTACAGTTCTTGGTGGGTGGACCGATTCCAACCAATCTAATTCCAACACCAGCAGTCAGCAACATCACTAGCCAGCAGATATTTAGTGCAGGCTTACCAAGTGAGTTGCTACGTTATCGCCCAGATGTACTGCAAGCAGAATACAACCTAAAAGCCGCTGGAGCCAATATCGAAGTGGCACGCGCGTCTTATTTCCCGTCTATCAGCTTAGCCAGTAGCATTGGGGTTAGTAGCGGCAGTTTAGATGACTTATTCAAAAGCGGCGCTGTCGGTTGGTCGTTTGGTCCAAGCATTAGCGTGCCTATCTTTGACGCTGGTCGCTTAGATGCCAATTACGATGTGGCTAAAATTGAGCGTGAACAAACGCTCACAGGCTACGAGAAGTCGATCCAAACTGCATTCCGTGAAGTGTCAGATGTACTCGCGACACGAGCCACACTGGGTGAGCAGCTCGAAGCACAATACCGTCTACAAGATAACTTTGAACAAACATTCCAGATAGCAGATGCACGCTTTAAAGCAGGTATTGCCAACTATCTAGATGTGCTAGATGCACAGCGTTCATTGTTCTCAACGCAGCAAGGTATTTTGGATTTAGAGCTACAAAAAATTGTGAGCCAAGTCGAGCTATACCAAGTGCTGGGTGGCGGTGCCAATCTGGATGTACCAACGGCGATTCCTGTACCGCATAAAAACTTAGTGCAACTAGTGAATCTACCTACCAATAGCAATAAAGCAAAAGCGGCAAATGCTATCGATGCGGCTAGCTCAGCGCGAGTTGCTTCTGCACAAGAAGCAAACGCCATTAAACAGGCGCAACCATCGGAAACGGCCACCTTTGAGCCAACCGCTGTCGTTGACGTCAATAATGATGGTAAAAAAGATGCTGCTGTAGGAGTGGTTACCAAACAGACGACGTATAACGAAACCAGCGTTGAGCAAGTACCGGTCACGCAGATCGTTGAGCCTTAAACACTCATAAATAGTGTGAGGTGAATTCCTTCACATTGATAGTCGATAAGTACAAAAAGCCCTACCGACTTGGTAGGGCTTTTTGCTTTTGTAAGGCGCTTTTAGTTATAGTAGACAAATTAGCTTACACATACTTTTATCCACTTATTAATGTCCGTGATATAAAAAAACATATGCTTCAAAACAGCTTATTTAATCAAGCTGATAAATAACAATGACTAAAATCTAATGAGGACAAATCATGACTTATACCTTTAACCGTCAATTCCCTGAAACTCGTCTACGTCGATTACGCTACAACGATAACGTACGCGCGATGATTCGTGAAGTTGAGCTGCATCCTAAGCACTTTATCGCCCCTGTCTTCGTCTTAGAAGGCAAAAATAAGCGCGAAGCAATCGCTAGTATGCCAGGCGTTGAACGCTTATCGATTGACCTGTTGATCAACTATGCCAAAGAATTATTAAGCGAAGGCGTCACTACCATCGACATCTTCCCTGTTATTGATAATTCCTTAAAAACACCCGACGGTAAATCAGCTTATGACGAAAACGCCCTTACTGCTCGTACCGTAAAAGCGATCAAAGATGCTGTGCCTGAAATGGTAGTAATGACCGATGTGGCGTTAGATCCTTATACCTCGCACGGTCAAGATGGACTGCTGGATGATTCAGGCTATGTGATTAATGATGAAACGGTCGAAGTATTGGTCAAGCAAGCATTGGTACATGCCCGCGCTGGCGCTGATATCATCTCGCCTAGTGATATGATGGATGGCCGTATCAAAGCCATGCGTGACGCCTTTGAAGCCGAAGGCTTTGTGAATACCGCTATCATGGCTTACTCTGCCAAATACGCCTCTGCATATTATGGTCCGTTCCGTGATGCAGTCGGCAGTGCTGGCAACCTAAAAGGTGGACACAAGAAACAGTACCAGATGGATTTCGGCAATCGTGCCGAAGCGTTGCACGAAGTGGCGATGGACATAGCCGAGGGTGCAGACATGGTCATGATTAAGCCGGGTCAGCCGTATCTAGACCTTATTCGCGAAGTTAAAAATACCTTTGGCGTACCGACCTTTGCTTATCAAGTGTCTGGCGAATATGCCATGCACATGGCTGCGATTCAAAATGGTTGGCTAACCGACGCGGTGATTTTAGAATCGTTGATTGGTTTCCGCCGTGCAGGCGCTGATGGAATTTTGACGTATTTTGCGCTAGAAGCCGCTCGTCAGTTGAATAATGCCTAATATAAATTAAGCAGCTTTTTATTTATACCATCAATCTATCGCGCCAACTGTGATTAATCAGCTGGCGCGATTTTTATTACCTTATTTTAACATCTCAATAAAACTTATAAACGTGTACGCTCGTGTGGCTCATTAAAATCAAGCACTGGACCAACAGGAATGATACGCGTGGGATTGATATTGGCATGGCTAGTATAATAATGCTGCTTAATATGCTCGATGCTTACCGTCTCTGCAATACCTGGCACTTGATATAAATCACGCAGATAACCCCAAAGATTGGGATAATCAACAATGCGGCGAATATTACATTTAAAGTGTCCGACATATACCGCATCAAAACGCACCAGCGTAGTAAATAAGCGCCAATCCGCCTCAGTTATCGTATTACCCAGCAAATAACGCTGGCCTGTCAAACGTGCCTCTAGTGTCTCTAATGCATCGAATAGCTCCGTCACCGCTTCTTCGTAAGCCTCTTGTGTGGTTGAAAATCCTGCTTTATAAACGCCATTATTGACCGTAGAATAAACGAGCTCATTAACTGCATTAATTTCTGCTAATAACTCGGTTGGTAAAAAATTACCTGCTAGCGCCCCAACCTCATCAAAAGCTGAGTTAAACATACGAATGATCTCAGAGGACTCATTACTGACAATGGTATCGGTTTTTTTGTCCCATAATACTGGCACCGTCACCCGTCCTGTATAGTCAGGCTTTGCCGCCGTATAAATCTCATATAAGTAATTAGCATTTACGATAGGATCAGCAATCACGCCTGCGCCCTCTGAAAACGTCCAGCCCTTATCGCCCATAAATGGATGCACCACTGACAGCGAAATCAGGTCTTGCAAACCCTTTAGCTGACGGTAAATAATGGTACGATGTGCCCAAGGACATGCAAGCGAGATATATAAATGATAGCGATCAGCTTCGGCTTTAAAACCGCCAACACCTGATGGGCCTGCGCTGCCATCGACCGTGACCCAATTTCTAAAACCGGCATCTTCTCGCTCAAAGCGTCCACCGCTCGCCTCTGTGTCATACCATTTGTCTTGCCATTGACCATCAACCAATAGACCCATATCACTCTCCTCAACATTCTATTTTGATATAATTTTTTTGCACTATGAGTACTGTGAAACTATTATCACAATCCTCACTTTACTTTGAGAATGATGATACCAGTTATATATCACCTAGCTATTAAGATTTGTAGTTCTACTGACAATAAAAAATAAACCAATTTCAATCACTATTTAATATAACTACATAAAAAAATATTAAAAGTCACTTAATATAAAGTGTGATAATCATTATTATGCTAATAAAAAAATTTATTAGAAATAAAGCTTGCAAAGTCTCAAAAACTTGATAGAATACTCAACCTAAATAGGCGTATAGCTCAGTTGGTTAGAGCGCTACCTTGACATGGTAGAGGTCAGCAGTTCGAGTCTGCTTATGCCTACCAAATATTTAGAAAGCCCCAATCTCACGATTGGGGCTTTTTTTGTCTGTAAAATATTGGCTCTCCACCCAATAAAAAGATCACCATGAATAGTATTAGATTTTGCAGTAGCGTCATGACGGAACTGCCCTTGACCCATGTAAGCAATCCAACGCCCCACCATTCCCCAGTTGCTCGGTGGAATATTAAACACATACTTCCTGAGTAATGATCATAAGTCCATCACAGCGGTAGCACCAATACCGATTAATATTATAAAAACGACGTTATCCATGATGACTTTCTTACTGGTTTCAATATCAATGTGATGATTGCATACAATTTTAAGTCCAGAGGGCATTATAGATATTTCGCAGGTTACTAAACAGTCTGGTCTTCCTACTTCAACGTTACGATTTTATGAGAAAAAATGCCTAATTCGCTCTGTTGGTCAGCAAGGTATCCGCCGAGTTTTCAGCAAAGATATATTAGAGCGTATGTCCTTGATTGCTTTACGACGTGTTGCAGGGTTTTCATTGGATGAGATTTCTGGGATATTAGGGTCTGGAAAAACCTTAGATGTTGATCGAGATTTGTTGCTGAACAAAGCCTCTGAACTGGATGAAACGATTCAAAAATTAAGCGCTATGCGTGATGGGCTGCAACTTGCGGCAACTTACACAGCGCCTAGCCACTTGGAGTGTCCGAGGTTTTGACGTCTAATGAATCTAGCAGCCACTGGCGCTATTAAAGGTAACACCTTGCATAAATAAGCAATGGAGCCGATTTTACTAGGTGATTAGGTCACTCAAATAATATTGAACAACTCAACAAATACACTGCGATTATCCAAAAAATCTAGATTACTGATATTAATAGCCTACAGCCAGCTATTCAATTGCGCCAAACGTATAGAATAGCATTCGTAAATAAAGACAAACCTACTCTAAGGCCTGCCCCTTCATACGATGTTTGTTCTTCGCAACTGTCGTTAAAGCTAAACTAGCTATTTTTTATTCAAGTTATCACTCAAAGTTGATTTTAAACTTCCAAAACATAACATCTTCAGCCATATGAAATCCTAAACTCTGGTGCTGAATCCCTGCAAACTGTCATTAGACCAGACGATCTATTGTTGATTTATTGCCTACCGTTCTTACTTTTTATTTCTTGTTTCTTCAGAGACTGGCTTACAAAGTGCTCTATATTTCAGACGTATCAATTCATTGACCAGAGATCTATAAGGCTTTTTATGATTGATATTCTCCTGAACCATAGTTCTTAACACATTCATTTTTCTAACTTTTGACATACTCATTATTATCTCAGTACTAACATATTCATTGAATGACTGTGACATTTATCACTCACAAAGAAAGTCAAATATTGAAGTTACCTCGTGTAAGCATAGCTAATATGCACACCTTACTGAAATATAAAGTTTGTATATCCTTATGTTATATTATAACATAACGAAAATATTTACTCTTATCGTTATTTATCCCTATGTAACTTCTTATTTTGGTAATCTCATGTCTCCAATTTTTCATATCAACAGATTAAGAGAACCTGATTATACTTCTGTGTCTTCAGTTAATTTTAGTATTCGCCGGGTAACGACTGTATTCTCAGTAACGACAGCTTTAGGTATGGCAAGTTTGTCAGTAAATGCGAAGGATACGATGGTAGATATCAAACCTATGACATCCCCATCTTTTCACCTAAACTCTCCTGATACGACCCACCCTTCGGTGACTCTAGACACCATAGTGGTGACGTCTAACCCTTTATTGCCACAAGCGAATGAAATGGCAACCGCAACCAGTATTGTTACTGGCGATGCGCTCACTACTCAGACAAGCAGTACGCTTGGTGATGCACTAGCAAATGAAGTTGGCGTGTCTACTGATGGTTTTGGGCAAGGTGCAAGCCGACCCATTATTCGAGGGCAAAGCGCACCGCGTGTCCAAGTCATGCAAAATGGTTTGAGCGTACAAGATGCGTCACAAATATCACCAGACCATCAAGTGGCGGTACCTGTACTAGGTGCCAAACAAGTTGAAGTAATCAAAGGCACGTCAGCGTTGATGTATGGCGGCGGTGCTATAGGCGGTGTGGTCAATATCGTCAATGACACTATCCCTAAAGAGAAACGACAAAAAAACATCAGCGGAAAAGTGGCATTGATTGGTCAACAAGCCACAGACGGTTATTTGGGTTATGCAGAACTCAATGGCAGTATCGATGAAAACTGGTTATGGAGTGGGTATTACCAAAAGACGGATAAAGGCAATATCCAAGTACCACATTTGGATACCGATGAGATTGCCAACAGTTGGTACACGCAAGATAACGGTAGCATCGGCTTGTCTTATGTGACTGATATGGGCTATATCGGTGCATCATATCAGCGCCTATCCTCAGAATATGGCCTGCCCTTTCATGTGCATAATGAATGCTCACCTGACAGCACACTGACTAACCAACTGAGCTGTGATACAGATCACGATCACGAACATGACCACGATCATGGTGAAGCGCCCTATGTCGATATGACGTCAAACGTCTATCAGCTCCATGCTGAGCGAAAATTACCCTTGATAGGCGTCGATAGCATCAATACGAAACTCAGCTATACCGATTATCGTCACGATGAAATAGATGAAGGTGCGGTGGGCACAACTTTTGAAAACAAAGCCATTAGTGCTCAAGCTCAAGCCACACATAGCACGTATAAAACAGGCAATCTAGGCTTTATGAAAGGTGTGGTCGGTCTAGATTACACAAACAGCCGGTTTTCTGCTGTTGGGCTAGAAGGTTATTTGCCGCAAACCGATCGTACACAAGTCGGTTTATTCTTCATTGAACGACTCACGCCTGATTATTTTGGCGCAAAAATACAGAATGCTGATAAATTTGCAGGACAACCATTATCTGCAAGTGATGCCCATGCTGGTCATAGTCATGGTGAGACGACGAACTACGCTCCCCTCGATACGTCTAGTATTTTAAGAAAACAAGGCAAAAGTCCTTGGTATATTGAGTTTGGCGGTCGTCAAGATTTTCAAAATCTAATAGATAACGACAATAACATCGAAAAAACACATGCCGGAACGTCTGTCAGTTTAGAAGGTGGCAAATATCTTACGCCTAATACGCAGTTGTCAGCCAGAATCAGTCATTCTGAAAGATTGCCTTCTCCACAAGAGTTATTTTCTAATGGCGCCCATCTTGCAACCAATACTTGGGAGCGTGGCAATGGGCAATTAGAGGAAGAATCTACTGATGGCGTAGAGCTCACTCTGCGTTACGACAATGACAATCGTTTTGATAGTAGTATTTCTGTCTTTTATAACGACAGTACAAATTATATTTATGCCAAAACTCAAGACATTGCTACTGAAGGAGAGTCTGCTGGTTTCCGTTTAGTGGATTATGTCCAAAGCGATGCCAAGCATTATGGTAGTGAAATTCAATCACGCTATTATCTTAATGACAATATTAGTATTGGCAGCTTTGCCGACATTGCACTCATCACGCTAGATGATGCGAGCCTTACACGGAAATACGCACCAAGATTGGTAGCGCCCCGTATTGGTGGTGATATTACCTCTCAATTTGGTCAGTTTGACTTGGTGCTGTCTGGATATCATCGTTTTGAGCAAGATCACATTGCTGATTTTGAAACCAATACGCCGAGCTACAACATGGTTGATGCCAAGCTTGTCTACCATAGTTCGAGTGCTCATGATTACACCGCTTTTTTTCAAGTCGAAAACATTCTAAACGAGCTTGCTTATAATCATGCCTCTTATTTGGCTGAACAAGTGCCAATGCCAGAACGCTCGTTAAACGCAGGTATCACCTATAACTTCTGACAGCTTACTCTCTTTTCATTAGTCACCAGTAACTAGCAATCCGTAATCAATTGTCATAAGCCTCATAACTTATGACTGGAGTCCTTTATGAATCAAATAAATGCTTTGAGCCGTGCCATCGCGCTCGCCTTCTCTTCTTTAATCGCCGTTTCAGCACTTAGCGGCTGCGGGTCATCAGATGATAGGAAAACACCAATCATAGATTCAGAACATGACCACGATCATGGAGACGATCATGACCATGATGATGAATCTGCTGTCAGCACTGAAATGGAACAAGGTCGTTTATTCATCACTGCAAAAGATGGCAGTCAAGCTTACATTTATAGCCTTGCTCAAGATAAAGTGATACAAACCTTACCATTAACCGGTCAAGCCGATGCCGTACAAAGTAGTCCAGATGGTCATTACGCCGTCATCATGGATCGTACTAACAACACAGTCAATTTTTATCATAGTGGGCTTGAGATTGAAAATCATGGCGATCACGATCACCCATATGCTCGCGATGCGGCAAAAATGCCATTACAGCTCAACTACACACGTCCTGTACATTTTCAAACGTTTGGTGAGCAAGCTGGATTATTTTTTGATGGTTTGGGTGCCACAGGCAACCCCATAGAAAACCCTGTAAAAGAAGCTGGATTTGTACTCGTAACAGATACCGGTATTGCCGATGGTACACTGCCTTATCAAAAGCTTAATACCAGCATGCACGGTACAGCGGAACCTAGAGGCAATTATGTGATTGCCTCGCAGCGTTATCAGACAACTGGTAGCTCACTGGCTGATACGCTCTCTGTATTTGAACAGCATGGTGATCACTATCATATAAGCCAAACCTTTGAGACAAAATGCATGGGGTTGCATGGCAGTGGCAGCGTCATAGATTACAGTGTCTTTGCTTGTAGCGATGGCGTTTTAAGCGTCAAACAAACCGGAGACACATTCAGCGCCGAAAAAATTGCCTATCCCAGCAGCCTAACCAATATTCAATGTGATGGTACAAGCAGTAGTCCTGCTCGAATTGGCTCATTCATCACTAACCACCATCATAATTATGCCATTGGCACTGCTTGCGGTCAGCCTTACCGTGTCGATCCTGTCAGTAAAAACATGACACCGATTGTCTGGACAACAGACAGCAGTCGCCGTATTGTCAGCTATGATTTTGATGCCCATGGAGAGCATTTAATGCTACTCGATGATACCGGCAAACTATATATACTCGATGTTGCACAAAATTATAAGCAAACCGCCGTATTAAATGTTTTCCCTAATGGCATCGAAGGCAAAGCGGTTCCCTCATTTATTGTTAACCCAAACACGCAAATGGTTTATATGATGGATGACTCAAACCAGCAAATTATCGAGATTGATCCTCATGATGGTAAAATCGAGTCAAAAATAACACTGAATTTCACACCCTCTCATGTGACTTGGTTTGGTGTGAAAGCTGGGCATGATGATGAACATAGCCATTAGCGCTTAGCACCTCATCTAATAAAGATAATTTAATGACTGCTGACAGTAACTGGCTATTAAATATATTTATAAACGCTAGTATTCAAGATAACCCTTAATCCGACGCTTTTTAAATTCTGAACCGCCCCGACTTTATCGGAGGCTTATTTACTTGAGTCAGGCAGCAACACCTGACAGGATTAAATTATCATAATACTGCTTTTCAAACTCAAAAGGTGACACATAACCAATCGTGC
>NZ_JAFCTE010000016.1:0-44654 GCF_049895865.1 Psychrobacter sp. TWR1-1-1 | reverse complement strand
GTGGTCGATGCCAATCCGTAACTGGACGTCTGCTCTGAATCGTTTTATGATTATGTTTGATGACCGTATCAGTAAGCATTTAATCTAAAGGGCAGTTACACAGAATATGGGATGGGCTCCATTTTTAACCCATTTAGATTATTATCGATTGAATTGATGGCACGCCCTAGACGACTATATCCTGGCTTGAAACATTTTCAACCTTCTACCTTAGTTGTGAACTCTCAAAACTATCTGTTATTTACTAAAAATTATTTGCTAACCGTTTTCTAGTCATTTGTTTATGTTACCATTCTCTTTTTATAAGTTACAGCTTGTAATTAAGTGTATGGACTACTTTCAAGCATGTTTTTGACGTAAATGTTTATTATCCAATTGAGCTGATTCTAATTTGGTTTTAATAAATCATGTAGCTTTTAATCTTTTATTCGGTGGCATAGGTGATATTGATGGATTGGTTCAAAACGGCGCAATTTGTGCAAGAATTTTATATATTTCCTATATTGGTTTCTATCTTATTGATATTAATATTTTTAATTTTTATTTTCAGTTATTTGGTACCTGCTGTAGGATTAAATAAAAAACTCTCACAATTGGTGGGTGATTTAGAAAACATCAATCGTGATGTCAATAAAGACTCATTAGACGACAAGTTTGATGGCAACCCTTCTTTGAAGCAAGCTTGGATAAGTTATAAACAAACCTTTCATAATACTTATGAAACAGTGGATGGCGAAGCTAAGGTAGCTTATTCAAGGGCAACGGTGCCCAGTGAGGTGTTTTTTAGCGAAGCCATCATCGTTGATACTCCTCTAAAAGTAGAGTTTTATAGGCACTTACCCGGTATGATTACTGGTGTAGGTATTATCGTGACATTTGCCGGCCTGTTGATTGGATTGTTAGCGTTCGACCCTGCTGGCAACCCTGACAAGGTTCAAGACAGCTTGACATTATTGCTAAAAGGCGTGGGAGAGGCTTTTATGGCTTCTGGATTGGCTATTGCAGTCGCTATGCTGATTACACTTCTTGAGAAGTTTTGGCTAAGAAAATGTTATGAGCGGCTGCAGCGCTTACATGCCGCCATTGATGATACCTTTACCTTTGATGACAGTGGCGAAGAGTATCTTGCAAAATTGCTTAAATCTTCGGAAGCCAATGAAACCAATGCGCGCCAGCTAAAAGATAGCTTAGTTAATGATTTAAAAGCTATGATGATTAATTTAGTTGAAGAAAATAAAAAGAATCAGACAGCTTTTGCGACTCATTTGAGTGACTCTTATGCTCAAACGAGCCAGTCGATGGCAACCCAGATTGGCGATTCGATTAAAGATAGCCTTCAAGATCCTTTAGATAAGATTGCCTTGAGCGTGCAGCAGGTGAGCGGCGACCAAGGCTCAGCTGTACAAGACCTTATGACTGATGTGCTAGCCGCGTTCATGAGTAAGCTAGAAACGACATTTGGCGGTCAAATGACAGGTATGAGCGAAATGATGACTCAATCTGTCACGGCTATGCGTGAGATGCAGTCAGGATTTTCTCAATTAATGACAGACATGCAAACCAACAGTGAGGTTTCGACCAAAACGTTAGAGACCCAAATGGCAAAAATGATGGATGATATTCATCAAAAGCAGAATGAGATGTCTATCCAAATGACTGAAATGGTAGAAAATCTATCTGCAGGTTCGGCCAAGATTGGCGATCAAGGGCTGCATGCTGTTGAGCAGCTGAATAGTAAAGTGTCAGAAATGGTGTCGGGTTTAGGTACTTCAATGTCAGGTTTGCTATCAAATGTGGCAGAGCAACGTATCGATCAGGATCGCCAAATATTAGACAATCAGCAAAAATTGAATGAGCAGTCATCCATATTGATTGATAACTTAGGCAGTGAAATTAAAGAGTTGATTGTTCATAGTCAAAATGCCGTTCAGAGTCATAAAGAAAGCATCCAAAAACTCTCTCAAGTGACCACCGATAGTATTACTGGTATGAATACTGGCGCAGAAAAGATGCGCTTAGCCTCTGAGCAGTTTACGACGGCTGGTAGCTCACTAATCACAGTGACTGGTAAAACCTCAGAGCTTATTGCAGAGGTTAATACCACTTCAACCAACATGACCAGTGCTAGCAGCAACCTCATCGAGTTGATACGAGATTATAAGAACTCTCAAAACAGCGTTAATATTGCCATTGAAACACTAGAGAGTCTTATTCAGCAGTCAAAATCTGAAGCTGGCATGAGTAGTAAAATGCTTAATGATATGCAGAATATGACCACAGCTTTAGACAAAGTGAAGATGGAAATGCAAGAGTATCTATCAGAAGTGAGTGATGTTTTGGTGAAGAGCTTTGATAGCTTTGGCAGCTCCGTTGAAAACAGTCTAAATCAGTCGCTAAAGTCTTTTGATAACACACTTGACCAATCCATTAAACGTCTGGCAACCGGCATTGAAGGCCTAGGTGATGTAGTAGAAAACCTTGAAGACCTTACGCAAAAAACCAGACGCTAATTCGGGAGTGTATCGCTAATGATTGGTAACAGGTACGCGAAGAAGCATCGTTCAAAAGATGAGGGTGAAAAACCTTTTTGGATTTCATTTGCCGATTTGATGACAGCGCTAATGACATTATTTTTGGTAGTGATGGCAGTATCTTTAATGGTCGTCACTAAGAAAATTAATGAAGCCACACAAGCAGAGAAAGAACGCAGTTCAGAGGTATTAGATATCTGTACTAGTATTAAAGATGACCCTACTTTAAAGAATCAGCTGATCACCGTAGACTGCAAAGAAAACCGTATAAATTTTGGTGAAGCGGGTCGGTTTGGGTACAACGATTATCGATTGAATGAAGAGGGTATAAAAGCGCTAAGTGCCTTGGTGCCAGTTGTCTTAGAAGCTGCTAATAGTGAGAATGGCAAAAAATGGTTTAAGCAAATTGTGATTGAAGGTTTTACAGACACAGATGGATCGTATTTATATAACCTAAATTTAAGCTTGCGTCGTTCGGAGTGGGTGATGTGTAGCTTGTTGGATCCCACATTTAATCAAGATCTGGATTTAACTGACACGCAAAAAAATCAAATTAAACAGCTGTTTCTAGCGGGCGGTGTGTCATTTAATTCAGCAAAAGACAGTAAAGAAGCCTCGCGCCGTGTAGAGCTACGAATGCAATTCTATGGTTTAAAAGAAAAAGACAGTGCTGAGGCGCAGCCGATTTTTGTTTCTGCTCCTATTGAAACCTGTCAGCTGGCAAGGTGAATGTGATGAGTATCGCTATATTAAAACAGAGGCTGAATCAGAGTGTCGATAATTTTTCTGAAGCCGACCAAGTACATAATAAATTTGCCAAACCGACCAAATTAATGAAGACATTAGCGCTCATTGAACGTAAATTTGATGATATGGAAAATACGCAGCCTATCGAAGAAAAAATTGCCAAATCGATTTTAAAGTTAGAAGAGCATGGCAAAGACTATTTGACAAAACGTGATTGGAAGAACCTAGCTTGGTCACTCAGTAAAAAGCTTTTAAATTATGAGGATAAAATCCTTTTCACCTTTATAGGTGGCCAGCTTATTGAGCAGTTTAGCAAGATGGAGCCTCAGTCACTAAAGCCTGTTTATTTCCCGCTGCTGTATGGTTACTTTGCAGTAGAGCAAGATGAGATAAACAAGCGGCCTAGTAACTGGATCCAGCTCAGAAATATCTTAAGTAGCAATCGCTCTACGTTATTTCAAGCCACGCTTAAGCCTAAAAAATGGCTTACCACGTTAACGGATCATCCTGAAGTGCTCTCACTAGATCCTTCAAAACGATTCATTCGTGATTTTTTACAGAATAGCGATGACAGCAGAGTTAGCAATCAGTTAGAAAGTTTGAGCATTGCACCAAACAGCTGGTTTTGGGACAGTTTGGTCAACTCATCTATCAAGTCTGTTAAGACCATGAAAGAAGAGGATTACTTTAAAGTGATTCCACGTTTTTTACTTCTATTAGAAAGAAATCCAATTTATACCACCGCTATTTTAACAGCTTTACTTGAACGTTACGCCTCTACCTCAAAGCGCGCGGTCGTACACGAAGCTTTAAAGCACGTCTGTTTGACGCAATGGGATAATCCGCAATACGACTCATCAGCAGGCTGGCGAAATGTCGGTTCAGATACTAGAAAAATGGTGGTTCAGTGGTTTGTCAGAGCCGACTTAGAAGCTTTCTTCAAATTATTCAGCCAAACAGCTGATGTCGACCGCTTTGATTATTGGATCAAATTTATTGATAAGATCTCGTTCTCTCAGATATTTTTAGGCCCAGCCGCTGTGCAATCTAGACATGCTGAGCATCGAAAGTTCAGGGAACTAAACCGCGGCAGATTAAAAAATCTTACGGGTTCTACTGCTAGTAATAATGCTTTTCTATTAAAAATTGACAACGTTCATATTGTTGATTTTTCAGATACTGGGAATGCTTGCTATGGGTATAGTGACTTACCTTTTAATCTTAGTAAGAAAAACATAACGGTTCATGAATTAAAGAGCAAACAGCATTCAATATTTAAAAGTGATTCTGGTCGGGCAACGAGTTTGAGTCATTCAGGAAACTGGGAAGCAAAGTTTGATGAAAAACTCGCTGAGCTAGGCGTCTTTGCCAGCCAATCCAGTAGTCCAAAATACAAAAAACGTTATTAAAGAGCTGATATGAAACTAGCGTTCTGGAAAAGAAAAAAATCCGTTGAGCCTGCTGCTGTAGAAGCTGAAATAGCAAGTATCATGCCTTTGCAGCTGCAATACGATGATATTGGCTTAAAGCGCGGCTATACAGCTGTGGCTAAAACTGATGCAGATTTCTATTGGGAGAGCTTGGCTGATGAGGAGGTTGTCTATCAGTCGGATGATAACTATATCTTACCATGGGAAGAGCTTTTTCAGATCCAACAAGACTCTGAGCATAAGGGTGTTATTGATCTGCTCAACCTGCCGTTATCAAATGATTTATACCCGGTCATTCGTAGTGAAAATGGCCTCAGTGATTCAGATTTTCAAATTATTTTGGAAGGCTGGTGTGATAACAACAAGGTTAAATTCAAAGGCTCAGTCAAGCGTACAGGGGCAATCATTAGTCTTGCCGGTAAAGAGTATCTGTTGAGTGAGGCGACTTGGAAGCTATTAGAGAAAATCAAAGAATTCTCTCATGTCACGGATAAAAACAAATCATTAAACCAAAAATACTGGGCACAAATACGCAGTTTAGCGAATAAAAGTGAGGCGAACTTAGATGAGTTTCTGCGTAAAACTATCGTACTTGCCCCAGAGGAGTTGCAACTTAATCTCCGTAAAAACTTAGTGAGTACAGAGTCAGTGGTAGAGGTGCAGCCTGACTTTAAAGACTCGCCCTCAAATTGGCTACAAACTTTTGATAAATATAATGACGTTCAAAACGAGTATACGATCAGCTTACCAGAAGGTGGTTTGGCACACGTTATCGTCGATCCACAAGTTAAAAGTGTACTCAATGAAATTAAGAAGATGCCAAATCGTCGGATAACTGGTGAGCGTGCACAAACCTTTTTGCATAATCCTTTTGCGCAGTTAGGTGAAGATGCCATAGAGGTTATATCCCCAGAGGGCTTTGAGCAATCCAAAAAAGAAGCAGAAATCTATAGCTATCGTTTGCTAATAGATAAAACCTATGATGAATTATCACATTTTAGTTCCGCTCAATTAATATTGCATGAAAACTCAATTAGAGCACAAGACCCTATTTTTTTAGAGCTTTCAAATATAGAGCAAGTTCAACACTTTATTGCTACTTATGAGAAATCATCACCAGTGTTCCTATGGGCAGGCTACAGTATAGATAGAACAAACTATTTAGATAACCAAGTGGAAGAACTGAAAAGTGATCTAGAAGAAATTCAGCAGCATGAAGATGATTTACAAACTAAAAATGTACTAGATTTAAATAATTACAGCGATCGAGTAATTGGTATTGGTGAAGCCGAAAAATTGAGTTCTGAAGCCATTCAAAAAGATAGTGGTGAATCTGAGTGGTTACCACAGAATCTTATAGATGGGTCAGCCGACTTATCTCAATTTACTTCTGATAATACTGATGCCACTACTGAGCTACTTGAGCAACGTATCCAGCATGCAGAGGCAGAAGGCGAGAGCTTTGTTATACATCCGGACAGCAACGTCTCCATTCCATTAGATGATGCAAAAAAATTACTTAATGATCTGCGTGATTCAAAGAGTGATGACCCAGCGGAAAACGACATAGAGCAAGAGCAGCCAGAAGCTGATGGAACAAAGAAAAAATCTACCTTATTGATTGCCAATAATATCGATGAGGCTGACTTTACTAAGAAGCGAGCCGAGACTCTAACTTTTGATGAAAGCAGCCGCCCTCAGGCCAGATTGCCATCAAGTTTTAGAAGCCAAGAATTTAGTTTAAAAAAGCATCAAGAGTATGGTATCGCTTGGCTACAAAATCTATATCAGTATGCGCCAACTCAGGTTAGCGGCTGCTTATTAGCGGATGACATGGGATTAGGAAAAACTTTGCAGTTACTTTGTTTCATTGGTGATTATTTAGAAGCTGCAGAAGATAAAAAACCTGCATTAGTAGTAGCACCAGTTTCTTTATTAGAGAACTGGGAGAGTGAAATCAATAGGTTTTTTAGTGCAAAATTCGGAAAAGGGTTAAGTTTATATGGCGATAACTTAAAACAGCGAAAAATACCCAAACACCTAATATCTCCTCAATTAAGAAACGATTACGGAATAACAAATCTACTTGAAGATAATTGGTTAGGTGGGGCAGATATCGTGCTGACTACTTATGAAACCATGCGAGACCTTGAGTTTTCTTTAGGGAGGGTGGATTGGAGTATCATGATATGTGATGAAGCCCAAAAAATAAAAGTGCCTACTGCAATGGTTACTAAAGCTGCTAAAGCCCAAAAAGCAGACTTTAAGATTGCTTGTACAGGCACGCCTGTAGAAAACTCACTGGTTGACCTATGGTGTTTATTTGATTTTATACAAGAAAATCTACTGGGTTCGCTTAGTGAGTTTAATAAAGAGTATCGTCGTCCTATTGAAAAGAAAGATGATGAAGATAGTGCGATAATAGATGAGCTTCGTCAATTGATTGAACCACAAGTATTAAGACGTATGAAGCATGATGTCGCTGAGCTACCAGCAAAACACGAAGTTAATGATTGCAAAAACATTGAAATGTCAACGCTGCAACGCACACTCTATAAACAAGTATCAAATGATTGTAGAAGCTTGTCTGAACAAGGGCATAAGGGTGTTATGTTAACTGCATTACATAGTATGCGAATGATTTGCGCTCACCCTCTAAAATTGCAAGAGCAAGCAACTATCAAAGATTCACCTAAAGCTGAGTGGTTAATAGACACTTTAGAGGTCATAAAGCAAAAAGATGAAAAGGTTATTATCTTTACTGAGTTCAGACCTATTCAAGTATTTTTAAAACGTCTTCTCCTTGAGCGATTTGGATTAAATGTTACTACAGTGAATGGAGATTCGAATACCAATAGTAGAAAAGGCTTAACCCGACAGGGCATTATTGATAAGTTCCAAGAAGTGAATGGTTTCAATGTAATTGTCTTATCCACGGTGGCAGTTGGCTTTGGTGTGAATATCCAAAAAGCAAACCATGTTATCCACTATACACGCAGTTGGAACCCAGCTAAGGAAGATCAAGCAACTGATAGAGCTTACCGTATTGGGCAAGATAAAGAGGTTTTTGTTTATTACCCATCTATTGCAGCAGATGATTTTGAAACCTTTGAAATCAAACTGGATAAGCTACTATCTAGTAAGCGCAGTCTGGCTGATGATATGTTGAAACCAAACGTAGAGCTTACTCAAGAACTGATTCAGTCGATTTATTGAGTAAGATTTTTAACAATGGGCTGTAGTAGATAGGCGCCATGCTAGACTACTTTTATGAAGCTAACCGATTGTAAAGTTCTAGCAGACACCGAACTGTAGTGATCAACTAACTTAGGACTGTGTTTAAGAGAAGAAGCGCTACCCACAAAAAAGCCTGACAGCTTAGCTATCTGGCTTTTTGTGGGTCAATACTAATTTGTTTTATCCGTCCGTCATAAAGTATACTCACATACAATATCGTCTAAGTTGCCTTACTACCAACACCAGCCATAAATCGACTGACAGCCTCTGATACATCCAAGAGAGGACTCCCCTTAACATCAATTTCTTCCAATGCTTTTAGGTTGGTAATACTATCGGGCAGACTTTGTAGGCCATTGTAATAGAGTCCAAGACTTTTTAGTCTATTCAGATTGCCTATCGAGCTTGGTAGGGTTTTGAGATCAGAAGCACGTATCTCTAGTTTTTCAAGGTTTGTTAAATTACCAAAACTATCAGGCAAAGCTTTTAACGATTCATTGGCATATAGCTCAATACTAGTAAGCTTGCTTAGATTGCCAATAGCATCTGGTAACTCCTGAACCTGCGTTCCTCTCATATCAAAATGGGTAAGCGATGAGAGATCCCCGAGCTCATCAGGAAAACTCTCTAAGCTTTTTGAAAAGATATTAAGCGATTTAAGATTCTTTAGTTGACACAGTGCTTTTGGGAATTCAGTGAAATCGCAGTTCATATACACCAGCGTCTCTAAGTTCTCTAGTTGAGCAATCTCGTCCGGCAGCTCATTAAAACCTCTGAGTCTAAGATACTTTAGATTTGTTAAATTGCCGATAGCGCCAGGTAATGGCTTAGTGGACTCACTTTCGCTTTGTAATACTGACTTATTATCAATATAACTATAACTCGTCGATTTTCCATATCCCAAATCCAGTCGCTCTAACTGGCGTAAAGCTTCAGGTTCACGAGGAACGGCGCTGTCAGAGCTGCCTGCTATATTATGGTTATCAATCCAGTCCCATATCTCTATCATCCAGTCTTCAACGTGCGTATCCTGCTTGCGAATGGTGTTGTCATCTTGGTTGGTTTTATCGCTATATGCTGTCATAAGGTTACCTGTTAAATAATGATGGTTAAATGAGGTGAGTGCATTCAAATTTTTATCTGCTCTTATTGCTATGTGCCAAACTTAAGAGTCGTTAGGCACAGTAATAAAACCAAGGTAAGCCATATTTTTAACAAAGCTTAGACTACCAGTGACTGAGACTGATAAAGGTTTATGAAGCGGTTTTATGGGTTTGCTTAAAAAAGCGGAATAGCAGAAAGTGCTCATAAGACTCAGTCGCTGAGTATGAGGAAAATGATTGAGAGGTTTAAAGTTTGGATGTAATTGACTAGAGGTAGTCATAAAGAAATCTCCTGTTGCTCTGTCTGTGTCAAATTGAAACGACACAGTCACCTTACAGAGCGAAAAGGAGGTGTGCGTTTTACCAGTCTTTGTTTTTCATCGCGCTGGAAGTAGCGGTAAACCCACGATGTTTTTTTATGATAGCAAGCGGCTTATTATTTGTCAAAAGTGAAGTAGTCGGTATCTTAAAAACAGGTATCTATGATTCAGCGTATATCGCCCTCAATCGAAAAGACATAGACTCATCAGTGAAGCTTTGACTGTAATAGAGCTCTGTACCATCATAAGACGATTCAATAGCGTCTGATATATGAGATAACTCATCTAATGAAAGGCTTTGACTGCATTCTGGATTGACGAATATTCCTTTAATATTAGCAGCACTAGGCAGCTTGCTTACTAACTGCTGTGTGGCTTTTTTAATCAAATCTGACGCACAGTCACCGGTTGCGATCGTTTGAATAAATCTAAATGAATGGCTGCACTCAAATAGACTTTTGATATCATAAGCATTCAAACAAATGTCATAACGTGGGGAGTAGACATCTAGCAGCTTGATGACATCCTCTACGTCATCCGGCTGACATCTGATAACACCTTTGATGATATCTAAATGGCCAAATAAGTATTTGCACTCACTATCATCTGTTTGTATGCCTACTAAAAAATCAGCCCCTGCCTTTTCTTTAAGTGCCAATAGTGTTTGCTCATTCCAATCATCACTGGTTATAAAGTAGCCGATAATAGAGGGCACAAAATGATCCATGTCTGGTCGGTATAAGGCCGCAACAGATACCTCTCTCCAATCTGACTCTCCATTGCAGACATCTCTATTATCTTGAGGCAGATCGTGATGAGAGTCATTGTCTGATTCTATATTCTGCTTGTCCAACAACTTCTGATTTTCTAAAGACTCTTGAGTGCTGTGTTTCATATAGTGTCGTCCATGGCGTTATATGATAGAGAAAGTACATATCTTCTAAATTCAAGCTTGATTGTCATGGTAAGTGCTCACCACTCTAAACCAACTACCGTTTCTAAGCGCGCTGTAAAATCACAGGTTGTTATAGTGCTGTAATAATAGCAGGCTCTAAAGTAGTTGCCAGATGTCATTGGCTAAAGATTCGATTATAGTGGACATCTATCACAAACATCTAATCAAACGAAGGGGTCAAACCATGAAAGCACTAGGATTGTGTATTGCAGTAGGGCTGGGTTTAAGCGCTTGTGCTGGTGGTATGAGTGGTGGCACAACAGGTAATACCAACCAGAATAATAATACCAATGCTGTCACCCAATACCCTATTGAAGCTGCCATGCTCAACATCTATACCAAAGAGAGTCGCGAAACATTAACGGCTACGGTGGGCAATCAGAGCATATCAGCAGACATTCAAGTCACACCTAAAGGCCGCATGGTCTTTAATAATAAATCGGTACAAGGTGCTGAAGTGAACACCATCACCAAGTCAAATAATAAAATCATCAATCAATCGGTTGCTATCAATTACTTTACCAAGAACCCCTTGGTATTTCATGGCTTTACTGACAGCTCAGGTGAGTATTCGCTAGCCACGCAAACGTCCACGATTCCTAAGGTGGCTAGGGTAGGTGACTCTGCTGAGCTGATCACTGAAAAGGTTTATAGCGACAGCAGCATGCGTAAAAAGATAGGCACATACAAACAAAACTGGTCTTTAGCGCGAGATACCAATAACACGGCATGGTTCTGTATAGAAACCTCAGACAATCTACTACTCAGCTCTGATTCTAAAGGCACTTCTTCAGAGTGCTATAAGATTAATGCTAAAGGCGATGTACTAGCAAGTAAAGTGACACTGACGCAGCCAAATGGTAGTAATACTAAGACGGTTACTTTCAATAGTCAGTAGGGATTGTCTTTGTCCTAGAAGCCTTGAATGGCTAAGCTTGGTCACATAGCAACGATAAAAAACAGCGCCTAACATGGGCGCTGTTTTTACATCAGTAAACTGAGTGATTAAGAGTGGCGATTATGAGTGTGCTTCGCTTGGTACTTACTTTTCGCCTTTAGATGAGTCGCGGCTTTCTTTGACTGATGCTTTGATACCACCACCTTTTTCTTAACATGCGGATGTTTGTTGTTAAACTTCACGCTGGCTTTTTGATGCTTGACTTGAGTGACATGATGCTTAGTAACGTGCGGCGCCGCATTGGCTTGGCTAACCATGGTAAAGCAGGCAGTCAGGGCTAAGATTGAGCTGGTCATTATTTTTTTCATGGTGTTCTCTCGTTTCAGTTAAAAATCAGGGCGGGGGTGTTTTTATAAAGCCCCGGCTATCGACAACGAGAATGATAACGGGTTGTAGCGTTAAGTAGCTTGATGAAGATTAACGAAAGGTTACGACTGTTGCTTGTGCTCTCACTGTGTAAACACATCGCCTAAAAACCTCGCGACAACCGTCGTCGCATGAATCACATCTGCCCTTGAATTGTGCAAGCGGCTGTCCCTACAATCAAAGTCATCTTGTCCAAACATAGTTATGTGTGCTTAGGTTCACCTTATCTTTTATGCCCTTCACCTAAAGAGTCTGCCATGTATGCGCTCATCGACTGCAACAGCTTTTATGCCAACTGTGAAAAGCTCTTTCGTCCTGATTTAAAGGACAAGCCTGTGGTCGTGCTCTCTAACAATGATGGCTGCGTCGTTGCTCGATCACCTGAGGCAAAGCTATTAGGTATTAAGATGGGCGTGCCGTACTTTCAAGTCAAAGACTTCTGTGAGCACAATAACATCACTGTCTTTAGCTCCAACTACACCCTTTATGCCGATATCTCCCAGCGTGTCATGATGACACTTGAGACCCTCTGTCCAACGGTTGAGGTGTATTCCATTGATGAAGCATTTTTATACCTAGCTGATTACCCTGTCGCCATGCAAGATCTCAGTGCTTACGGGCATAAGCTTAAAGCCATTGTAGAGATGCATACGGGTATTCCAGTGGGTGTTGGCATTGGTACTACCAAGACCATGGCAAAGCTTGCCAATTATGCGGCTAAGACGTATCCCGCCACCAAAGGCGTCTGTGTCTTAGATAGTATCAGATGGATACGCCGCATCATGCAGATAACCGATGTCGGTGAGCTATGGGGTGTGGGTCGTCGTTACAAGGTGAGGCTTAACGAGATGGGCATTCAGACGGTTTATCAATTGGCTATCTGCGAGCCTGGTAAGATAAGACAGCACTTTGGCGTGGTACTCGAGCGCACCTGCTTAGAGCTAAACGGTCAATCCTGTCTGGGTATTGACAGCATAGCGCCTAAGAAACAAATCATCTCCTCACGCTCTTTCTCCGAGCGCATCACAGATCAGCAAGCCCTTAGTGAGTCAATCTGTGCTCATGTGGCAAAAGCTGCCAGTAAGCTGCGTAAGCAAGACAGCGTCTGTGCTTATATCACGGTCTTTGCTAAGAACAGCCCCTTCAGTAAAAATGAGCCTTACGTTTCTATCTCTGGTGACTATCACTTTATCACGCCTACCGCAGACACCAGAGTGATGGTCACCGCTGCTAGGCAAGTACTAAAGGTAATCTATAAAGAGGAGGTGCACTACGCGAAAGCAGGTGTGATGCTGCTTGGTATCTGCCAGCATGATGAGGTGCAGCTTGATTTGTTTGCAGAAGATCAGAGCAAAGACAACAATGGGAATGAAAGTACAAAGAAAAGAGGTGAGGTCACTGCCATCATGGATGCGCTGAATCGAAAGTACGGACAGAACAGCAATCAACAAGCGGCGGTGTTTATCGCCAGTGAAGGGATTAAAGATAAGCAGTCGTGGCAGATGAGTCGTAACATGTTATCACCGTGCTATACCACCAATATCAATCAATTGCCTAAGGTGCATTAGATGACCGTCAAAATAATCGGTAAGCTCACCAATGAAGGTGAAACGGTATTGCTGTCTTTATACAGCGATAAAGTTAAAGCGGGCTTTCCAAGTCCAGCCACTGACTATGTGCAAAACTGTATTGATCTAAAC
This sequence comes from Psychrobacter sp. TWR1-1-1, assembly GCF_049895865.1. NCBI lineage: Bacteria > Pseudomonadati > Pseudomonadota > Gammaproteobacteria > Moraxellales > Moraxellaceae > Psychrobacter > Psychrobacter sp. TWR1-1-1. The sequence goes on along the minus strand of NZ_JAFCTE010000016.1, from coordinate 31,307 downwards.
ACGCTGCTCATACGTCATCCTGCATCGACGTATCTGGTTGAAGTGGAAGGGGACAGTATGGTCAATATCGGTATCTACCCCAATGACATCTTAATCGTTGATCGCTCACTGACAGCCTGTCATAAGGACATCGTGATTGCGCTGATAGATCGGCTTTACTGCCAAACAGCTGATACTGGGTGAAAACATCATACTGCGAGCGCATAATGAGAATTATGCTGATATCGTGGTCAAGGGGTCGCTTGAATTGTTTGGGGTGGTGGCGAGTAGCATTAGACGGTTTAAGCGGTGAGGGTAGGATAATAAGCGAAGTCAAATTTATAGCAGATAACACAGTAGTAACGAGCATTATTGACGTCAATCAAGGGAGCAAAACAATGACTGATAAAACTGAGCAAAATGAGTCTAATGATTTGGTACAAGGATGGATAGATAGGTCAGCACTGAATGCCATACAAATGAGCGAAGATGAGAACTACCGTCAGCTGGTGTCTGCAAGAGCAACAAATTGGGGTAAGGATATTCAAGCGAAATCAGATCAGCGGATCAGACAGTCACAAGCGCCGCATTTAGAGATATAGTTATAATCAGATGTCAGTAAAAACATAAATACAAATGATATCGTTGTCTTTAACGACAACGATATAATCAATTAAGTGCTATCTATGAGGTACTTTCATATTTTGCAATACTCCAGATTAATCCTTCGGTGACATATCCATTTCTTGCAGTCGCTGAAAGACAGTGTCTGAAAACGGCTTGAAGTAATTCCATGACTTATATTTTTGATTGTACTGACCACCCCCTTCGTTACGCCATTGCTTTAGTATCTCAACAACATCATGGTTATAGGTCACACACTTAATAGACACCATGCCTGAATTAAAGACCCTGACATCTACCCAAGCATGGTTGATGGTAAAGCGATAGATCGTATAGCCTTTATCAAAGCTTTCGTTGCTATTCTCATCAGTACTGCTCTGGCAATTATAAAGAGGCTCAGGTAATGGTGTAGGGGCTACTGGTATTGATAATAAGTTAGGTGATGGGAATATCCACTGCTTATTAGTGACGCAGTCTAAAATATGATCCTTTGCTTCCTCACTTGGCAACTCAATACCTTGCGTAATGATTTCTCTCAAATCGATCTCAACGGTCTTAATACCTAATTGCTTAATAAAATCCGCTTTATCGGTATCGATGAAAGAAGTCACAGCAACTTCAATAAACATCATTTCCCCGTCAACCGTTGCGACTATATCAGGCCGAATACAGCCAACAGCTTGTTCCTCAATCAGCTGATCAAACTCCCAAGTTTTATCCTCGCTATTTTCGTCATCAGGTAGTGATGGCAGTGTTAAATACCTCTGTTCCATAATGACTTGCTTGGCAAACTTGTGTAGGATACTTTCAGGGTGGATAGTGCAGCTTTCCTTATTGTTGAGATGCGCAAAATGATGCTCATTTTTCTCACCTTTACGAGCCACTACAGGCTCACCACATTCAAAGCAAAAACACATACAAGCCAGCCCTCGCTCGACTTGCTTAACATTGACGATTTGCTTTTGCTCATTAACAGCGATTGACATTGACATAGTTACCATCCTCTTGTTAGTTGGTTAGGAGTGAGGTAATTATGAGAAGAATTCTGCCTCTGGAACAGACTGCTATAGGGGATGTAATAGAGTTTTAATCGGTATTTATCTATGAAAAACATACACTTAGTTGTTTTTGAAGAGCTCAAAAAACAATTGCTTAATTTTCCAAGAAACACTTTTTATGATCACTGTCTAAGAATAATAGTTGACGCACAGCTCAATAAACTAAAATATTCAGATGAAGAGTTTGAGCCTGAAAAGCTATCGAGGCAAGTTATCTACGCCAAAGCCAAGGGCGTAAATGAAAATACTGTAAGCAGTGAAATCGCTAAAAATAAGATAAAAACGGATAGATTAAATATAGAGTTAGTAAAGTTTATTGAGTCACAACCAGACTGTGAACAGGCGTTTAATGATATAGGCTATTTGCCAGAAGTTATCTCATCTTTATCAGAGGGTGGTGCCAAGAACAGAACCCTCGTATGGATGAGCATTAAGGCTATTGAAAATGAGGAAGTAGATGAAGAGCAGATAGCTGGATCTGCCGTCATTGACTCTGATGACATTGAGGATGATGAATATTTAAGTAGTGTTACTTATGAGCGAAAAGCGGCTTCTGAGATTAAGCCATCTTTATTCACTCGGCTTTTCTTCAAAAAGGGTGAGCTAAAGATCTTAAGCTTTCGAGGCGTTTTGCTAATGGTTTTGCTGATGCTAAGTTTTTTATTGGATATCTTTATTGCTATATTTTCCTTACTCGTCATCTTATTGCTAAGCGACTTGCCAAATTTTAAGCTTTGGCAAGCCATACTTTTTGTAGCATTTATTCCTCTGGCTTATCTTAACTGGCGATATTTCTTTGTGCCGTTATATAGACTGCCTTATTACCGTGTTGTTAAAGCGCCTATGTTCTTTGCAAATATTAATGTCGTTAATGCAGATATTGAAATGTATTGGGATAAAGATAAGCTGAATGTAGCGAGAGTCACAGAGTTTACTGCAACTTGTCCAATTTGCTCAGGATTGATAGAGCTGGCTAATGGCAAGCCGGATCAAAAGCAGCCACTAGTAGGGCGCTGTAGAGAAGCGCCTCATGCACATGTCTATAGCTTTGATAGAATGAGCATGAAGGGGTACTTTTTAGGTGTGCCGAACTACTTATCTGATAAACTCTAAATCTTTAATAGTAAGGAACAGCGACTATATATTAGGCTCCCTTCTAAGATGCTGTTAAGATGTGAACCAAATTATTGTCTACATCCAGTTTTCATAACAAAGTTTATAGAATTCTGATAATAAGTGAAGGTGCGTATGGATTCTGAAGCTTATAGCTACGAACAGCAATATGATACTTCTATAAATATTATAGGAAGTATTAAAGAGCTAGATACAATTTCTAATCTTATTAAAGCTGAGTTATACCCAGACATTATGGATATAGAGCTGGTTAAGCGAGAGCTTGGAATTAGAACTGAAAAGAGTATTTCAAGAGTTGAGCATGGCGTCAAAAAAGCTTTCTTGTCTTTCGTTAGTGAGGAGCATGAACAGTTTTTTCATAAAATATTTAGTAAAGACCTTAATAAAGCCGATATGTCATTCATATTGTATTGGCAGCTTTTAGTCATAAACCCACTCTTTCGAGAGATAACGAAGGGACTGTTTATTAAGTATTATTTTGAAGGTCGGGTGCACATCGATACAGATGACGTTTTAGGATATGTTGTAGAGCTTAAAAATAAAAATGAAACAGTAGATTGGTCTGAGAGCACGATAAAAATAATTGCCAATAAGTATCTTAACCTGATGGCTAAATTTGGGTTCTTAGAAAAAAAAGGTAGAAAAAGAGTTTTTGTATATGCCACTTTATCGCCTGAGCTACAAGTGATAGCACTGTATTTTTCTAGATTTTATCCGTCTGGAAGTAGTAGTGTTCTGTCTAATGAGTTAGCGAAGCTAAGCTTCATCTCACAAGATGACTTGGTTCATAAGTATAAGAAGCTATCAAAAAATGGATTGTTTGATATGAGCTTTAATGGTGAAGCCTTAGCATTTAAATTGAATGATGATATTGAGAGAGTAATTGATGTCTTATACGGGTAACTATCAAACCAGATTTGCAAGCTTAGACGATGCACTTAGAAATAGTGATCAAATCGTTAGAAAGGCTAATGGTGGCAACAGCATCTTGTTCTCTTACCTCCCAGAAAAAGAGCAAGAGTATATCTCAGGTGCCAGACAGCACTATGGTGATAAATCTGAGTTCAAAGTAGAGTTTATCGATATTAGTAAACTGCTTGTTACTTTTATTGATAGGGATGGTTGGGAGGATTTCTCCGCTTACTATAATGACATGAAGCCTAGCCACATTGTTTTTAAATCAGATGATCCAGAAGAAGACCTGTTTGACTTGATTATAAAAGCGATTAAAACAGCTAGTGCTAATGGTAGGATACCGTTTTTAATACGGAGCGGCTGCCTCTATGGTACTGGAATTGAAAACGTAAATATTATGGAACACAGAGATGTCATGAGCCTTCAGCATCCTTTAGTCATATTTTATCCATCAGCAATTTCTGAAGACAATATTCACTTTTTAAACTTTAAGCCAGCATCTAAGTACCGCTGCACTTTGGTAATGTAAGGAAAAAACATGACAACTATAAAAGACATACTTTTATTAGATCTTAATGAAGATATTAAAAACGTGATTGATCTTGAGGATCGGTCAGAGGCAGAGATCCAGCAAGAAATTGAGTCTTATATTGTTACTGAAGGGATTGGTAAGCACTTAGGTGAATTTTCTGATGAGTTTACCTCAAACATAAAAGAGACTGGTGTTTGGTTGTCGGGCTTCTACGGTTCTGGTAAGTCATACTTTGGTAAAATGCTTGGTTATATTATCGATAATCCCATTATTAATGGTACCCCTGCACGAGAGCGTTTTATCCCAAGATTAAAAGGCGTAACTGATGCCAGCCTTATCGAAAACTCTATTCGAAATTTAGATAAGATTAATAGCCGTGTCGTTTTTTTAGATGTTGCAAAACAAAATACGGAGCGTGGTCTAGCTTTTACGCTATTCGCTAATTTATTAAAGAACTTAGGTTTAAGAGACGACATCTATGGCTACATGGAGTTCGATCTTCTGATTGAGGGCAAGCTTGATGAGCTTAAAGCCATAGTACAGAGAATTGAGTCAGAGCCTTGGGATGAGCTTAAAAAAAGTAACCGTAGAGTTGCTGGAGTCATGCGTAGAGCTTATATCGAAATGGGTGATAGCGAGGATGATTATGAAGATACCAAGAATATATACAGTGCTGCGATAGATGATTTCTCGGCCAGTAAGTTTAAAGAAGCGTTAAATAGTTATTTTAAATTTAACTCTGACGAGACTTTAGTGTTTATTTTTGATGAAGCCAGTGAAGCTATTAGTCAAAAAAAATTCACACTATTAGACCTAGAGGGTATTAGTGAAGCGCTTTCAAGTGTTAGCAATAAAGTTTGGACGATTGCTATTGCCCAAGAAAAGCTTGATGACGTCATTAATAACGCAAACATAAGTCGAAGTAACTTAATAAAAGTAACGGATCGCTTCAAAACCAAGATTCATCTTGAATCAACCGAAGTAGATATTATCATTCGTAGTCGCCTACTAAAGAAAACAGAGCAAGCTAATGCAGACCTAATTGCTTACTATAAAAAGAATGAAGGTCTCATTAGTGATGCTACTAATCTAAAGTCTTCATTTCCAACGATAACAGAATCAGCCGATGACTTCGCGATTTACTATCCTTTCCATAAGTATCAATTTGATATTTTACAAAAATTCCTATTCAGCTCAAATGCTTTAGTAGCTACACAGGTCGCTGCTCGTGGGATGATTATTACTACGTTTGATATCTTACGCAAGCAGATGCGAGACAAGGAGCTATATGCTTTTACTCGAGGTTTTGAGATTTGTGATCAGGCTCAAACTGCACCACCAATCGATCTAGTGAATAAATACGATACAGCTAAAAAGACACTTAGAAATAGTGATATCGAAATTGATGGTGAACAGTTACTAAAAACCATACATTTACTCTCTGATTCTGAAGTGGTTGAACCAAATCTAGATAATATTACCAAGAGCTTTATTTCAGATATAACCAGCTATTACGACTATAAGCCTAAAATTGAGTCAGCTTTGGGTCTATTGCTTGATGCGAAAGTTCTACTGTCTTCTAATAATAATTACAAGATTACCTCTGACCTTGAAGGTAAGATGCTAGAGGAGATGAATAGTTTTGACATTGAGTTATTCAGAAAAAAGCGTGAGCTCACTAAGCACTTAATTGATTATAAAATATTTAATTCGGTAGCATCTTACAGTGATGGTAGCGATCCCTTTAAGTTCCATGTAATAACAGACTCAGGTGAAGAGTTAGTTGCATCAAACGATAAAGCGCTAAAAATTGTTGTTTATAGCTTATTTAATATTAATGAGGATAGGCAGGATGTCGTCGAGCAATTGAAGCTTGATACACAATATCAAAAAGATACTATTACTCTGATACCCAAAACTTCTGACTTTTCTCAAATCGATAAGTTAATAGGTGAAGTTGAGCGTTATAAACATATTGAGGATAAGTACTCAAACGAAAAAGATATTAATAAGCGTCAAATTGTTCGACAGTTTCAAATAATTCGAGAAGAAAAACAAAGAGCGCTAAGAGTGTTAATCGAGGATGCCTATTACAACGCTACTCTAGTTTATATGTACAATGATGATCTGCTAGATAACGATGGTTTCAAGAGTGTTATAAATAGTAGTCAACGGGATGCAGTGAAGAATATCTTTACCAAGCGTTTATCAAACCAGCTGTCTGAAAGCTTAATTCCTAAGATCTTTAGCGCACACAAGGAGAGTGTCAGCGATTTATTTACGGCAAATGATTTTCAGTTTTTTGACAAAAACGGTAATTTTATCGGTGATAACCTTAAAGTTGTTGAAGAGCTGAATGCTAAAATCAAAGGGCGCTATATAGATGGCAAGTCTTTAGAGAGTGATTTTTCAGGAGCACCATGGGGCTATACCTATGGAACGTTAGCGGCTGCGCTTGCAGCTTTGCTTCGAGCTGGTCGCCTAACTGTTAAGTTTAATAATGAACCTTATTTTTCACATGACCAGAAAGCAGTGCATGAGGCCTTTACTAATACTACTAAGTTCAAGTCTGCTTCTTTTAAGTCGATTACCGCTAATTTAACGGCTACACAAAAGAGCCAAGCTGTACGGTTATTAATGGATCTATCAGCTGAGGATTATGTTGATAAGAAAATTGACTGGAACATTAACGATTTTGATCTAGCTGAAAGTATTAGCGCTATGGCGACATATTTTATTGGCGCTATTAACAGCCTTCATAGTACTGAAGAAAATTTCGATGAAATGTTCCCAGCAGTAGTTGAGCTAAAAACTATATTACAGCCTTTTTCTGGGAAAGTGATAGAGAGTAACTATATTGATAAAGTTGAATTGCTCTTAGCTAATAAAGATGAGTTTAGTAATGCTATTAAGACGATTCTAAAAACACAGAAGTTTGTCAAAAACAACCTGCCAAAAGTAAAAGGTTTCCAACAGTTTATTGATAGTGTCAAACAAGAGCTTGCAAAGGCAGATCGTAAGAATGTAGATATCGAAGACGCGTCTCAAAATTTTGATCGTCTATTTAAGCAAGATATAGTAAGAAACTTCGGTGAGCTACAACAGCAAGTACAGGTAGTGAAGGATGCTTACTATAAGCTCGTTAAAACGGCTTCAGAAGCAATGAGCCACGAGTATAGATCACTTCAAGGTAAGGTTGATGAAGCGCAGCGTGAGCTTCAAAAGTATCCTGCTGAACCTAACAAGCGAAACCTACAACAATTGGATTTAATAAAGAGTGCCGTTGACAAACGCGTGGTTGGTGAACCTACTCTAGGCTATAGTACCAACTGCTCAAATAGTGGTTATTCATTGTCTGATATTTTGAATTACACTATTCAAGCACCTCTAAAAGACAATGATCTATTGATCCTAAAAAGTGGCTTTATTAAAGAGTTGCCACCACAGCCAGACGTCTCAGAACTTGTCACTAATATAGAAAGTAATCACGAGAATGACTCTGATCAATACACACCACCAGCACCCAAAAAACCTCGCAAGGTTGCTTTTAATCTACCGAACCGTGTAATGACTGTGCAGGACTATAAAACATTTTTAAGTGACCAACTGCGTGCGCTAGTGAGTGCAAAGCCAGAAGATGAAATCGAACTCGAAATAGAAATACAAGACTAAGGTAGAAATGGAATGAAGTTAGCTGATCACGTAGGGCAAATAAGAGAACTGATAGAAGCCTCTTTTGACAAACAGTTTGCTCGATTAGGCTTTGGCAAGACTAAGCAAATGGACGACGACAAAGTTGCCAACCTACCTGACGAGGTTAAAGCTAAGCGTGAACGTTTTGTCGCTATGCTCGATAATCATATCAGTGAGACAGGTAGCTACGAGAGTGGTCGTGAAAAGCTTTTAGATGAGCTAACTTTTACCCTATTTAACCGCCTAGCTGCTATCAAAGTCATGGAAGCAGCTAACTTATTCCCACCTATTTTAACCAAGCAGGTGGAGCATGGAGACCGCTCACTTGGCCATAAAATGTGGTTAGAGATATATCCGCACATGCGTGACGAAGAGCTTGAAGGCATCCGAGACTATATTAAGTTTGCCTTTGATGAGTTAGGTGGGACGCTACCGCTCTATAGTAAAGCGTACGCCTATGCATTACTGCCAGATACTATCAGTCTCAACGATATCATTGATCGGTTTAATGCAGTCGAGAAAGATGAACAAATCACTAGAGAATATGTTGATGGTATTTGGAACAGCGATGATGTCTTAGGTTGGATGTATGAAAGCTACAACAACCAAAAGAAACAAGCCCACAAAGACAGTAAAGATAAAACTGAATACCATAAGGTCTCACTGCAATCGCAAGTGTATACGCCACGTTGGGTAGTACAGTTTCTTGTTGAGAACTCACTGGGTAAAATGTATCTCGAAATGTACCCAGATTCTGAGATTAAAGACAATCATAGAATTGCCAACGCACCTTCTACTCAGACTCGCACTCTCAAGCCATTACATGAAGTCAAAATCATTGATCCAGCTTGCGGCTCAGGTAACTTTTTACTGTATGCCTTTGATTTCTTCTATGAGCTATATATCGACCAGATAGAAAACTATAGTGCTGATTATGATGAAAGTGATATACCCAAGCTGATTATAGAAAATAATCTGCATGGTATTGATCTTGATGATCGAGCCATTCAGCTAGCCCAGCTTGGTCTATTTATCAAAGCTAAGAAGAAGCGCAGCAGTATCGGTGAGATAAACTATAACATCGTCTCATCAGACTTTTACCTGCCTGAATATGATCGTGTCCGCCAAATATTCGAGCAAGGTAATACACTAAATAAAAACCAAAAAGAGTTGATAGAGAAGGTCTGGAGTGATCTGCAGAACGCTTATAAGTTCGGCTCTCTAGTGAAAATCGATGAGCAGATACAGGAGCAGCTAAGAGCTGTTGAAGAGCGAGCTCATGATGATTTATTCGCAGCAGCGGATTTAGCTGAGCACCAAAGCTTTGCTGAAACCTTCTTTAAGAACTTGTCTGAAGCCGTAGAGCAATATGCACGTACAAGCAGTGATACATTTTTAACTAGTCAAACCCAGGATGCTATTACGTTTCTTGAGCTGTTAACTATAAAATATGATGTGGCAGCTGCTAATCCTCCTTATACAGACAGTGCTGACTTCGGATCAGAATTAAAGAAGTTTATTAATGATAATTATAAGAAGCCGTATAAATTCAGTGCTAATCTTTATGCGGCCTTTGTAAAACGTTGTTATGAACTAACAAATGATAATGGCATGATAGCCATGATTCATCCGCATACTTTTATGTTTATTAAGTCATTCGAGGATGTTCGTAAATTCATTGTTAATAATACACATATTGATGTAATGGTTGATTATGGTTTAGATCGAGTCAATATGTTTGGGCCAGGAATATTGCTAGATGCTACTTTTTATGTATTAAGTAAATCTGATAGTGAAGATTATGGGTTGTATTTTAACCTTACGAATAATCTTCAAGAAAAGTTTAAGAAAACAGTATTCTTTGATAATTTAACTAATGTTATAGAAAGTTTAGACAGTGAGCGTGCTTATAAGTTAGATCAAGCGAAGCTAAAGCTAATCGATTCATGGCCTTTTATATACTGGATATCTGACGAGTTTAGAAAGAAGTTTATATCAAATACAGTTGGAGACATAACTGATGTTGCTCTCGGTCTTAAAACTGCAAATAATAACAAGTTTCTCCGATTTCATTGGGAGATTGATAGTAATAAAGTATCTAAGTCTTTAACGGATAAAAAGAAATGGGTTCATTATCTTAAAGGTGGCGAATTTAATAGGTGGTCAGGTAATGAGTGGTTAGTAATTGAATGGGAAAATAGTGGAAAGAGAATAAAAGAACAAAAAAATTCACAACAAATAGAAAAAGGTCTTGCTTTTAAACAAGGGGTCACTCTTTCAACTAGATCTGTTAAAGGAGTATGCGGTAGGGCGTTTACTGAAAATAGATTGTTTGATATGGCGGCTAGCTCAATTATTTATCGTAATAATAAAGAAAGTCTTTATTGGATTGCCTACTCAAACTCAAAACTATTTAACTATGTACTCAATTGCTTCAATCCTACTGTTAATAAGCAGCCTGAGGATATTAGAAGGCTTCCCGCTGTAATATCATATGACTGTGATGTTGATGCTCAAGCTTGTATCAAAATAAAATTAGAGCTTCAAAAAACAGAACTAATAAATCCAGATTTTATACAAACACCCATCGAACATCTTAACAATAAAAAAGATATTAATATTAAAGTTAAAGAATTCTTTAGCTTTGAAAACTATTTGTTATCTCAAGTTGCTATTCTTGAGGCAAGAATTAATAAGAAAATATTTGAAATTTATGAACTGACGGAAAAAGATAAAGAAATGGTGCTCGTAAAAGAAGGAGTTAGTATTGGCGAACTTCCAATATCAGAAGAGGCTCATCTAGCTTATTTATCAGAAGAAGCAGCAAAAGAGTTTCCACTGAATGATATTAAACAGTTTATTAGTGCTTTACCTTTAAAAGAATTTACAGAAGAAGAGCGTGAAAAAATAGAGTCGGGTTTCCCTACACTTTATCAAAGCAATAATAACTTAGAAGAGTTTTGTATTCGTCATCAAGTAAACCCTATCAACGTATGGTACTGGTTTAAGCAAAGTAATGTGATACCAAAACAGCGTATGAATACAATGGCTATGGAGTTTTTAGCAGACATGATCCGCAAAATTCTTATTGAAGATGAGGATGGTATTGTTTCATTAATGCCAAATTCTGGTGGTAAGCAACTGCTAGACTTGATAGAAGAAAAGTTCTACGAAAAAGGTTTTAGCACTGCTCAGTATTCTAATTTTGATTCGGTGCTTGGGCGACCACTCAACGATTATATCAATAAATACTTTTTTGCAGAGCTATCTGATCATCTAAATTTATTTATGTATTTACCCAAGACTCCCTTTATCTGGCACTTAACCAGTGGTCCAGAGCAGGGGTTTGATTGCTATATTATTATTTATAAATGGAGCCGTGATAACTTGATGCGTCTTCGCTCAGTCTATATTGAGAATCGTGAACGTGCCCTACAGAATCGTCAGAGTGACCTTGCTGAGAATGAGAGTGCCAGTGCTCAGAATGAAAAAGACCGTATCTTTAAGCAGTTGAAAGAGATTGAAGTCTTTAAGGGTAAGATTGATGAGTTGCTAGAAGAGGGTTATAACCCAATCCTAGATGATGGCGTAGGTAAGAATATTGCACCATTACAGCAGAAAAAAATGCTGGCTTACGATGTGCTCAATGCTGGACAACTAAAAAAATACCTCAACGCTGACTGGTAAGGATTAAGTAAATGGACTTAAAATCAATACACGATATTTTTACAAGTCGTATCCTAAGGATACCGTCTTATCAGCGAGGTTATTCTTGGAGTAACAGTGAAACTGGCGACAACGTCAAAGCTGAAAATTTAAAGAAAATAAAAGGTGAACTGATAGATCTCTGGAACGATATTATTAATATCCCTCAAGGTAAATGGCACTATACAGGCCTACTTACTCTAGTAGGGGTCAAAGACTGCGAGTATCCATGGCTACCAAGATATAAGCAATTTGCTATTGTAGACGGACAGCAACGCATCACTAGCATTCTTATCCTTATAACAGTCATGTTAGAAAAAGCTGAAAAGCTTGGCATAGAGTTTGGGATACGAGAGGGCGATACAACCATTCGTTACTTACATATCGAAAAAGATGGTCTATATGCGTATATTTTTGGCTATGACCAAGATAACCCAAGTGATAAGTTTTTTAGACAACATATACTAGGGCTAGATGGAGTAGAAGACGATAGCCGTGAAAGCGTCTATACCGAGAACTTAAAAAATGCCAAATCCTTCTTTGAGAAAATGGTCAGTCAATATTTGAAAGAGTCTGATAACGAAGAGCAATGCTTGCAGGAGCTATTTGATCGAGTAACTGGTGGCTTACGCTTTAATGAATATATATTACCAGAGGACCTTGATGAATACGTCGTTTTTGAAACGATGAACAATCGTGGCAAACCATTATCTGAGCTAGAAAAGTTAAAAAACCGTCTAATGTATTTAAGTGATAAGTTTGAAATGAAAGCAGACAACTCAGAGAGTTCGTCGTCAGAGTATTTTACAATAGCACAGAAGCAAGACCTTATAGATTCTATCAATAAAGGCTGGATAACCATTTATCAGGCTTTGGGAGCAAATAAAAAATCTCCTTTAAGTGATAATAATTTTATCAAAGCCCATTGGATCACTTATTTTGACCGCTATAACCGTAGTGAGTCAAATGCTCATGCAATACATCTATTCAATGAGTACTTTACGCTTGAGCGTGTCTATGAAGGGTTGCTTACTGCAAATGATATTCGCCACTATGTTAAGTCACTACAAAGCTGCGCCGTTATATGGAATAAAATCCATTACCCTAGGTTTTTTGAAGCTCATGAAGATAACATAAAATCAAGTATTCTAGGCCTTCATCGTGTGGGTTTTCAAGCATCGTTTAAACCTCTTGTACTAGCCGCATTAAGACAAACTAATGCTAGCGACTATCTGCCAATGATTCAAGCATTAGAGAGCTACGCATTCAAGGTGTTTGACGTATCAGACAGACTTTCTCATACAGGTAACAGTAGGCTTTATCGTCGTGCTCCAAGAGTTTATTACTCAAACATATCTGCTCAAGATGCTTACAATGAAATAGAGAACCAAACTAAAGATTATTATGTTTTTTTATTTTTCAAAAATCAGATGCAAAATATTCATGAAGCGAGGGGCTCCAAAGGCTTCTACGGTTGGTCAGGGATACATTATTTTCTATTCGAGTATGATTCTTTTTTACGTGATAAAAACCTCACTTCTACCCATGCTAGTAAAATAAATTGGCAGGACTTTAAAGATAAGAACACTATTGAGCATATATACCCTCAAAGTGCAGCCCTAAGCTATGATCAATACTGTAAAGGTGAAGATACTCCTGAAAAAAAGTTAGCCTATCAAAAAATACAGCAGAAATGGTCAGCTTTTGAAGACTATACACCTGATCAAAAATTGAGGCTCTGTAATAGTTTGGGCAACTTACTCGCTATATCTCATAGTGATAATGCTAGCTTTAGTAATGACCAATTTGACCATAAGGTAGACCAGTCAAATAAAGGTCCTGGTTACAAAGCAAGAGGGTATCGTTACGATTCAATGAGTGCACAGATAGTTGCTAATAGATATCTTGATTGGACACCAGAGACTATAAAAGAAAGAGGACTTTCAATGCTAACAGCGCTCTTGATCATGATTGGTGAAACTACTGATAAGTTGAATGAGGAAGAGGCTTTGGTCATCTTAGGTCTAGAGTTCATGATTAATAATAATGTTCAGCAGCTTGTAGAGGAAAATTAGTGTGATTGATACTTGGTTTAAGAAAGACTTATCACGCATCCATGAAAAGCATCCAGTAGCAGTATTCGTTGATGAAAGCGGTGAAGCTGAATTCTTACTAAAAACTCTGGGAAATGATAGTACGATTTATCGCACCAATAGTGAGTTGGGTGAGCTAGAGGCTAAGTATAAGGTTGAAAAAGCGCTACAGCAAAACTCTATGTTGGGTCAAAATTTTGTGATCTATACTCATCTAGCTAAGAGTAAGCTTACCTTTATACGTGAGTATTGTGAGACTAATGGTTGTATCGAAATACGCTATTTACAAAAGTATATCAGTGATAATGTTCACGAAACATTGAACATTAATATCAACCTACCTAAAGAAGACCTGATAGCGGCCGCTAAAGTGAGTGTTGGGAAGGATCGTACTTATTGGATGGATCTAAGTCATAAAGGTGCTTCTGAGATATTTGATCTTAAAAAAGAGCTGCTTCCTTTCGTTCATGACCCGAAGGCTTATGAAACAGAAAAGTATGATCAGGAAATACGTACAACTTTTTATCGTAAAGTTAACGATCTTCTTGGCCAAGAATATATGGACAAGCCAGCCAAAACATTAGCTGATGAAGTCGTCAAGGCTTTATTAGATGGTCTAGCGACCAATAGCTCTAATGGCACGCTAATGGAAGTGTACTGCACTTGGTTAGACTCTATGAGCTATCGTGATTCATTTGCAGCTTACCTGGCTAAATACACGTTAGATGCGAACGTGGATGTATGGCGAGTTGATCCAAACCACCCTTTTAGGCAGGTAGATAATAATTGGCTAAAGCAAATAGGTCACAAGTTGGCCAATAACAAGCTTGAGCAAGGAGAGAAGTCACAGCTTATAGCTAGACTCAAACAACGCAATAAGAGCAAGCAGGCTCAAGCTTTGGGAATTACCTTTTGGAAAGATATCACTACCTTGCTTGAGTTTGAGCCTAACAACATTGCCTACCTAAATACTTTTGCTGAATGTGTTGATTATTATAAAGATCACTTTAGCCCTTTAGATACAGCAATACGTAATCTATATACTGAGTTTTTGCAACAAGACGATGTTCTTGATCCTTTTCAAGAGTTGTATAAAGGCTACGTTGCCTTATTTTTAGATAAATGGTTTATGTATTTCGATCAGTATCGAGAAGATCAAACTGGCATATTACAAGACCTCATCGATTCAAACAGCGGTAAGATTGCTGTTATCGTAGGTGATGGGGTCGCTTATGAGATCGCTGAACAGGTAGCGATAAAGGTCGAAAGCTTAGGCAGCGACAGCAAGCTAACACGGAAACACATTCTTGCTGATTGGCCTTCTGTCACTGAAAACAACATGAGCCATATTTATATCTCTGATGGCACCGTTGAGCCTATACAGAGTAAGCGTGAAAAATATCTCACAGCGAAAAACTCTGAAACTAGTATCGACTATATACGTCTAGATGAAGTGAACGATGAAGCTTTAACAGGTCGAGTACTAATTTGTACTTATAAAGACATCGATGACATGGGAGATAAGCTTAACAGTAAAGCACTAAAATACTTCCCTGAATCCATCGATTTTTTTGGTGAAAAAATCAACCAGTTATTAAAAATTGGTTATGCAAAAGTTTATCTCATTACTGATCATGGTTTTGTACTAACTGGGCTTCTAACTGAAGCTGATAAGATTGTTAGTAAGCCTACAGGCGACACAAGTATATATGAACGTTATATGTGGACTGTGAACAAGCAGGATAACAATTTTGCAGAGAAGTTTGTTGAGAAAGCTAAAAGCTACAAAAACTTTAATTATCTTTACTTTGCTAAAAGTATGAGTCCTTTCAAAACGCCTAGTACTTATGGGTTTGCTCACGGTGGGCTAGCTCCTCAAGAGCTGGTAACGCCATATTTTTGTTGGTCAAAAGACAGTGACGAAGGATTGAATTTAGAGGTATCTATTGCTAATAAAAGTGAATTGTTTAGCGTCACTGGAGAGCTCTATCGAATAGCACTGAAAGCAAATGCAAGTGAAGTAGATCTGTTCACGCAAGAGCGAAAGGTCATGCTGTTATTTTCAGCTAATAAGAGCATGATCAATAAGAGTGATGTGATAGCCATTCAAAGTAACAGCGAGATCGGTAAAGAGTATACCTTTGATAGTCATAACGAAATTGAGGTGCAACTCATTGATGCGGTAACGAAACAGCAGCTTGATCGAGTTGTGGTCAAAAAGAATAATGATCGTGACTTGGGTGGGCTTTTCTAAAAAGCTCATACTTCATTATCAGTATCGATATTACTATTAGAGCTTCTTTTAATTTTCCTAGCGGTATTTACTAAGAGTTAAAACAAGGAATTGGCAATGTTTGTCTTAAATGAGTTAGACCAAAAACTCTTAGAGCATTTTAAAGGTTATGTGGTAAAAAAAGACTTAGTACGCTCAGTCAAGGTAGGGGCTAATGTACCTGTCTTTGTATTAGAGTACTTAATTGCTAACTCTTGCTCGACTGATGATGAAGAAAAGATTAAAGAGGGGATGAGTAACGTTAAGAAGATTCTTAGCGAGCACTATGTGAATCCTGAAGAAAGTGCCTTAATCCACTCTAAGATACGAGAAAAAGGTCGCTTCAAGATCATTGATAAGATTTCAGTTGAGTTGGACTCTAATAGAGATGTGTACTGGGCTAAGCTACAAAATAGTAATATAAGAAATGGCAATATCTCGGATCGTTTAGTCACAGAGCATGAAAAAATGTTGATGGGTGGCATATGGGCGATCATTGACGTTGAATACGACTCTGATATCAAAATAGGCCAAAATATCTATCCCTTTGTTATCAGTAATATCAAGCCAATACAGCTATCTACATTTGACAACAGTAAAATAATTAGTAAACGTAAAGAGTTTACTAAAAGTGAGTGGCTAGATGTTTTATTGAGAAGCTGTGGTTATGAGCCTAATGCAGAAGGTGTAACCGACCGCATCAAAATGTTGTTGTTATCTCGTCTACTGCCCATGGTTGAAAGTAATTTTAACTTCATTGAACTTGGACCACGATCGACTGGTAAATCATTTGTATTCAAAGAGCTAACACCCTACGCAGTATTGATATCTGGTGGACAAGGAACAGTTGCCAAGCTGTTCGTGCATGGCACCACCAATAAGGTAGGTTCAGTAGGACAATGGGATGCTATCTGTTTCGATGAAGCGACAGATAAGATTTTCAAAGATCGAGATGCCATCCCCCTAATGAAAGATTACATGGAGTCAGGATCGTTCTCACGAGCTGGAGCGGGAGGAGAAATTACTGGTGTCGCTTCGATAATTTTTAACGGTAATATTAACCAACCAGTGGAAACAGTCCTACAGACTTCTCACCTATTTAGTCCGCTTTCAGATGAGGTAAATAACGATACAGCATTTTTGGATCGTATCCATTTTTATCTTCCGGGTTGGGAGATGATCAAGTTTTCACCTCATCATTTCACCTCTAATTTTGGCTTTAGTACGGATTATTTTTCAGAAGCACTCAAATCTTTACGTAGAGTGACCTATACAGACGTCCTAGAGGATTACTTTTCGTTAGGGTCTCATCTTAAGCAGCGTGATACCAAGCCTGTTAAAAAGACTGTCTCTGGCTTTATTAAGCTAATGCATCCAGATGGGGAGTACACCAAAGAAGATGTTCGAGAGTATCTAGAAATTGCACTCGAAATGCGACGACGTGTCAAAGAGCAGCTTAAGCGTATTGGCGGTATGGAGTTTTGGGAGACTAACTTTTCTTATATCGACAAAGAAACTCAAGAAGAGCACTTCGTTGGTTTACCAGAAGAGAAAGGCTCGAACTTAATAGAAAATACACCATTACCACCAGGCGTCTGTTACACCTGTACTAGTGATGGTGATAGTTTGGCTTTGGTTAGAATCGAGGCTGTAGTCACCTCTGGATCAGGTAAGATGTATATATCTGGAGTTAATAATACGGTTGTTAAAGACAATATCAAAAACACCTACCAGTATATAAATGCCAATGAAAAAACGATTTTGAATGAGCAGCATTCTCTTAAGAATTACGATATAACTATTCAGATCACCAATATGCTAGGCGCTTCAATATCATCAGGTATTGGCTCAGCTGTGTACATAGCCATAGTGTCAGCTTTATATAAAAAGAACCTTAAGTCTGGACTTGCTGTACTTGGGAATATTTCTGTCGGTGGTGCTGTGGAGCGAGCTATTAACTTTGCAGATAAAATTACTATGCTGTCTGATAACGGTGCGAAGTCTGTGGTCGTACCAATTGATAATTTATCAGAGCTAACAGGTATACCTGCTACGGTGTTGGGTAACACTGACATACAGTTTTATCAAAACAATCAATTGCTAATGCAAAAAGCTATTCTTGTGGATTAGGTTTTAATAACTATTAATTGGAGGTGTCCTACATAACTATTACATCCCCTTTTTAACTGATTGTTTTAAATTCAATAGTTGATGCTGTGGGTCACTGCGATTAAAGCACCACTCACGTTCAGATGGGAATGCTCTTTTGGCACCCCGTTAAACTTACGCAGATGATTAGGATTGCCTAATGCATCTGTTCGAGTATGTGTTTTAGTTGTCAGACCACCTTTGCTGCGTCCAATGGCTTGAGCTCTTTTGCCCTAGCATGCTAATGCTAATGGACTGTAAAAATATTGGCATCTATCATGGCATACTCATCATCTGATTGTTTGGACAGCTGATTAAAAATCTACTCCCATATGCCTTTTTTGACTAGCGAATAAAACGAGTATGAATAACTACGAAGTAGCCAAAGCGTTATGGTAGGTCATGCCAATGGATGCTTCTTTATATAGTCACAGCACTTTTAAACCGCTACGGTGTTACCCGCCCTAGATGTACTCAATATACTATCTGCGGTCGGTCACCTTGTAGCGATTCTAAAATTCCTTGACTATAGTGGCACAGAACTGCTTCTACGAATAATATTTTGTCTATTGCGGTAACATCAATGTTACTTGATCGACCTTGTAGTATGTCTTTAATCCTCTCACATTGATCATCACTTAGGACATTTCGCCTTGTCATAGTAGTTGAGCCCAGTTTGCTATATATAGAATTAGTATAGCTTATCCTAAAATGACTGTACCAATTTATCCCACGCCTTAGGACAACCCCTAGTCTTTTATTAAAACATGGTTGTTATGAGCGCTAATTATTATGTCAAATAGGATTATTAAACTGATTAATACTCAAAGAGTAATAGAAAAAAAGCCAGGCAGTCTAAGCTGCCTGGCTTTAAAATTTGAACGACTTATCTATGATTATGTTCCCGCCATACAGCATGCTCACATACCTCACAGCACCAATTATCTTTTGCTCGCATATAAGGAATGTCTGCTGGTATCTGTAAAGGACACACATAACCACAGTACTCGCATCGCACATCATCTAAATAAGCAAAACACTCACCGATTGTCTTGAATAGTACTTGTGTGCCAATCTCATACTTCTCACAGAGGGTTTCTACATGTGCGATATAATCACTTTCGTTATCATATGCCCAGTAATCCTCACAGATTCTTAGATCGCGTGCGTTCTGCGTCATATTTGGCTGAAGCTTTACACTCATCACATTCTCCTCAGTAGCCGCCATAGCCAGGCTGCGGTAATAGCTCATAAAGCTCGCTCTGAAGCTGAAAACGCATATCCTCAATCACATAGTCAAGACTGTCATCTAAGCGCTTCTGCACCCATATACGCATCGCCATATCGTTATCAAAGCAGTGCTTCACTCCCAAGAAGCGTGCGAGGTTATGACCCGATGAAATATAAAACTCACGCATCAATGCATTAGCAATCTTATTCGCATCTTCACTGATTGCACCGTCAGGCTTAAACTCAGCAAATAGCTCTTCATAATTGATAATTGTCATAGTGACGTCTCCTTGTCAGTTTGTGCATTAGAGCTATTTGCTGCGCTGGTTAACTTCTCCTTGCTCGCCAGTAGCAAATTATCCATCGCTGAGCCATCTTGGCGGGTGATATCAGGCACATAGCGGCTATATACCCGAAACAGCATCTCTGTACTACTGTGACCCATCTGCCGAGCTATCCACTCAGGGTTCTCACCAGCAGCGAGCCAAAGCGTCGCTGCGGTATGCCGAGTCTGATAAGCACGCCGATGTTTGAGACCGAGTAGGGCAAGCGTAGGCTTCCATACCCGCCTGTTCACATTACGGTACTCCATCGGATTGCCTTGTGAATTGCAAAATACAAACTCTGACTTACCAAAGGTACGTTCCTTCTGCTCTAGTAGGGCGTCATAGACCAACTGCGACATCGCAATATCACGTTGTGAGCCTAATGTCTTTGTCGGACCCATCTCACCGTTTACTAACGCACCACGGATACTGATTTCACGCCGATCGAAGTTAACGCAGTCCCACTTAAGCCCATCGATCTCACTGGTACGCATCCCGGTGAAGAAGCGAATGGTGTAGTAGGGCTTATAGTCCGCGCGCACATGCTTTAAAATCAGCCATACCTCACTCAATGTAAACGGGTTTACATCCGGACGAGCTTGCTTGAGATTCTTAATATTTTTATAAGGCATCTCAAACTCATGGCGATCTGACGCTTCTTCTAGTATCATACGAAGAAGTATCATGATCTGATTGATTCGTGCTACTGACAGACTTGACTGACCATCTTTACCGTAACGAACTTTGGCGAGAGAGCTACGGAAGGTCAGCAAGTCTGGTTTTTTTATGGCATGTACTGCTTTACCACCAAACTCAGGCAACAAGTACTTATCAAGAATAATCTTTATTTTTTGCCGATAGCTTGGCCGCCATTCAATCTTCTTCTCCTCATACCAAATCTCTGAAAACTGCCTAAAGGTAGGGTTGCGACTGATACAAGCTTCCGCTCTATCAGCCAGTGCATTCATTTCTTGTGCTCGTTCACTCTTTGGGAAGTAAGTAGCGTAGTCAAAGATACCTAAGGTGATTTCAGCTTCCATTTTTTTCAAGATTTGCGCTAATTTTTTACGATTAGCTGGATTGTCTTCTAAACTGGTTTTCTCTCGACAGCGCTTACCTAAGTAGCGGAAGTCAACGACCAGCTTGCCAAACCGTCCTCGCATAGTAGCCATAGTAATTCTCCTTTTATTACTGAAGTGCCATACCGTTGATGGCGCTCATAACTGGCTTACACATATCCTCTTCGATACGCTCCCATACGTACAAAATCTTGCGACCGCCGAAAGGACGAATGTAATGGATGTTTTCAATCAAAACGGTGTCTTTCATTTGATTGCGGATAGTACGTGCGTCGTACTTGATGCGTTCGGCTAACTCATCAGTTGTTAAATAAGTATTGCTCATAGTGTTTACCTCTTTTCAGTTATTAAGTAATTGCATTAAGTGATAGAATAGAAAATATTTTATCAGCCTGTAAAAATGCACCTTTGAAGTATCAGCTGTGATTTACCTGCTTAGAGGTAATTAGTAACCGATTTGTGTACTATATTATCTTTTTACCTCAATGTAAAGCATTTTTACCCGAAAAGAGGTATTAATTATGATTGTGTCTAAACTCCCTGTAATTTTGGCAGAGAAAAAGTTGCGTGTAGCAGATGTTGTAAGAGCAACAGGTATGAGCAAATCAACCCTTCATAAGTTATACAATGAAGAGTCATCAAGAATTGACTTCAATACCATCGACCAGTTATGTGAGTTTTTAGATGTGCAGGTGGGTGACTTATTTATTTATAAGCCAAATAATAAAGATAATGAAGAGTCTTGAGGACCTACAAAGTTGAAAAAGATGCGCAGAGCAATAAGTGTGAGAGCCTTATATATATGACGTTCCAAGGCCTACAATTAAGGTTGGGGTTATTTTTAAAACTTACTTTTTCATGATTTGGTCACGTTTTGGTCACGCTATGAGCTCAACATACAAAAGCAGTAAAAAAGGAAAAGTGATGTTAAGAAAATATTTCTTAGCATCGCTTTTTATAAAGATAAGAATAATAAGTTGGGGTCAATTACGAAATTAGTGTTTATAGCGTGGGCACGAAATGGTCACGTTTTGGTCACGGTGCTGATTTTTGAGCTTTTAATATGTTAGATGAACTTAACAATTAGACTGAATAGCTCATGCTGAAAAACGCTACAGCCCTTGAAAATTGGACAAAAAAAAGCCTCACTGTTAAGTGAGGCTTTTTAAGTATTTGGAGCGGGAAAAGAGATTCGAACTCTCGACCCCAACCTTGGCAAGGTTATGCTCTACCACTGAGCTATTCCCGCTAATTATCAATTAACTATCGTTAGTTGATGAAGGCGTATTATACGCATTTTTTTGAACGTGTCAACAGTTAGTATGAAAAAAAGTAAAAGATAGTAAATTGCCATATTATCCTAGCCTTCATCTGTGATATAACAGATTGTTGTAATCTATATTCCAAAAGCTTTGCTTTCTATAAATAGGCTGGAATACAGTTTTATAATGACTTTAACCATATTAATCATTTTTATGATTTATAAAGATAACACTTAAGGATAAGTACTATGAGTCAACAATATACCATCGCTGATTATTTGTTTGATCGTGTCGCAGAAGCAGGCGCGTCAGAGATATTTGGCGTACCTGGTGATTTCAACTTAACTTTTTTAGACAATATTATCGCCTCTGATAAGCTGCGCTGGGTGGGTAACACCAATGAGTTAAATGCAGGTTACGCAGCTGACGGCTATGCACGTGAGCGCGGCTTTGCGGCGATGGTGACGACCTTTGGGGTGGGAGAATTGTCAGCGATTAACGCGACCGCAGGCTCTTTTGCTGAGTATGCACCAGTGCTTCATATCGTGGGCGCGCCAAGTACGGCTCTACAAGATTCAAAGCGCCGCATCCATCACTCACTTGGTGACGGCGTGTTCAATCATTTTATTAAAATGGTAGAGCCGGTCACGGTAGCACGAGCGCAGCTTACCCCTGAAAATGCTGCCTCAGAAATCGATCGTGTGATTCGCTTAATTCTTAAAAAACATCGCCCGGGCTATCTGTTACTATCGCCTGACGTTGCTCGTCAACCTATTTATCCACCGACTACAAAGCTTGTGGATAGCCAAGAAGACATCACCAGTCAAGCAGCATTGGCAGATTTCAAACAAGCGCTCATAGAATTTCTGCCAAACAAAACCACGACGCTGATGGCAGATTTGATGGTGCATCGTTTAGGGCTGCAAAATCAGCTTAAGGCATTGATTGCCGATACGGATATTCCTTATACGACGTTGTCATGGGGCAAAACTTTGCTTGACGAAAATAGTGAGCGCTGGGCAGGGACTTATGCTGGCGTGGCATCACGTCCCGTGGTCAAGGATGCAGTCGAAAACTGTGAGTGCTTAATAAAAATCGGTGTGCAATATACCGATACTACGACGGCGGGTTTTAGCCAAGACATTGATGAAAATACAGTGGTTGATTTGCATTATGAGCGCGCGAGCATTGCTGGCAAAAATTTTGCGCCCATTGCCCTAAAAGACGCCCTAAAAACGCTACATGAAGTCTTGACCTCAGATATTAATATTGTGCCAAAGCAGTTCTGTAAAGAAGTCAAGCCGCATGAGCAGCAGGGTAAGGACAGCGAGGCTATTCTTCAAGATGATCTATGGCATATCATTGCCGATCATTTAGATCATAATAATTTGGTGTTTGCAGAACAGGGAACGGCGTATTTTGGCATCAGTGATGTGCGTTTACCAGAAGGCGTGACTTGTTATGGACAACCAATGTGGGGCTCGATTGGTTATACGTTGCCGGCAAGTTTGGGTGCGGCTATTGCATCGCCAAACAAGCGCAGTGTCTTATTGATTGGTGATGGCTCAGCATTATTGACCATTCAAGAAATCGCGGTGATGATTCAAGAGCATATCAATCCAGTGATTGTACTGATTAATAATGATGGCTATACCGTGGAGCGGGCGATTCATGGTGAAAACCAGCGCTATAATGACATTCCTAAGTGTAACTGGCAGATGATGCCAAAAGCTTTTGGTGCCACCGATGATAATAGTCTGCTGCTAAAAGCAGAAACAGCAGGCGAGTTAAAAGCGGCTCTTACGCAAGCAGCGGCTGTAAAAGACAAGTTGGTTATGTTAGAGGTCATCGCTGATAAGCATGATATCCCGCCACTACTCGCCGATATCAGTGCCGCACTGAAGCCAAAAAATGATTGAGTGAGTAATAAAAAACTCGCTTCATAAAAATGAATAGCCCCATTTAGCCCCATTGCTAGATGGGGTTTTTTGCACTTTTTTATCATATAGATTAATTAATCAGCGATGGCTCTTATGTCGGTTTGCAGACTTTAGTATCATGGTGGATTGGGCTATTTCCAGCCCTTATCATTCCATAGGAGATGACCCCGTCGTGATTTGGTTAAAAATGCTTATTGGTGCTCTAATGGTATTGGCGATTCAATTATTCGCGCAAACCAGATTTTTTTATTTGGCAGCACTCGCGCCATTGTTCCCCACATTTACATTAATCAGTCACTTTATTGTAGGTACTGAGCGTAGCCCCGCTGATTTAAAAGTCGCATTAATATTTAGTATGCTCGGTGTCATACCGCACCTTATTTATACCTTTGTGGTATTTTTTAGCATCGGTTACGTCAGCTTATATAAGGCATTACTGTTCGGCGTTGTCGCTTGGACAATAGCCGCAGCGATTTTGGTCCTTACATGGCAGTACATTCAGGCTTAGTTGTGGTTAGAAAAAAACGTAAACTCTGTCAAAGGGCAATATATCAAAGGTATATATAAAATTCGGTACATATTTCTACAGATAATTTTTATAGATTCGGTCGTAGATGTTATGCTTAAGAGCGATTTTATGGTGTGACCTGTAGCAAACTAAGATTAGAATTATCACGATAACTCCACTCATTACAATTTATAAAAATAGGGCTTAAAAAAAGATGGATACCTTAAATATCATCTATCTCGTAGGGGCATTGTTAATTTTCGCCAGTATTATGGCAAGTACGTTATCGGCGCGCTTAGGCGTTCCGCTATTGCTGTTGTTTTTGATCGTAGGGATGTTGGCAGGCGAAGATGGCATTTTAGGTATCGAGTTCGCCCAATACGGGCTTGCTAACTTTGTCGGGCAGGCGGCTCTTGCCTGTATCTTGTTAGATGGTGGGCTACGCACGTCTTTTAAGTCATTTCGAGTGGGTCTCAAGCCTGCTATTACCTTAGCCACTTGGGGCGTACTTGCGACGGTAATAATACTGGGTATATTCGTCACTTGGCTACTCGATGTTGATTGGCGTCTTGGTTTGTTGATGGCGGCCATTGTTGGTTCAACCGATGCAGCAGCGGTGTTTTCGCTATTGCGTAATGGCGGCGTCAAACTTAACGATCGTGTGCAAGCCACATTGGAGCTAGAATCGGGCGCGAACGATCCTTTGGCTATTTTGCTGGTGACAGGATTAATCGCTTTAAATGTTGATCCCGCTGGACAGACAATACTGGGCTTTTTAGGGTTGTTATTACAGCAGCTTGGCTTTGGTTTGGGCATGGGCTTACTGTTTGGTTATTTATTGGCAAGGCTATTACCAAAAATACACTTGGCAGAGGGTATGTATGCCATTTTGATCATGTCTGCGAGCCTGGCAGTTTTTGCCGCGACTAATCTGATTGGCGGTAGCGGATTTCTGGCAATTTATCTCACTGGTGTGCTAATTGGCAACCATAAAGTGCGCTCAACTGAGCATGTGATGCGGGTGATGGATAGCTTTGCGTGGTTGTCACAAGCGGTATTGTTTGTGGTACTAGGGTTATTGGTGACGCCATCGCATGTGATTGATGTTTGGTATTACTCCGTCGCGATTGCCGCTTTTATGATTTTTATTGCTCGCCCTATTGCGGTCTATATCAGTGTGAAACCCTTTAAATTTAAAGATAGAGAAATTGGCTTTATTTCTTGGGTTGGCTTGCGCGGTGCGGTTCCTATTACGCTTGCCATATTACCGGTGATGGCGGGAATAGATGGCGCTTTTATGTTGTTTGATATTGCTTTTGGCGTGGTGGTTTTGTCTTTGGTTTTACAAGGCACAACCATTCCTTTTATGGCAAATTTATTCAAAGTGCGTATTCCTAGTAATAAAGACCCAGAAGAAGAGCATGAGGTTTGGGTATCTGACAAAGCAAGCATTACTTTATATGAGTTTGAAGTAAAGTCAGGGGCATTTGCGATTGATCGTCATCCAATGGCCATCTCTAAGCGCATAAGCCCTAATGAAATAAGTGTCTTTGCCTTGGTACGCAGGCAGCATATTATCGTTGTTGATGAAAATACCAAGCTCAAATGCGGTGATAGGGTGTGGTATGCGATGACAGGGAACCACGCCACCCAAATTGCTAAGATTTTCAATGACACGACCCTTGACCATAAAGCCATGGATGATTTTTATGGCGATTGGCTGCTATCCCCAAGTGTGAAGCTTGGAGATTTACCGTTTTTTACCAGTATTATGGCGTCTGAGTCGCTTGTCGATAAACTCAAATCCAAATCTGAAGACAGCGCCAAAAGCATGTGGGATCAAACAGTCGCTGAATATATCAATGATAGCTTAGAGATAAAGCCAGTATCGGGTGATACGGTCGATATCAATGACGAATGGTCGTTGGTCATAAAAGAAGTGGATGATAAAGGAAAGCTTAGAACGATTGGTTTAAAGCATCTAAAGTGATTAACAGTAGGGTAGCTATGTAGCTATTTGCCGTCATTATTCACAAAAGACGCGTCATTTGACTTAAGAATTCGGCGACTTGTTTGTGTAAGTTTTCTCGATAAGCCCAATGATGCTTGACCTCGTAACTGGCCTCATTGGGCAGTAGTATTTTCATCAGCCCCATTTCTTCATAACGCTTGGCTAAATCATTGGGCAAGTAACCAACATGATGACCCGCCAGAATGAGCTGCGCAGTTGCCTCCATGTGATAAGTGGTGGCACTCAAAGTTTTTGGGCGGACATGATTGATACTCAAATCGGTAATATAGCCTCGTTTTATCCATGGATAGTTTTGTTCCAAATCCTCAAATGTTAACCCTTCTGATTCATAAAACAATCGATGCTCGCGCCCACAGCACACCACTTGTTTTTCAATAAACGCTGGTTGAAAAGTGAGTAGTGGTGGAAAACTGCCAAAATATCCCACACCAATATCACTCTCGTTGCTTAGCAGCTTCTCTAGCATGCTTTCAGGGCTTTGCACATCGATAGAAAAGTGAATAAGGGGATTGTCACGATAGCTAGCAGCCAAGCATTGGCGCAAGGCGTCATAAAAAAACGTCGGCATCTGGTCAATGAGACACAGTCGGATATGACCGCCACGCACCGAATCCAATTGGCGAATATAGTGCAGTTGATGCTGAAAACTGGCAACCGCTTCGGTAAAACTCAAGCAAGCTTCATATACTGCTGCACCATCTTCTGTGAGCTTAAAACCCGCGCGTCCGCGATGACAAAGCGTCATGCCTAAGCGATCTTCTAAATGGGTCAAATGACCACTAATGACAGAGGTCGTCACATTTAAGCGAGACTGTGCGGCTGTCACGCCCTGACATTCTACGATTGCCATAAAGCTACGCAAGGTTTTGATGTCTATTTTTATCAATTCATCTAGCATCGGTCATTATTCCTCAGTACCTCTGATGTCCATCAAAATGCATCTTCTATTTATCACTTTTCTAACATCAAATTTATATCAAACTTCTGATAATAACGGTTAAATCTAAATTACTACGAAAAATCAGAAGTTTACTTCTAAATTTTACCATGGTCTGACTTCAAATATTTAGGTATTGTCAAAGCATATAAAAAATTGCCTATTTTAAACAAACTGAAACAAGGATGTGATTTATGAAATTCAATCAACCATTAAGCGGCAACGATATGCCAAGATTTGGCGGCTTTGCTTCTATGATGCGCTTGCCGACTCAGGCCGATGCAGAAGGGTTAGATGTGGCGTTTGTGGGTGTGCCTTTAGATATCGGTGCGTCAAACCGTAGTGGTGCGAGATTGGGCCCACGACAAATTCGTGATGAATCACGCATGATTCGTCCTTATAATGTCGCCACTCGTGCAGCGCCTTTTGAGTCTTTACAAGTTGCTGATATCGGCGACGTGCCTATCAATACCTTTAATCTCTTAAAAAGTATTGATATCATCGAAAAATTCTATACCGATAAAATCGTGAATCATGGTGCTATTCCATTGACTTTGGGCGGCGATCATACCATTGCCTTGCCTATCTTGCGTGCGCTTGCCAAAAAACACGGCCCTGTCGGCATGGTGCATATCGATGCGCATGCAGATATCAACGATGAGATGTTTGGCGAAAAAATCGCTCATGGTACACCGTTCCGCCGTGCTGTCGAAGAGAACTTAATCGATGGCAACCGCGTGGTACAGATTGGCTTACGTGGTACAGGCTATAGCGCCGAAGAGTTTGATTGGTCAACCCAACAAGGCTTTCGTGTTGTCCCTGCCGAGGAATGCTGGTACAAGTCTCTGACGCCATTGATGGCAGAAGTACGCGAAAAGCTCGGTGATGGCCCCGTCTATTTAAGTTTCGATATCGATGGTATTGATCCTGCGTTTGCACCGGGTACGGGCACTGCTGAAATCGGTGGCTTGACCTCAACGCAAGCGATAGAAATCATTCGCGGTATGCGCGGACTTGATGTGGTGGGTGGCGATTTAGTAGAAGTGTCTCCTCCTTATGACCCCTTTGGTAACACCTCAGTATTGGCGGCAAACTTACTGTTTGAGATGTTATGTATCTTACCGGGTGTGCGCTATGACGATAAGGTAAAGGCGGTGTATTAAGAATGATTTGTAATCGCAAACTGCTTTTATCAAGCTGCTTTTTATAATGGATTAAAGGGCAGCTTGGGTTTTGACACTGAACAACTTATTTAAACGCGATTGAACTTTTTAGGATGATTAACTCATGACGCAAACGCTTCAAACATCTTCTTCAGCGCCCGCCACGCCGTCTCTGACATGTGGTGAGCTGCTCGTACAGTGGCTAGAGTATTATGGGGTAGAGACCGTATTTGGTATTCCGGGTGTGCATACGGTCGAGCTATATCGTGGTCTGCCAAACACCAACATTCGCCACGTGACACCGCGTCATGAACAAGGTGCGGGGTTTATGGCTGATGGCTATTACCGCGCGTCTGCCAAAGTTGGCGTGTGTTTTATCATCACAGGTCCGGGTATGACGAATATCATGACGGCCATGGCGCAGGCGTTGGCTGACTCCATCCCGATGTTAGTGATTTCTAGTGTTAATAAAGTGGCAGATACGGGCAGCGGTGAAGGGCACTTGCATGAATTGCACGATCAGCAAGGTATGGTCAGCAAGGTAGCGCTCACGAGCAAAACTATTTGGCAGCCTGAATCGTTACCCAAGGTCATCGCTGAAGCGTTTGCATTATTTAATGGCGCACGTCCAGGGCCAGTGCATATCCAGCTGCCCATTGATGTGATTACCGCCGATGCCAGTCATGTCGCAAAGCCCTCTGATTTAACTCCTTATTTAAATAACTTTGCAAAAAATTCGACTGATGCACATGGTTTAACGTCACCTCAAGTAATGAGACCGCTGCCCAATCCTGCGCAATTAGATTTGATCGTTGAATCTCTAAAAGCGGCAAAAAATCCAGTGATACTTTATGGTGGTGGCTGCGTCGATGTCGATCATGACGCGCAGACTCTAGCAGAGATTATCGATGCACCGACGTTTTTGACCATCAATGCCAAAGGTTTGCTGCCACCTAGCCACCCATTAAGTTTGGGTAGCAATCAGTCATTAGAGGCAGGTCGCGCCGTTATTGCTGAGGCTGATTGGGTGTTGGCGATTGGTACTGAGCTGGGTGAAACTGATTATGATGTGTTCTTTAACGGCCAGTTCAAAATCAATGGCACGCTGATTCGTATCGACTGCGATGCCCAGCAATTACAGCGTCCTTTTAGAGCCGATATCGCGGTATTGTCCGATGCGCAAATGGCGGTAAGTGGTCTATGTAGTCGTTTAAAGGGTCAGGTGTTAAATCATCAAGCGGTATCACGAGTAAATGAGGCAAAACAAGCACTATTAGCAGGAATGACACCAGACTTTGCGGGTCAAAATGCGCTACTTCAATTGATTCGAGATGAAGTGAAAGACGTCATCTTCGTTGGTGATTCAACGCAGCCTGTCTATAGCGGCAATCTTGGTTTTGAGGCATTGGCGACGCGTCGATGGTTTAATTCATCGACTGGATTTGGCACGTTAGGTTATGGTTTGCCTGCTGCCATTGGCGCCATGATTGGTTCCAACAGTCCAGTGGTCAGCTTGATTGGCGACGGCGGTATTCAGTTTACGATTGCAGAACTTATCTGCGCCGCCGAGCTTGAGCTGCCATTGATTGTGCTGCTGTGGAACAATCAAGGCTATGGCGAGATTCGTCGTTATATGGAAGAGGGCGGATTGCCACTAATCGGGGTTAATATTAAGACGCCGAACTTTGAGCCGCTGGCAGCAGGATTTGGTGCAGGTTATCGCAGAATCACAGCCAAACAGCAATTGCTCGACGCTTTAAAAGAAGACATCAAGGGCAAGCAACCCATCATTTATGAAGTTGATGAAGCCGACGACTTTTTGATTGAAATGGGTATGACGTTTACCTGCTTTAGCTAATGTTAATACGTCAAATATAATAAAGGCTGGTCGCTCAAGGAAGAACGTCTATGATGCCACATGCTAACCGCTCGTCTGGTCGCTTAAGTACCTCGCTGGCAAGCTTATTAACGGATTTATCCGCCGTTGTTGGCGCGACCAATGTATTGACCAAACCCAGCCAGCAGCAGTCGTATACACAAGGGGCGATTGCTTCTATCACCGATGCTGTCGCGGCAGTTGTGATACCAGACTCTCTTGTGGCACTATGGCGCGTCATTAATCTCTGTGCGGCGGCTGATGTGATTATTATTGCACAGGCTGCTAACACAGGG
The DNA here is from genome assembly GCF_049895865.1 of Psychrobacter sp. TWR1-1-1. Taxonomy (NCBI): domain Bacteria; kingdom Pseudomonadati; phylum Pseudomonadota; class Gammaproteobacteria; order Moraxellales; family Moraxellaceae; genus Psychrobacter; species Psychrobacter sp. TWR1-1-1. Next base: position 505 of record NZ_JAFCTE010000016.1, on the reverse strand, counting down.
TTGACCGGAGGCTCAACACCGTACGGAGAGTACGATCGAGCAGTCGTCGTAATTTCTATGCAACGATTGGGCGGTGTTCATCTGCTCAATGATGCAGCAGAGCTTGTTGCTTTGCCTGCGGCTAGCCTCCAGCAGTTGGAGTCTCAGCTTGCGCCATTAGGGCGTGAGCCGCATTCAGTGCTGGGCTCAAGTTGTGTTGGTGCTTCGGTGATTGGCGGTATTTGCAACAGCTCTGGCGGTATGTTGGTGCAGCGTGGTCCGGCGTATACCGAGATGTCGCTATTTGCCAAACGTAATGCCATGGGTGAGTTTGAATTAATCAATCACTTGGGCATTGATTTAGGTGCGGATCCAGAAGAGATGCTTAGAAACTTACAAACTGGCACATTAGACCTCTTGCAAAAGTCATAAACCAAGCTCGAAATTCACAACAGCGGCGAATAGCTTCATTCTAAGATCATAGCGCTGACGACGGTTGCGATATTTATGAGCAACAATTTTGAAC
>NZ_JAFCTE010000015.1:0-45802 GCF_049895865.1 Psychrobacter sp. TWR1-1-1 | reverse complement strand
TTATATCACTACAACCACGAGCGCCCGAATATGGGCAATGGCGGTTTTACGCCAATGCAGAAACTAAACCACGCAGCTTAATTCTATTTGATAAGTGTCTTATGGTTGGGATGATTACCCTTCCTCAGCCTAAAAAAATCATTCAAAAACCAGACACGAAAAAGCCCAGTCATTACGACTGGGCTTTTTTATTCTAAATCCAATCAATTATTACGCTGCATTTTTACTCTCAGCAGCCAATTGACGTAGCACATAGTGCAACACGCCACCATGACGCACGTACTCGCGCTCTTTTGGCGTCTGTAGCATGACATTGACATCAAAGCTCTCAGACGAACCATCGGCACGCGTGGCCGTGACTTTGGCGGTCTTGCTCTCACCATTATCTAGACCTGTAATGCTAAGCACTTCTGAGCCGTCCAGTTTATAGGTATCTGCGTTTTCACCGTCTTTAAAGGTCAATGGCAACACACCCATACCGACGAGGTTTGAGCGGTGAATACGTTCGAACGAGCTGGTCAATACTGCTTTTACGCCAAGCAAAATCGTACCCTTCGCGGCCCAGTCACGACTAGAGCCAGAGCCATATTCTGCACCGCCAAGTACCACGAGCGGACGCTTGTCTTCTTTATACTTCATTGCCGCATCATAGATGGCCATTTCTTCGCCGTCTTGAAGCGTGGCGCTATCACCGTTAAAGTAATAAGTATAGCCGCCCTCTTTGCCAGCCATCATGGTATTTTTGATACGGATATTGGCGAAAGTACCACGTGTCATGACTGCATCATTACCACGGCGTGAGCCATAGCTATTGAAGTCGGCTTGCATCACACCGCGCTCTTGCAAGTACTTACCTGCTGGCGAATCTGGATCGATATTACCCGCTGGTGAGATATGGTCAGTGGTGATTGAATCACCGAACAACCCTAAGATGCGTGCGCCTTCGATATCAGGAATACCTTCTGGCTCCATGGTCATTCCATCAAAGAACGGCGGGTTTTTAATATAAGTAGACGCTTCGCTCCACGGATACAACTGGCTATCGGCTGAGCTAATAGCGTTCCATGCGGCACTACCGTCAAACACTTCGCCGTAGTTTTTGCGGAACATATCCGCATCGATATTATTGGCAATCAGCTCATTGATCTCATCTGACGTTGGCCAAATATCTTTTAAGAAGACATCTTTGCCATCTTGATCTTGTCCTAACGGCTGCGTCGTTAAGTCAATATCAACCGTACCTGCCAGCGCATAAGCAACTACGAGTGGTGGTGACGCCAAATAACTGGCTTTTACGTGCGAGTGGATACGACCTTCAAAGTTACGGTTACCTGATAATACAGCAGCAGCGACTAAGTCTTTTTCTTCGATACCTTTTTCAATCGACTCTAAGAGCGGTCCTGAGTTACCGATACACGTGGTACAACCATAACCCACTAAATAGAAGCCTGTTTTTTCAAGCTCGTCCATTAACTTAGATTTTTCAAGATAATCGGTGACGACTTTCGAACCAGGTGCCAATGAAGTTTTGACCCAAGGCTTGGCTTTTAGACCTTTTGCAGCGGCTTTTTTCGCCACTAATCCCGCGCCAATCATCACTGCAGGGTTTGAGGTATTGGTACATGAGGTAATCGCTGCGATAACGACAGAACCATCACGCAATTTATGGCTCTTATCATCGATATTGACGTCAGAGAAAACATTAGGCTTAACATAGAGTCTATCCGCTTGCTCTTGCTCGCCGCCTTCTTCATCAAAGCGTACCTTGCCTTCGACTTCTGACTTGCGGTCTTTTGTCATTTTTTCTAAAGTTTCGCCAAATTTTTCGTGCATATCAGATAAATTGATACGCTGCTGTGGCAAGTTCGGACCGGCAAGTGCGGGCTGTACCGATGATAAATCAAGCTCTAATTTACTTGAATAAGTCGCTGCTGGCGTATCGGCATCGTGCCATAAGCCTTGCGCCTTGGCATACTTTTCGACCAACTCAATCTGACTTTCTTCACGACCTGATAGACGCAAATAATCAATCGCCATTTGGTCAATCGGGAAAATACCACAGGTTGCCCCATATTCTGGTGACATATTGGCAATCGTCGCACGATCCGCCAGTGGCATACTGTGTAAGCCTTCGCCATAAAACTCAACGAATTTACCAACCACACCATGCGCACGTAACATCTCTACCACGCGCAATACCAAATCCGTCGCAGTGACGCCTTCGGTGAGTTTGCCTTTTAGCTCAAAGCCGACCACTTGTGGAATCAGCATTGATGACGGTTGACCAAGCATTGCCGCTTCCGCTTCAATACCGCCGACACCCCAACCAAGCACGCCAATACCATTAATCATCGTCGTGTGGCTGTCAGTACCAAATACCGTATCAGGATAAGCCGTCAGCTCACTTTTACCATCAACATTGACATCAGCAGCCATTACAACACGAGCTAAGTATTCAAGGTTAACCTGATGCACGATACCAGTGGCTGGTGGTACGACCACAAAGTTTTTAAACGCATTACGACCCCAATGCAGGAATTCATAACGTTCATTATTACGTTTAAATTCAATTTTTTCGTTCAAGTCTAGTGCATCTTCTCGGCCATAAGCATCAACTTGTACAGAGTGATCGACGACCAATTCACTCGGGATAAAGGGGTTAATTTGCTCAGCTTTACCGCCAAGCTCAACCACGGCATCACGCATGGCTGCCAAATCGACAACTGACGGCACACCAGTAAAGTCTTGCAGGACTACACGGGCTGGCATAAAGGCGATCTCTTTTGACGCTTCTGCGCCTGCGTCCCAGTTGGCAACGGCTTCGATGTGGTTTTTGCCGACAGATTGACCATCATCTTCATTACGTAATAGGTTTTCTAAGACGATTTTCATACAAAATGGCAATTTGCTGATGTGCTCAAAAGTTTCGGTCAGCTTTGGCAAACTGTAATAGGCATGTTCCTTGCCATCGACCGTAATAGTGTCTTTTACATTAAAAATATCACTCATGGTAGCTTCCTTATCGTTGTTATAGATCCTAAGCCCAAACGGTTATAGGTTTATGCTTAGGATTGGTGGCTAGATAGATGATTGTACGAGTTGTATTCAAAATCATTATTATTTGACACAGTAGAATATAAAGTTGAGTTAACAAAATAGCTAAGCGACTCTTTAGGACTTAACAATAACGCTCTTTTACCATAACAAAACGGCGGCGCTTTGTTAACGTCTAGACGTTGTCAAATCGTGGCATAATCGTAAACGTAACAAGGGTTTAACGTTCTATTATTAAGTATCAATATATTTTCCAAAGACATATTAGAATCAAAGGTAATGGGTAAACCAGTCGCTGCATACGAGCCTTATCTCTTAGACGTTTGGCTGCGCTATGCTATTATGGTGCGCTTTTTTACCGCTAGGCAAACGCCTCGAAACAATCGTTTCGCGCGCTACTTATTGATGAGTTTTTATGGCAAATTTTAACACCCACCTGAATGTTGCATTCATGGTCAGTGGTACGCTCAGTTTGACAGTTTATAAAGCGGGATTGATTGATGATTCGGGGTTTTTAGTTTGCGTGGCGCTCGGCACTATCGGTGGGCTACTTCCCGATTTGGATTCTGATAACTCCACACCGATTAAACTTGGGTTTAATATTACTTCGTTTATTTTTGCCTTTGGTTTGGTCATGCATTGGCGCAGTGAGCTGAGTTTGCTCGCCCTGATTGCATTATGGCTGGCAGGCTACGGCTTTATGCGTTATGTGGTTTTCTCTATTTTTACCAACATGACCGTGCATCGCGGCGTGATTCACTCCGTGCCTTATATGGCAATTTTGGGTTTGGGGCTGACTTATTTAAGCTACTACGTTTTGCACCTCCCATTAACGGCAAGTTGGTTTTACGGTTTATTTTTATTCGGTGGAGCGCTAGTGCATTTGACATTGGACGAGCTATATAGTGTTAACTTATCGAATATGAAAATGAAGCGCTCATCAGGTACAGCGATGAAGTTTTATCAGCCTAAAGATAAGTGGTGGTATTTATTGCTATATACACTGCTCGCCATGTTGGTCTATTTTGCCCCACCGTTTGATGCATTTTGGCAGCAGCTGCGTGACCCAGCACCATGGGCACAGCTAAAAGTTGGCATATTGCCAGAACTGATAAAAAGCATGCTGCGATAAAGATACGGTAAAGTAGTAAAACCCAAACGAAAATGAGAATAAAACATGCAACCTAATCTACACGTTTGCCCTTGCCAAATTCATCCATCATCAAGCGCTATCAGCTCACCACTACTTTATAAAGATTGCTGTCAGCCTTATCATGAGGCTGTTTATAATGATGCTCTTTGTAATGGTGAGGTTGGCAAAGCAGAGGGTATAAAAGCGGAGACAGCCGAACGTCTTATGCGCACGCGCTATAGTGCCTTTATGTTGATTAAGCCAGAATATATCGTCAAAACCACCTTACCCGCGCAGCAAAACTTGTTGGATATCAAGGCGATTGAATCGTGGGCAAAAGAGACAAATTGGGCAGGATTAGAAATCGTAGCGCACACGCCAAAGCTAGGCAAACGCCATGCGCAAGTTGAGTTTAAGGCTTATTTCAAGCCAACTAATAATGCAAATAATTTAGAAGAGAAAGTGCAGGCGCATCATGAGCGGTCTACCTTTGTGAGAGTAAAAGACAAAGCTAATAACGATGCGCGCTGGTACTTTTTAGATCCGACGGTTGCGATGACTGTCAGCCAAAAGCAACCGTGTATTTGTGCGTCAGGTGAGAAGTTTAAGCGGTGTTGCGGCGCTTATATCTAACTGATATTTAGTCAATATTAAATATTGCTCGACCCTAAACACTCGCTCCAACTGCACGTGCTACCGCAATCCCTTCCTCAATCGTCAAAAACTTACGCTGGCTTGGGCTGTCTTTATAAATGACGTCGCCATCTTGGAATATCAGACATTCATTGACGGCTAGCTGTTGCCATTTTTCATTTTCAGTGAGCGGAACAGTGACTAAGATAGTCACTTTATCCGTATCTGTCGTCACATCGCCAAAGTTAATCGCCAAATCATCATCTGCCAATTTCGCCTCACCAAACGGCGCTTGACGCGTGAGATAAAACAATAAACTCCCCGCATAAGCCAATTGCCAGCTACCATTTGATATCAAGCAGTTAAATAAACCATTGGCAGATAAATATCGACATTGGGTGGTCAAAAAGTTAAACAGCGTTTGGTCATCCGGACGGGTTTTAAAGCTACTTTTTAGGCGATTAACAAGGTAGCAAAACGCCATCTCAGAATCGGTTGAACCGACTGGCTGGCAATGCGAGGCGTTGCCGTTGTCTTGCAAGCGCTGACAACGTTTGATAAATTCGCTATTCATTTGTCCATTGTGCGCAAATACCCACTGCTCGCCCCACACTTCACGGACAAAGGGATGGGTGTTTGCCAAGCAATTTTGCCCTTGGGTCGCTTTACGAATATGAGCGATGACGTTCATGGCTTTGATCGGGTAATTATTAACCAAATCAGCCACGGGCGATAAATGGCTTGGGCGATTGTCATGGAATAAGCGTAGACCAGTTGAAGCATTCTCTGGTTTGTCACTATTAGTGCATTCGCTACGCTCAAAAAATGCAATGCCAAAGCCATCTTCATGACTGTCGGTCATACCGCCACGACGACGAAACCCTGCAAAGCTAAAACCAATATCGGTTGGGGTATTACAGTTCATTCCTAGGAGTTGACACATTTATACTTCACCGCCGTTATTGTCGTCTTGTGCAGGATTTAAAGTAGGGTTAATTTTGGCTGCCGACGTTTCATCAAACACCTCATAAGGCGTTGCCCCATCGGTGTCAATATTTGCCAAAATACGCTGTGCATGCGCCAAATCAGTATCCTGTACCCACAGCACAATCCCAGAATTCATACCCGGCATTGCGCTCAGCGGTTGCAGAGACACCGTAATACCATTGTTACGCAGCAGATTGGCATGCAGTTCACCCTGCATATTGGTGTCGTAGCGTGCCAGTTTGTGCCAGTTATCAACTTGATCGGTCATGATAAATTCCTTTTAGATATTTATAAATATAACTCGTTGCTATTATTCTATTAGCAACCGAAACCTTGTGACCAATTAATTTGATTTAACGGATAAGCATCAATATGAAAACCGTTTGGATAATCTTTAAAGCCAGATTGTGATTTTAATTGCTCAATAGCAGCTTGTGCTTGTTGCTCAGTCGCAAACACACCGATTATCTTAAAATCTTCGACATCGTTATTTTTATTATCATCTTTATAACGCGCATGTTCTAGTACAAACACTGTACTTTGCGCTTTTTCAACATGTGACCAATGATAAGCAGCAAGGCGTTTCATCAGGTCAGGATTTTTGACCATGATGTTATCGCCCGTACGTCCTTCGGTACGGTTATAGTGAATAACGTTGAGACGTAATAGCCAAAAAATCACCGCCGCTTTTGCCAACATTACTGGTAAGGCACGTTTTTCATCTTCACCGAGCATGCGTTTCGACTCATAGCCTTGCAAAAAAGCCGCCATTTTACTGCGATCAAAATTCACCGACTCGCCCTGCTCAGCATCGCCCCACGTGGTACAAAAGTCATTAATCGTAATGGCAATATCCATCACATAGTGCTCGACGCTAACTTCGGTGAAATCTAACAACCCAGTCAGACGCTCTGCGCCTTTTTGGCTATTATTTAACGATAAGTCCCATAAGGTATTATCAGCGAACATGTCTAAATGACATAAGCCTTTTGGCAAAGTCGCAAGCGGCAAATCCGTATAAGACTGCCAAATATCACTCATCAATTTGGCTTCGTCAGCTGGCATAAACTGCCTTTCACGATCGCGCACCTCGCTCCATGGGTATAAAGGCACGCCATATTCTTCCGCAGGTTGTAGTGCTTGCAATGTCTCATGCAGCATCGCTAAAGCGGCGCCAATTTCATGACACATCGCTTGCGTCGTCTGCTGGGGATGCGAGCCTGCTAGGCATGGCACTAAGGTAATTGCTTTATTGTCGTATTGAATGACATAACATTTTTCTGCGCTATCAACGAGTGATAACGGCGCAGCGACCGGTAACTTACCGTCTAGTTGATTTAAGATAATCGCCATCTTTTCGATATCTTCTGGTGGACGCTCTTCAAATAAGGTAAATACATAAGAGTGTGCGCCATCTACATCGTCAGTCGTTTGAATAAACCAGTTAGAGTTTTTGATACCTTGGGTGATCGGAATGGCACGCGCGAATGACACGCCAAAACGCTGGCAAAAAGCGGCAAACTGGTCATCGGTTAACTGGGTATAGACGGACATGACATCTCACTTATGGCAATTAAAAGAAGGTAAATAGATACGGTAATGACAGTGATTGTACCGTGCATGAGCAAACTTTGGCTAAAAGCATAATAATCTTGCGAAAACCTGCCTGAGATGGCGGTGATTTTGCTAGACTAGCGCTTATAGAATGAATTGATTATAAGGCGAAAGTCCCTATGTTAGCAAAGCGTATCATTCCTTGTTTGGACGTTGATAATGGTCGTGTGGTCAAAGGTGTGCAGTTTGTCGATATCAAAGACGCAGGAGACCCTGTTGAAGTAGCGAAACGCTACAACGAACAAGGCGCTGATGAGATTACTTTTTTGGACATTACTGCGACCAATGACGAGCGCGATACCACCTATCATACCGTTGAGCGTATGGCAGAAACGGTATTTGTGCCATTAACTGTCGGTGGCGGCGTGCGTAAAATCGCTGATATCCGCAATTTGCTCAATGCGGGCGCGGATAAAGTAGCTATCAATTCTGCGGCGGTATTTACCCCTGAGTTCGTTGGCGAAGCGGCGCAGAAATTTGGTAATCAATGTATCGTCGTGGCTATCGATGCCAAACGCGTTGCAGATATCAATGTCGATGGCATCATCATGCCGCGTTGGGAGATTTTTACCCACGGTGGTCGCAAACCAACGGGGATTGATGCCGTTGCTTGGGCAAGCAAAATGGCTGAGCTTGGCGCTGGTGAATTATTGGTGACCTCGATGGATGGTGATGGCACCAAAAAAGGCTATGACTTGGCATTGATGAAGCAAATTACTAACCGCGTCAATGTGCCTGTTATTGCTTCAGGCGGCGTCGGCAATCTGCAACATTTAGCCGAAGGGGTGTTGGAAGGTGGCGTCGATGCCGTACTTGCTGCCAGCATCTTCCATTTTGGTGAGTATACGGTTCAAGAAGCCAAAGCGTATATGGCAGCGCAAGGCATACAAATGCGTCTATAGTAGGCTCGTAAAGTACAAATAAAACAGAAAAAAATGTTATCATAGCGCTAACCACTTATTTTCGTTCATTTAACTGATTATCTAACGGATAATAAGCCATTTGAGCGTAGCGATATATTTAGCGCATTATTTATTCCTACATTTTAATTAAAAGCCCATTCGGCAAAGGATTTTTTATGTCAAATCTACAACAGCAGCGCAATGACGTGACTCACATCGATGGTAATTTACATCAAAATAAAGACGTTCGTATTGGTATCGTCGTCGGTCGTTTTAATGGTTTTGTGGTTGAGTCATTGGTAGATGGTGCAATTGACGCGCTACTACGTCACGGTGTATTGGGTAGCAACATTACCGTTATCCGTGTACCGGGTGCTTTTGAACTGCCATTGGTTGCACAGCGCGCTGCTGAGTCTGATCGCTTTGACGCCATCGTTGCTTTAGGTGCGATTATTCGTGGTAGCACACCGCATTTTGATTTCGTTGCAAGCGAATCTGCAAAAGGCTTAAGCGCGGTAGCTATGGACTACAATATCCCAGTTGCCAATGGCGTCTTGACCACTGACAGCATTGAGCAAGCGATTGAGCGTGCGGGCACGAAAGCGGGTAACAAAGGCTCAGAAGCGGCAATGGTTGTACTAGAAATGCTTGCGGTACTATCACAGTTAGATATTGAAGATGACAGTGAAGACGCTTAATCAAGCCATCATTTGATAGGCTATTTGTTATTTAATGAGCGCTGTGGTTTTTATGAGCTTTCGTTTTTATCGAGACCACAGCGTCAGTGTTACAAAAACTGTTACCAAGTACGCTACAAAACTTGACTGGCAAAGCCTGCCAGCTAACTACTATTTAACATTTTATTTTAAACCTTTTATCTTAAAAACTTTTTATCTTAGCAACTAGGTATAGACCCCCTATGACTGACCAACTCAAGCGCGCTATCAGCGCTGCGAAAACCGCCCAAACCAATGATAAACAAGCTGAAGCCACGCGCATCGCGAGCAGCAGTGCGGGTGATCAAATCTTCGATATGAGTGAGTCTTCTTACAAGACCAGTCACACTGCTATCCGTAAAGCACGACGCTTTGCGATGCAAGGTCTATACGAATGGCTCGTCACTGACCGCCGCTTCGATATCGATGGTAAGCTTGGCTGGAAAGACAATGCCCCACACGATATCGCCGCTCGTACACGCGCGACCAATGCCATGCATACCGTACATATTGGCTATTATCATGAAATGATGCGTGACATCCCAGAGCAGATCGAGGCACTAGATGTCCTTATCTCTCAGCATCTTGACCGTGAAATCGATAAATTGGATACCGTCGAACACGCTATTCTTTTAATTGGTGCTTACGAGCTACAAAACCGCTTAGAGATTCCTTATAAAGTGGTACTTGATGAAGCGATGAAGCTGAATAATCACTTTGGCGCTACTGACGCGCATAAATTGATTAATGCCGTCCTTGATAAAATGGCGGTAGAGCTACGTGCTATTGAAGTAGAAGCAGATAGCAAAGCCAATTTACGCACCTCACAAAAAACGGCTGCTAAACCTGTAATAAAAGCGGATAGCAATGCTGACGATAACGCTGATATAGAAGATAGTGCTGATAAAGCTGCCATTGAAGAAAAATCAACTACTTCAAACAAGCCTCGTATTAGCGCCAATAATGCTACCGTCAAACGCAATAGCGCTAGTAAGGCTACTGCCAATATTAGTGACTTTAAAGCGAGCAAAAAAGCGATTGAAACAGACCGCATTGATGCAGACAGCAAAGACTAATCATGAATGAGTTTGAGCTGATTGAGCGTATATTCTCCCAAATACAAGCTGCGCAGTCATTGTCTAGCAGTGTTGACAAAGGCATTGTCGAAAAAGGCATTGGTGATGATGCGGCGGTGATGAGCTTGCCTGCAGGTGCGCGCTTGGTCAGCTGTATTGATACACTGGTTCAAGGTCGACATTTTAGCGCTGACTGGGAGCAAGTAAATAAGCTGGCATTTACCATCGGTTATAAATCCGTGGCAGTGAACGTCTCAGATATTGCCGCTATGGGTGCAACTCCGCATAGTATTCTACTGGCGTTAGCTTTGCCTGAGCGCTTGGCAAATGAGCACTGGTTAAGTGAATTTGCTAAAGGCTTATTTCATGCTTGCCAGCTATTTGGGGTGACACTTATTGGTGGTGATACCACGCGCAGCGACAATTTAGTTCTGAGTGTCAGCGCACAAGGGTTACTCACCAAAGAGACGCCAGCCGTCTACCGTTCAGGCGCGCAAGTTGGCGACAAACTTTATGTCTCAGGGTCGCTTGGAGATGCCGCTTATGCGCTACAGCATCCTGATACTGCTATCGGTATTGAGCTTGCGCATCGTCTACATATGCCAACGCCACGTATTGCACTGGGTTCAGCATTGGCAAAAATCGGTGCGACGGCGATGATAGATATCTCTGATGGTCTGTATCAAGACATGGGACATATCTGCCAACAAAGCAGCGTTAGTATGCGCATTCATCTTGATCAGCTACCTACTAGCAAAGCATTGGCAAACGCTGAGTTAACCGAGCGCTTGTTGTGCCAGCTGGCTGGCGGTGATGATTATGAATTGGCTTTTACTTTGCCTGCTCATATTGAACCACCTGTTAATGACAGTAGCAACACGCCTGTTACCTGTATCGGCGAAGTCATAACCGTAAATGAGCCAGATGCTACCAAGAGTTTACGACCAGAGCTTTTTTATCAAGGACAGCCAATCACACCTACCCATCCCGCCCCCTTTACTACTTGGCCCAATCTGACGGGTTACCAACATTTTGCAGGTTAACCCATGATTGATCACAACCTATCTAAGCCTGATATCCGTAAAGCCAATGACTGCCCGCCGCTACCCGCCAATGCCAGTATGCTTGACCGCGTAGTTTATTGGCTTGGGTTGGGTTTAGGTAGTGGTCTGCCTCGCCGTGCACCCGGTACTTGGGGCACGGTTGGTGGCTTAATCGTCGCAATACCATTGCTAAGCTTAGGATTCGTACCATTTTTGATTATTACCATTCTCTCTTGTGTGATTGGTAGTTGGATATGCGGTCGTACCTCAGAGCTAATGGGTGGTCATGATAACCCGCATATCGTCTGGGATGAATGGGCAGGCATGTGGCTTACCCTACTGCCGCTATCTTATATGGGTATCGCTGACGGTAATTTTTGGCAAAATATCGCTCAAACCTCTTCTATTGTTGCCATTATTATCGCCTTTATATTGTTCCGCTTTTTTGACATTATTAAGCCACCACCGATTGGCTGGGCAGATAAAAAAGTCGCGGGCGGCCTAGGTATCATGCTTGATGACATCATCGCAGGGGTCATGGCAGCAGCCGTCTGGATCATTATTTATACCACCATCCTTTAGCTGTTAAATTAGCCTCGCTTTTATATAAGCGACGGTCTTTCATAACCGATTGTCGTTTATAGTCCATCATTTTTTTAACTCTCCCACTTTTTTAGTAATGCGTTTGTGACGATAGCCAATTTATCAGCAAGCCACCAGTAAATGGTAAGCCCATGACAAGCAACGTAAGTTACAAAGATGTCACGACATAGCGTTTTAGTTAAATGACGGTTTGCGTTATAATTTGAAATTATATTTTGTTACATTTGTAGGCTATTATGACAACTCCCCTCTCGGTAATCATCCTCGCTGCTGGCAAAGGCACGCGTATGCAGTCGGCTAAGCCAAAAGTGCTACAGACATTGGCTGGTAAGTCGTTATTGGGTCATGTCCTTGATACGTGTCATCAATTAACGGTTGACGACACCATTATTGTTCATGGTTTTGGTGGCGAGCAAGTCCAAGCAGATATCAATGCTCAATATGCACACTTGCCTATTACTTGGGTTGCTCAGACTGAGCAATTAGGTACTGGACATGCGGTGAAAGTAACCCTGTCGGAATTACCCAAAGAAGGGCAAAGCCTGATTCTCTATGGTGATGTGCCATTAGTCAGCTGCCAGACATTAGCAACGCTACAAGCGGCTAACACCGAGGGCATGTCGATGTTGACGTTGACCGTAGATAATCCTTTTGGTCTCGGTCGTATCAAACGTGACAAAGACGGCAACATCGAAGCCATCGTCGAGCAAAAAGATGCCAGCGCCGATGAGCAGAAAATCCAAGAGATTAATAGCGGTATTTACTGCGTCGATAATGCGTTATTGCATAAATACCTGCCAAAACTGTCTAATGACAATGCGCAGCAAGAATACTATCTGACGGATATCGTCAAAATGGCGGTCGCTGAAGGTATTAATATTGTCGCGATTGAGCCTGAGCATACCTTTGAGATTGAAGGCGTCAATAACCGCCAACAACTTGCGAGCTTAGAGCGCACTTGGCAAGGCAAACTGGTTGCCGACTTACAAGAAGCGGGCGTGCAGTTTGCTGATCCGACACGCGTTGATATTCGCGGTACCTTGACTGCGGGTCAAGATGTGTTTGTCGATGTGGGTGTGGTATTCGAGGGTGATTGTGTCTTAGGTGACAATGTTTATATCGAAGCGGGCTGTGTCATCAAAAACGCCCACATTGGTAATGCCTGCCACATAAAACCTTATTGCGTGATTGATCGCGCTGAGATTGGGGCAGGTGTTGATGTCGGTCCTTTCGCCCATTTGCGTCCTGAAACCATACTGTCTGATAACAGTAAAGTTGGTAATTTCGTCGAGATTAAAAAATCAACGGTCGGTCATGGCAGCAAAGTCAATCACTTGAGTTATATCGGTGATACGACCATTGGTACAGATGTCAATGTCGGTGCAGGCGTCATTACTTGTAATTATGATGGTGTCAATAAATCACAAACTATTATCGAAGACAATGCCTTCATTGGCTCGAATTCAAGTTTAGTGGCACCTGTGACTATTGGTGATACCGCTACGGTTGCTGCAGGTTCAGTGATTACTAAAGACGTCGACAGTAAAGCATTAGCCTTTGGACGGGCACGACAAACTCAGAAAAACGACTTTCAGCGTCCGACCAAAAAGTCAAAATAGCAATGGTCAATCACAAGTATTTTGAACAATATCTATTGAAGTAATACTAAGCAGCATGACAATTTTTGTGATGCTGCTTCCTTATATTTATAACGTCAAAATTGTTAGTATAAAAGCTCTGCCAGTATGAACTTCTATTATTTATTGACTGAACATTATTGCCTCTCAAAGCATTTGAGCGGTTAAGCATTGAAACATTGAAGCCTTTAAAAATCAAAACATGAAACATCGAATTTAAGGAATAGTTATGTGTGGAATCGTTGGAGCAGTCGCTGAGCGTAATATCGCTAATATCTTACTTGAGGGTCTTAAGCGTCTAGAATACCGTGGTTATGATTCTGCCGGTCTGACCGTCATTCGTGATGGCGAACTCCATCGCGAGCGCCAAGTGGGTAAAGTGCAAGCATTGGTCGATGCTGTGGCCGTCAATCCTGAATTTTTCGATGGTCATATTGGTATTGCGCATACACGCTGGGCAACCCATGGCGAGCCGGCACAGCGTAATGCCCATCCGCACGTATCAGGCAAGATTGCTGTGGTACATAACGGTATCGTTGAAAACTATGCCGAATTAAAAGAAGAATTGATTGCTAAAGGTTACGTATTTACGTCGCAGACCGATACCGAAGTCGTCGCTCATCTAATCAATGATATCTACAAAACCACACCTGATTTACTAGAGGCGGTTCGTGCCGTTATTCCGTTATTACATGGCGCATTTGCCCTTGGTATTCTACATATCGACTGCCCAGAAGAGCTGATTACTGTTCGTTTGGGCTCTCCACTAGTGATTGGTGTGGGTATCGGTGAGAATTTTATTGCTTCTGATCAATTAGCCTTACTACCGGTCACCAATCGCTTTATGTACCTAGAAGAAGGAGATATCGCCAAATTGACGCGCAGTAGCATTCAGGTTTATGCCGATGGTGTCGAAGTAAAACGTCAGATACATGAAATTGATGCGGCACAGCACAATGCGGATAAAGGTGAATTTAAGCATTATATGCTCAAAGAAATCTATGAGCAGCCAGACGCGGTTGCCCGTACTGTTGAGATGGCTGTAGATAGCGATGAGCCGTCTCAACTGCGCGATGATTTTTTGCAGCGTCATGAAGCGCAATTAAAAGGCATTAAGCATGTCCAAGTCATCGCTTGTGGTACCAGTTACCACTCAGGCTTGGTCGCAAAATATTGGTTTGAGAGCCTGATTCGTGTGCCTTGTTCCGTTGAAGTCGCTAGTGAATTTCGCTATCGCAATCCTGTCGTCATCGACAACACACTCGTCATTTGTATTTCTCAATCTGGCGAAACGGCAGACACGTTATCGGCGCTACGTGATATTCAAAAGCACACGCCAGCAGGTCTAGTCAGCTTAGCCTTATGTAATGTACCGACATCGTCTCTGGTACGTGAGACGGATATCTTTTTACCAACGCTTGCTGGTCCCGAGATTGGTGTTGCTTCTACCAAAGCATTCACCACTCAGCTCGCCGCTTTAATGCTATTGGTCTTAAAAGTGGGTGTCGTTCAGGAGCGCATGACTGGCGAAAACCTGAGTACCTTGCTTGGTCAATTACAAGAGCTACGTGGTCAACTACATGCCAGCTTAAACCTCGATGCGCCTATCAAAGCCATGAGTGAGCATTTTGAGTATAAAAAGAGCTGCTTGTTCTTAGGTCGAGGTCTACAATTCCCGATCGCTCTAGAAGGCGCGTTAAAGCTGAAAGAAATCTCTTATATCCACGCTGAAGGTTATGCGGCAGGTGAGCTGAAACACGGTCCATTGGCATTGGTCGATAAAGACATGCCCATCGTCGTACTAGCGCCAAAAGACAGCATGTTTGATAAGCTAAAAGCCAACATGCAAGAGGTACACGCGCGTCATGGTGAGCTGTTCGTTTTTGCCAGCGAATCTAGTCAGATGGTGGCAGAAGACAGATTACATGTGGTCTATGTGCCCGATGTTTGTGAAACGCTTGCCCCTATCGTCTACAGCGTACCCGTACAGCTGCTGTCTTATCATGTCGCCGTAATGCGCGGCACAGACGTCGATCAGCCACGTAACCTCGCAAAATCAGTGACTGTTGAGTAATATAAGTATTTGATTTTAATAATATTATTATTAATCAGCTGCTTTTTACACCGAGTCCTTCGCTATCTGGTACGAATAAGATAGCGAAGGATTTTTTTGTGAATAACGAAATAGAAAAATATCAGTAATCTATATAATTCAATCACTTATATAATTACTGTATCTACAGTATGGACAATGAGAACATGGATATCAAAAGCGGCACCGCCAATCAAATCACTAATCAAATAGAAATAATCTATGAAGATGAATTTCTGGTGGCAATTAATAAAGAGGCTGGTCTATTGGTGCATCGCAGTTGGCTGGATAAAGGCGAGACGCGCTTTGCCATGCAGCTCACCCGTGATGCGGTAGGTTGTCATGTATTTCCGGTGCATAGGTTAGACAAGCCCACATCGGGCGTATTATTGTTTGCCAAGAGCTCAGCCGTGGCGCGCAGCCTTGGCGAGGCTTTTACTGAACACAAAGTTACCAAGCAGTATTTAGCCGTGGTGCGCGGCTATATGCCAGAACAAGGCACCGTTGATTATGCGTTGAGCTTTCAGCCCGATGCCATCGCCGATAAGTTTGCCGATTTGGACAAACCCGCTCAAGAGGCGGTGACCCATTGGCAAAGTTTGGCACAAATCGAGCTACCATTTGCCGTATCAAAAAAGCATGACACGAGCCGCTATAGTCTTGTGCGCTTGACACCCGAGACTGGGCGCAAGCATCAGCTGCGTCGGCACATGCGACATGTATTCCATCATATCGTGGGTGATACTAGCCACGGTGATATACGTCACACACGATTTTTTCGTACTCACTATGATTGTACGCGCATGTTGCTGCATGCTCAGACTTTAGCGCTCAGCCACCCCGTCACTGGTGAGCCATTATTGCTAAAAGCTAAATTAGATGACCAATGGATGCGTATCTTAGAAGAGTTTTCTTGGGTGGACAGCGCTAAAGATTAAACAGCTTAGGTTTTATCTTAGATAGTCATATCAAAGAAGTCGACATACTGATGCTAGATATGAAGGTTCGATACCCTAGTAAGGACTTCAATCTTCGGCTATGAGCTTTTGGATTTTTATTTACCGTAAGCGCTGTTATAGGAATAAGAGCAGCTAACATCATATTGGCTGGCGCTTTCTTCCCTGTTTCATTTTTATATTCGCTAGCACCAACCCCGACAATATCAATATCATTGCCAGCATCTTCCACCATGTCACGACCTCTCCTGTAAGCAGCACTGAGGTTGTCATACCGAATACTGGCACCAATAGAGCAAACGGCATAACCTTAGAAGCCGTATTTTGACTAAGCAGATGCGCCCACAGTCCAAAGCCTATCAGCGTTGAGACATACACGATAAACCCAAGTGATAACCAAGACTTAAGCGATGCCTCGGTAAACGTCGCCAGCTGCCATGCCTCGGTCTCAAATATGAGAGAAGATAGAGTTAAAATCACGCAAGCGATCAGACCACCCCAAACCACGAGAGCGAGAGCAGACAACGCGGATGCCTTATTCCTTCCAGTATTAGACGAAATAATAGCCCTGTCTGATCCTTGCTGCATCGCTTGTGTTGAAACCTGTTTTGAAGCAATGTTACCAAAGCTCCAGCCTATGGCCGCAATCAAGATACAGACAAACCCAGCCAGAGGCATATCACCACCAAGGTTCAACGCGATGACGCTAAGCCCTAGCACACCGACCAGCATACCGATGATTTGCATGCGACTCACTGCCTCACCCAGTATAAAATACGCCAACAATACGGTAATAAAAATTTGAATTTGTAGCAATAGTGCCGTCAATCCTGCTGATGCCCCTAAGTGCATGGCAGTAAAGACAAAAGCATACTGCATGACAAACGTACCGATAGCATAGATAAGTAATGTACGGTTAAATTTGGGCGGCTTCAGAAAGAAAACCAGTGGCACAGCGGTAAAGAAAAAACGCAGGGCGGTGAGCATTAGCGGTGGAAAGCTTTCAAGTCCCCATGCAATAAAGGTAAAGTTCACACCCCAAATAAAAGTAACCAGTACAGCCAATGCAGTGTATATAGGAGTCATATCGTTGGCCTAAGAAATTATGGCTGGTTATTATATTTAAAAAAATTTTATGACAATCTCGTATTAACCATAGGAGGCTTTTAGAGAGCGAGCACCACACTTACAAACAATAGAACGGCAATGAGCATTAATATTGCACCGCCTATTTTTGTAATTAACTAGAGGTTATCTTGAGCTTTCCATAGATACCGACTGGCTAAAGCAAACGCTTCTGCATAGCAAAAATGGATTAGTAAGACCAAGAGGCAAAAAGCTGAAGCTAAAATGAGAAATTGATAAAGATAGGCTTGTTCAGTGTCGATAAATTTCGGAAATACAGCCATAGAAAATAAGATAGGTTTTGGGTTAGAAAGAGAGGTTAGCAAACCTTCTTTGAATAATCTACCAGCACTTGTACTACTCACATCTAACGTGTTGCCAGACTCTAGGACAAATGATTTTCTCTTTCCAAAGATCATTCTGAAAAACAAAAATACGTATACCAAACAGAACCTAGATACTTCACCCTTTAGACCCATTAATAGACCACTTAAAGCAGACTGATATAAGAGAACCACTCAAAATAAACTTTTGAACTATCTAAACGTTGCAGTGTAAACGCGCCAATATAAAGACTTAAACCAATCCCTTATACAGGAAATAGCACCCCACAACCGTTAATAACACCGCAAAGCATTTCTTTAAAAGCTCTGGTGATAGTATATGAGCAACTTTCGCGCCTAGCTTGGCGGTAAAAAAGCTCATGATACTGATCCCTAAAAAGGCATAAATGTGCACAAAGCCAATGGTGTTAGGCACATCAATTCGTTGCTGCATCCCAAAAAACATAAAACCTAATGCTCCAGCAATGGCAATCGGCAGACCACAAGCTGCTGAGGTGCCAACGGCTTTTTGCATGACTACACCATACCGCGTGAGATAAGGCACGGTTAAGCTACCGCCGCCAATACCGAAAATAGCAGAAGCGATACCGATAACCCCACCTGCTGCGAGCTGCTTAGGTTTTGAAGGCAGTTGTGTATTAGCATCGTCGGCACTACTAGAATTGGTAGCATGATTAGTAACCTGTTTTTTGCCACCGAAAAACATCTTGTAGGCGACCCAAAGCAAAAACACCCCAACAATGAGTTGAAGATACAGCCCAGATATCTGTCCTGCAATCCCTGCCCCTAAAAAGCAACCAATCGCTAAGCCCGGTGCTAGATTTTTGAAGACAGGCCACATGACTGCGCCTTTTTTATTGTGTGCCATTAACGAGCTGATCGAGGTGACAATGATGGTCGCCAATGACGTCCCCAATGCCAAATGCATGATATTGTCAGGGCTGTAACCCATTTGCGTAAAGACGATGAATAATAATGGCACGATAATTGTGCCACCGCCTACACCAAATAGCCCCGCAGCAAATCCTGCTAGCGCACCTATGATTAAAAAAATGATTAATTCCACGGGATATTTACTTCTTATATAGAGTTAGTACGATGGTTATTTTAGTTCAGTGACAATCAATCAGTTAAAAAGCCAACTTAAGCGATTTCTGCTTGATCCACTTGACCAACCCGAGAATAGGCACGATTAAAATACACCAAACTTTCCTCTTGCTCACTTTGTCTAATGGCGACCACTCGGCACATGAAAACACTGTGCGTGCCCACTTGCTGAATGTCCTCAATCTCACAATCAAAACTGACCAACGCATCTTCTAAAACGGGAGCGCCTGTTTTGAGCGGTGACCAAGAGCCATATTCAAATCGCTCTTGTGAACTCAATTTGGAGGCAAAAGCGTTAGATATTGATTCATGCTGTGCACCTAAAACATTGACACTTAACGTTTTATTTTCAATAAAATGGGCATGTGAGCGAGATATCTGATTCATGCAAACCAGCAAGGTTGGCGGTGTATCGGTGACGCTACACACCGCAGATGCGGTAAATCCATGAGTACCAGCGCTGCCTTCTGTGGTAATGACATTGACCGCTGTGGTTAATAAAGACATACCATCTCTAAAATCGGTGGCTTCAATCATGACTTAACTCCTAAATTTTAAATCTTTAAGTTCATTGATAACTGAGGTCACTCATGAGTTTAAACAAGCTGGTATATACGGGGTTAAAAACCCAACCTATAAAAGCTAAATTTTGTATCAGTTTATCAATAAATCCTAAGCGGTCAGTTCTTGACGCACGATTGCCGCGCCAGCACTTAACGCTTGCAGCTTACCTCGTGCCACTTGTCGAGACAACGGTGCCATGCCACAGTTGGTTGAAGGATACAGTTTATCCGCATCAACGAATTGCAAGGCTTTACGTAGCGTATTGGCCACTTCTTCAGGGGTTTCAATGGTATTGGTTGCCACATCAATGGCACCAATCATCACTTTTTTACCGCGGATCAATTCAATCAAATCCATGGGAACATGTGAGTTTTGACATTCTAAAGAGACAATATCAATATTCGACTGTTGCAATTTAGGGAATGCTTGCTCGTATTGACGCCACTCTGAACCCAGTGTCTTTTTCCAATCGGTATTGGCTTTGATGCCATAGCCGTAGCATATATGCACCGCTGTTTCACACTTTAGACCTTCAATGGCACGCTCTAACGTGGCAATACCCCAGTCGTTGACGTCATCAAAGAACACATTAAATGCAGGCTCATCGAATTGGATAATATCCACGCCGGCAGCCTCTAACTCTCTCGCTTCTTGATTTAAGATTTTAGCAAATTCCCACGCCAATTTTTCACGGCTTTTATAATGACCATCATACAAGGTATCAATCATGGTCATCGGACCAGGCAGTGCCCATTTGATCGGCTGATCGGTTTGTGCACGTAAAAACTTAGCATCATCAACAAATACAGATTTTTGACGGCTTACCGCGCCCACAACTGACGGCACACTGGCATCATAACGATTACGAATGCGCACGGTCTCGCGCTTCTCAAAATCGACGCCATCCAGATGTTCAATAAAGGTGGTCACAAAATGCTGACGAGTTTGCTCGCCATCACTGACAATATCAATGCCTGCATGTACCTGTTCTTGCAATGTCAAACGTAGCGCGTCTTGTTTGGCTTCAAACAGTTGCTCACCTTCTAATGCCCATGGTGACCAGATTTTTTCAGGTTCTGCAAGCCAAGAAGGTTTCGGTAAACTGCCAGCCGTTGACGTCGGTAATAACTTTTGTGTCGGTAATAATATTGTCATACGATTCATCTTCTTATTTATTGGTATTCTCATTTCAGCCAGATTGAGCGTGTTTAGGCAGCGTATTCTTTATTCGCACATGCTTCTGCCACGTGCTCATTTACATCATAGCTTGCTGCCCACTCATTAAGAATGGTTTGGTATGGCTTGATGAACTGCTCTTCGGTGAACTTACCTTGTGTCACTGCCATCTGGCTGCGCTCTGCGCGATCATAGACGATTTGCGTTAGGGAATAATCTTGGTACTTCAAACTCGGTTGATACACTTGAGCGGCTGCTGAATTGGCGTTATAAATCTCAGGTCGGTAGATTTTTTGAAACGTCTCCATGGTACTAATCGCACTGATCAGCTCAAGATCGGTATAATCGCTCAGCAAGTCACCCGCAAAATAAAAGGCTAAAGGTGCAACACTGCCAGCAGGCATAAAGTAGCGAACGGTTAAGCCCATTTTGGAAAAGTACTCATCGGTTAATGACCCTTTGTTCAAAGAGCAGCCATCTTGTTTGTATTCAACGCCCAATACAGGGTGCTGATTGGTCGTACGTTGATAGGTTTTACTGGTGGACACACTCAAGCAAATCACAGGCTTCTTGGTGAAATTAGCTTGGTAAGCTTCTGAATTCAATAAATACTGAAACAGCTTGCCGTGTAAGTCACCGAAATCTACTGGCGGCGCAGATGATGGATGTTTATCGAAATGGTCTAATAAGACCACGCTAAAGTCATAATCGCGCACATAAGATGAGAAACTATTACCAATCATACCGTCAATACGGGTGTTTTCTTTATGATCCACAATCGTTGTTTGCAGCATCTCGATGATAGGGAAAGTATCGCCATTTCCTGCCACATCCATGTCGACAGAAATAATATCAACCTCAACAGAATAACGATCTGCGGTGGGATTATCCCAATGCGCCAAAGCATTAAAACGATTATTGATCATTCTTAATGTTTTGCTTAAGTTCTCTTGACGATGCTCGCCACGCGCCAAATTCGCAAAGTTTGTCGTCAGACGCGTGCTATTTGCAGGATGATAGTTTTCATCAAAACGAATGCGCTTAATGGCACAGCTAAATTCTTTACTCATGATAATCCGCTACCCTAATCTACTCTCATTATTTGAGATAAAACCCAATTTGTGTATGAGTTGAATCATACCCAAACTATTACATGAATAAAAACGATACTATTTAAACATAAGATGAATATAATTCATGTTAATGAAATTATGGTATGACATGAGATTGGATAGCGGAGACTTTATGACTTGCTCGATAGGATCATTCAGCAAAAAATAAGCCTGTAGAAAAATGAGCTACGCTAGTGAAAGCATAAAGAAAATTTCGATAAACTAACGAATCTAAGGGTTCTCTCATTAAAAAAGCCGAAACTTATTTTCTAAGTCTCAGCCCTTTTTTTGATAATATAAATAGAAAATTGCTTTCTATTGATTGTGTTAGCAATAAGCATTCTTAAGATTTTTTGAACTTCAACGCGGTCAAACTACTGCCTTGCCGCTTCAATCTGAATGTTTAGCTGAACTTCTTTAGTAATACCCAATAACGTATATTTACTGATGCCCCATTTCATTCGATCAATGGTCGTTGTAAAATCCCCACCGCAAACTGGCTTTTTCAATATTGGGTTTAAGTAGCAATTGAACTTGGTAGCCGTCAGCGTAATGGGATTAGTCTTGCCATGTAGTGTCAACATACCATCAACCTTGCTGACATTTGAGCCACTACCATCATTCGTAAAATACCATTTGGTAGACTCAAATTGCGCCAGTGGAAACTGCTCAATATCGAAAAAATCTGCGCTTTTTAACGTAATATCAAATGCTGTATTGCCTGTATTTAGGCTATTCAGAGGAATTACTAGCGAGATATTACCGGTCTTAGCCGCTGGATCATAATCTAGCTGCCCAGTGATATTATAAAAGCCACCTGTGTTGGTAGAGGTATTAAAATGGTCAATAGCAAAGCGTACATTGGTATGGGTGGGATCAATATCGTAAGTCCTCGCCTGACTGCTGGCGATACCCAACATGCTTATGCTTAATGCTAGTAGCGGCTTTCGAGAGGACAGTATGACTGTCGAGAGGGATATTTGATTCATAGTAACATTCCTTTGCTGTATAAATGATAGAGCCATCACATCCTTTGTGATTGTGATTGTGATTGTGATTGTGATTGTGCTTGTGATTTTGCTCTTATAATTGCTCTCTTATATAATGACAACAAGCCCATACTTAATCAATAAATATAGGCTCGTCTATTTTAGACATAGCATTCTCACTGCTAACGCTATGTCATAGGTATGATCAAATAAATCCATTAAATCATACTTTACCATCTGTCGTTGTCTGCTCTTTGCCACTAGGTACGAGCCATTTAGCAAACCATCCTGACAAGTCATCCATCAAAGTATAAACCACGGGAATCACCACAAGGCTTAATAACGTCGAAGTCACCAGACCACCCAATACCGCAGCGGCCATCGGACGACGGAAGGTTGGATCGGCATCACCCCAACCGAAGACTAAGGGCAACATCCCCGCTCCCATCGCAATGGTGGTCATAATAATAGGACGCGCCCGCTTGCGGCAAGCATCGATAATAGCCTCAAAACGCGCCAAACCTCGACGCTGTGCAATAAGTGCATAATCGACCAATAGGATAGAGTTTTTGGTGGCAATACCCATTAGCATAATAAAGCCGATCATCGATGGCATAGAAAGACTGCTATTGGTAATAACCAAGCCTACAAAAGCGCCACCTATCGATAAAGGCAATGCCATCAAAATGGTAAAAGGCTGCAATATACGCCCAAACAATAGAATAAGTACGCCTAAAATACAAACCACACCGACCGACATCGCAATCACAAAACCGCTAAATAGCTCAGCCATGTTTTCTGCTTGACCTTGGTCAATAATGGTAATGGAAGGCGGTAGTTGTTGCATGGCAGGTACTGATTTAACCGCTTGCACCAAATCTCCAAGCTCACCACTCGCAGGTTGCACCGTGATACTGATGGCGCGTTCCCGATCGAGCCTGCTAATCTGCGCCGGCCCAGTGCCAAAGTCTAATGACGCGACTTCACCCACACGTACACCCTGTCCTGCGGGTAACGAGCTCGGTACATATAGACCTTCTAATTGACTGACATTTTGTTTGGCAACATCTGGTAGACGAATGACGATAGGAATCTGCCGCGTATCCAAATTGAGCTTGGATAAACGTTGCTCATAGTCACCCACCGTCGCCACTCGTAACGTCGTAGCGATGTCTTGCGTGGTCACGCCTTTATCCGCCATCGCCAGTCTGTCTGGCGTCACCGTTAACTCTTGACGCGGCAAACTGCGGTCACTGGTCACGGAGCCAGCACTGGGCAGCCCTCGAATCTCTGACATAATTTGCTGAGCGGTTTGTTCAAGCAATTGCGGATTGGTACTGGTCATAGAGAAGTTGTAACCACTCTCTCCACCACTCGACAAACCGACGGTAAAGCGCGCACCTGGCACTTCTGCCAACAAACTACTTATTTGACGTTCAATCTCTTGCTTAGAGCCGCGCTCTGCACGTGGTGCTAGCACGATGTCTAGACCTGCTATATTTTCGGCTTTGCCACCACTAGAGTTTGAGTCCATGCTAGCCTGAGCCTCACCGACTGAGGTAAAAATATTGGTGACTTCAGGCATTGCTAAAATACGCTCACTTGCCAGCGCAGCAACGCGCTCTGTGTCTTCCAGTGCAACGTCAGGTGTCAACTCAATCGCCACACGAGTTTGGTCAATGTCATTATCAGGAATAAACGATGTTGGTAGTAATTTGACAAGCATCAGTGACGCCACGAATAACACTAAAGTTGCACCCATCGTCAGCCAGCGATGATGCAGTGTCCATGCCACTATTTTGAGATACCAACCCATCAGCGCGCTTTGCTTCTCAACGTGTTTTTTCTCTGGTCGCAATATATACGCTGCCATCATCGGTGTGATAAGACGCGCGACCATCAAAGACGCAAAAATCGATAATGCAGCCGTCCAGCCAAACTGACGGAAAAACTGTCCAACGATACCGCCCATAAAGGCGGTGGGTAAAAACACGGCAATCAAAGTAAAGGTGGTGGCGACTACCGCCAAGCCAATCTCGTCAGCCGCTTCCATCGCCGCTTCATACGGTGTCTTGCCCATGCGTAAATGCCGTATGATATTTTCGACCTCGACGATCGCATCATCAACCAATACACCGATCACTAACGACAATGCCAATAAAGATATAATATTGAGGCTAAAGCCAAATAAGTACATACCTAAAAATGTGGGAATCACTGATAATGGCAAGGCGACAGCAGCAACTATAGTCGCCCGAATATTGCGCAAAAATAAAAATACGACGACGACTGCTAACAGACCACCTTCGATCAGCATCCGTAATGAGGCTTGATAATCTTCCGCAATCGGCGTTGCCCGATCATAGACCTTTTCAATCGTGATGTTATCTACATCGGCTGACAGCTTGGCAAGCTCTGCATCAACCAGCTCCATGACCTCGACTTCACTGGCACCACGCGAGCGGGTGATGTTAAATGCCACCACCGTTTGCCCGTCAAGCTTAGCAATAGAGCTTGGGTCAGCCGCGCCATCTGTGATTTGTGCCATACGTCCAAGCGCTTGCGTGCCGCCTACTGGGATTGCCACTTGTAAATCATTGAGCTCACTTGCCCGCTCCACCGCACCAAGGACACGAATCGTCTGGGTGGTTTTGCCCACTTCTGCTTCACCACCAGAGCTGTCCTGCTGAATACCCGTGATTTGATTGGATAGTTGTGTGATAGAGAGCTTAAGACCACTCAAGGTAATCGGGTCAGCTGCGACGGTAATCTCACGCTGCAAACCACCAATACGGCTAACCGTACTGACACCCGGTATATCAGAAAGACGCTTGGTGACCGTATCATCGACGAACCAAGACAAGTCTTCCACATTCATGTTTTCAGAAGCCACAGAATAAGTGACAACGGGGAATCCTGCGGTTGAAACTTTAGTAATAATAGGGTCATTGGCAGCGGCAGGCAAATCGCCGCGTACCTCGCCTACTGCCGAGCGCACATCATCGACCGCTTCCTGAATATCCTTTTCTAACACAAACTCTGTGACCATGGTGGCAGCACCCGTTTGTAACGTGGTGCGAATATGCTTGATGCCCTCAATACTGGTGAGCTTATTTTCTATCTTTTTTGCGATGTCGTTTTCGAGCTGTGATGGCGCGGCGCCCGGTAAAGTTACCGTGACCACAACTGCAGGTAGGTCAATATCGGGAAACTGCTGTACCTTCATTTTCATAAAGCCATAAATACCGCCTAACGTCAGTAATATGAATAGCAAAATGGCGACTAAAGGATTTTTTATCGAGTAAGCAGAAACATTTAAACTCATGGTTGTGCCTGCGCTGCTGTACTCGTTTGGCTAACACCATCAACGATACGCACCAAATCTCCATCATTTAAAAAGCTGCCGCCTTGTTTGACAATTTGACTGTCACTAGGCAATGGCTCTAGCACTGCCACATTTTCGCCAAGTCGCTCGCCCAATGTCACTCGTTGTTGCTTGATACGACCCATGGTCTGACCATCTTGAGTCGTCACATTGGTTACTAGCATCACATAATCATAGCCATCGTTGCTGACGATAGCGCTATTGGGTACCGTTTGCGTACTGGCACTGCCTAATAGGAACTCACCCGTTTGATACATACCTGCCCGTACTTTTGCATTGGCCGCCAAGCTCGCATAAATAGTAATCTGCCGGTTGTTGTCCGCCGTTGGTGCTATGCGGCTCACTTTCCCCATTACCGTATCACCATCTGGTAAGCTCACCCGTACTGGCGTCCCGACACTGACTTCACCGACGAGCTTGGGATCAATATCTGCACGCCATTCCAAAATACCACCTTTAATGATAGTAAATAATGGCTCGCCACCAGCAACCATACCGACCTCCGCCATTTTCTCGCTGATGACACCGCTGACTGGTGCGACCACTGTTGCATTATCTACACTCAAGCGCTGAGTGCTCAGACGCGCTTTGGAGGCTTGTAGCGCAGCCTGTGCTTGAAGCTTTGCAGTGCGATAGCGATCGGCTTCTTGTTTGCTAATCGCATCAATATCAAGCAGTGGCAATACACGGGCAGCATCAGCGCTGGCATTGGCAAGCGTCGCTTCTGCTTCGGCAACATCTGCCTCTGCTTGCAAGACTTGCTGCTCCATAGCATCGGTGTCAAATATCGCCAATACTTGACCCGCTTTGACGCGATCACCTTCTTCAACCACTATACTCTCGATAGCCACGCCATTGACTTTAGCACTGACATTCGCCGTATCTTTGGCATCAATGGTGCCATCAGCACTGAGTGTGTTACCAATATCATCTTGGCTTGGGCTGACCGTTTCTACTGATAATACCGCCTGCTCAGTGCTCGTAGCGCTTGCAGTGGCACCATCACTTGAAGTACGACTAGAAGCTGGTGATTCATCGGTCGCGGCTTTATCACTACCGTCCCAATACTTTCCAAGTAGCACACCAATGATAAGCACGGCTGCCAATACGGGTAACAACCATAATGGTAGTTTTGAAGCGGTTTTTTTAGACAAATTATCAGACTGGCGATACGGTGGTAGCTCAGATGGTTGAGGTGGCTCAATGTTGGTTTCTTGCTCGCTAGTCGGTGCTTGCTTATTATTAGGGTGTTCAAAATCACTCATAGTCGGTCTCTATAAATAAGCACGGTACTAACGCCGTAAAAAGTATAAGGGAAACAAAATGATACAGGCAGAGCTTATCAAAATAGTCTTTTATCATTGTAGACTATCTCGTCATTGGGTCAATTATGTTAAGTATCTACATAGTCAATTGTTGATAGTAATCAAGATATAATAATCAAGACGTAGTAAGACATTGAACTTAATAAAGATTATTAGTAGCAAAGATTATAAAGTGAACGATAAGTAAAGACAAAAGACAGCCTATTCCTAGCTCATTCCCAGTTCATTGCATAAGTCTTCTTCACCAAAATCCCTTGCTTAAAACTTATTCAGCCAATGAAAAAATATGCTGTCATATTGAATGCATTAAGATGCGACCATTATAGTTGGAACAATCACTCGTAAAAATTAATGATACATACGCCCTACAGTTTAGACTTGTATTTATGGGGTAATTTGTCATTATTAAGATAACTCTACTAATAAAGGAATCCATCATGGCTAATAAATCAGACGTAAAGAAGCTTAAACAAGAAATTAAAGACACCAAAGCAAAGATTAAGCAGAAAAAGAAAGACCTCAAAGATCTTAAGAAGTCATTGAAAAAGTCGAAAAAAGCCAAATAGCTTTTCGAGATGATGGCTCTACGTCAAAAAACAGAAGAGGATAGCGTTGGCTGTCCTCTTTTTTGCTATTAATTTAGCCATTTTCAGCCCATTTAGACGATAGTCGATTGAATTGAGAACACGCCCTAGGCATTGGTATAACGACTCGCCTCAGGCATCCAGCGGTGAATCAGTTGGCTGACATCTGCCTTGCGCGTAGGATCTGCAATTAGATGTTTGGCTAAACGCTGAGCAATGGCAAAAAGCTGCTCGTCACGTATCAGATCAGCCAAATAATAACCAACATTACCCGTTTGACGTTTGCCTAATAACTCACCGGGACCACGCAGTTCCAAATCTTTTTGCGCAATGACAAAACCATCAGTGCTATCACGCAGGACATTTAAGCGCTCTGTACCTGTCTCTGATAATGGCTTTTGGTATAACAGTACGCAATAGCTTTTGGTTGAGCCACGCCCGACTCGCCCGCGCAGCTGATGTAATTGCGATAGACCTAATCGTTCGGCATTTTCGATGACCATTAACGATGCATTAGGTACGTCGACCCCAACTTCAATGACCGTTGTGGCAATCAACAAATCCAAATTGCCAGCTTTAAATGCTTGCATGATAGCTTGTTTATCAACGGATTTCATCTTGCCATGGACAAGACCAATGCGAATATTCAAGCGCTCATTTAAATCCTCATAAGTGGCTTCAGCAGCTTGCGCATCCAGCACACTAGACGCTTCGACCAACGAGCAAACCCAGTACGCTTGCCTACCCGCTTCACAATTAACCGCAATCCGCTCAATGACTTCATCGCGTCGATTACGGTCAATGGTCACCGTAGTAATTGGCGTACGCCCCGGTGGCAATTCATCAATAATCGAGGTATCCATATCACCGTAAACGCTCATCGCGAGCGTGCGCGGAATCGGGGTAGCGGTCATAATCAGCTGATGTGGTGTGCTATTCGCCACCCCTTTATTGGTCAGTGCCATACGCTGCTCAACACCAAAGCGATGCTGTTCATCGATAATAACTAAGCCCAATTTGGCAAACTGCACCTGCTCTTGAAACAGTGCATGAGTACCGACCACGATTTGCACCGTGTTTTCTGCGACGGCTTCCAACGCTTCGCGGCGCTGCTTCGCCGTTTGTTTACCAGCAAGCCAGCCAACACCGATACCTAACGGCTCAAACCATTGTTTGAAATTGACCAAATGTTGCTCTGCCAAAATCTCCGTGGGTGCCATGACCGCCACCTGCCAGCCACTATCAAGCGCATAACCCGCTGCACCCGCTGCGACCAGAGTCTTGCCCGCGCCCACATCACCTTGCACCAACCGCAGCATTGGGATGGACGTTGCCATATCAGCCGTAATATCTTTCATGACTCGTTGCTGGGCGCTAGTGAGATCAAATGATAATGTGGCAAATAGCTTATCGGTAATCGGACTTTGTGTAGCACATTTGGGTGCTTTATGCTGATGCAGTTGCTGACGACGATATAACAAGCTGAGCTGATGGGCGGTTAATTCTTCAATAATCAAACGCTGGCATGCCGCATGAGTACGGGCACTTAACTGGGTGAGTAGCTGATATTGTCGTCCTGCGTCGGTATAAGTCGGCGGCGTATGCAGTAATACTAAGGCTTCAAATATCGTCAGATTATAGACGTTGTTATTAACTGTTCTATTAGCGACTGTATGGATATCACTGTTTGTATTATTATTGGCATCATAGACATTGGCTTTATTGACACTACTAACGCTATGAGCAATCGTATTATCTGGCATACTACGCGCCAGTGTCGAAAATATATCTTCTGGATACTCTGCCTCTGTTACTACTGTCTTCGTCGGTTCAAAAGGTGCTAATGGCAAGTCAGCCACGACTGCAAAGTCTGTAGGAGTAAACAGCGTCATCGGTAAGCCTTCACTGCGAACCGTCTGTAATGCCAGCTTAATTAAGGTACGCAGCTTATTTTGATGCAAACCTTTAACACTTGGATAAATGGGCTGCAAACCGGTATTTACTACCGTCTCATTACTACTGATAATTTGATATTCAGGATGGTGGATTTGCTTACCATAACGACTCACCTTTACTTCGCCAAATAATTGCAGCTGCGTCCCTAAGCTCATGGTTTGTGCAAGGCCACGATAAACCTTAAAAAACCGTAGCGATATGGTGCCCGTATCATCATCTACCACGACCGTCATACCGCTGCGCTTGGTATCGACGTGCACCACACGCCCAGTAATTAACGCAGACTGCCCGTGCCCCACCTCTGCTATGGACAGCAATCGGCTACGATCTTCATAATCACGTGGCAAATGCAGCAATAAATCAAATATTCGTTTAATATTCAATTGCGCCAACTGTTCTGCGACTTTTAATCCCACACCCGCCAGTGCCGTCACTGGCATATCTAGCGCTGAGAGTGGCAGCTCAGACCTTATATGGTCTGTTGGGCTGGTTAAAGAAGCGTTCACTGATACTGACATCAAAGATCCTAACGATATTATTTTTAGTTTTCATATACTCATTCAAGTATTTTCAATATACCGTAGATGATGATATTTTTTATAAAACAGCTGTCATCAACAGGACACATCAAAACACCGACTCATTTCATTATAGCTGACAATACAATTGCTTATGCTCAGCTATTTAGTAATACTGCGTCAAAAAGCCTGAAAGTCAAACGGCTCATTTGTATCATATCAATAACTGATGTTTTATTTTCCGTATTATGGTCATTTTATAAGGTGTTTTTATGTTCCCTCCTGCCCAGTACCGACAACCTCTTCATAGTCTAAGAGTGCGACATAGTATGAGAGTGCTATGCACCAGCTTAATTGCCGTACTTGGATTATCTATCAGCGCTTGTAGCGCTCTAACGCCAGCGCAGCCGTTACCTGAAGCACCTGAAATAGCGCCACTTAATGTGGCGTTAGTATTGGGCGGCGGCGGTGCCAAAGGCTTCGCCCATGTTGGGGTGATTAAAGCACTAGAAGCAAATGGTATCAAACCAACGCTCATTGTTGGCACCAGCGTCGGCAGCTTGGTTGGTGGCCTATATGCCAGCGGCTACACACCATTACAACTTGAGCAACTGGCACTGACCACTACAGATAGCGAATTGACAGATTTTGTGTTATCCAATCAAGGTGTCATCGAGGGTATCAAACTCAAGAACTTTATCAACGATAAAGTCGATGGACGATCAATAGAGGATTTCCCCATCCGCTTTGCAGCAGTCGCGGCGGAGAAGCATACTTTGAAAAAAGCCATTTTTACCACTGGTGATGCGGGGCTTGCCGTTCAGGCATCCTGTAGCGTACCAAATATTTTTATTGCGCCACGTATTCCCGAAAAGGTCGGTAAAAAATATATCGATGGTGGCGTGGTCAGCCTAGTACCTGTCGATAGCGCCCGTGATTTGGGCGCTGATATTGTTATTGCCGTTGATGTGACAGATACTGGCATTAACAATCCTAGCGGTGTTTCTACACTAGATAAAAAATTAAACCTCAACGGATTAAGCAATTTTTGGGGATTTTTGGAGAGTAATATCGTAGCCCCGCCAAGCGCCAATCGTGCCTCATCGATGCAGCGTGAACGAGATCGTGCTGATGTGCTGATTACGCCTGCGGTCAGTCATATCAGCTCACTAGATACCAGCCAGCGCCGTGCTCTCATAGCTGCAGGCTCGCAATCCACTACCGCACAGATGGCTGCCATC
Organism: Psychrobacter sp. TWR1-1-1; assembly: GCF_049895865.1. Classification (NCBI taxonomy): domain Bacteria; kingdom Pseudomonadati; phylum Pseudomonadota; class Gammaproteobacteria; order Moraxellales; family Moraxellaceae; genus Psychrobacter; species Psychrobacter sp. TWR1-1-1. Next base: position 13,931 of record NZ_JAFCTE010000015.1, on the reverse strand, counting down.
AAGCAATTAATCAAAGAAAAATCTAGCCGAAAATACGCGACGCTTTAAGCGCTTTGCAACAGCATACCAAAATTTCTTGTTAACAACCCACAAAAAAGCACCACAGCAACGAGCCGTGATGCTTTTTGTGATTAAACGAATATTAAGCCAGTATTAAATAAATCACACTGATAAAGTATTTAATATTAAATGACTGGCTTATTTCACACGTGCACGGTATTTAACCACTACAGTGTCATTAAGACCAACACCCTCTAAATCCCAGCGTACCGCTTTATAATACTTTAATGGAATTTCTTGCAGTTGGTTATCCACTTTTCCACGTAATGGCATACGGGCAAAAGTATTGCCGTCAGCACTGCCGTATGGAAATTCAGGTGATACTGTACGCAATAATTCTACCTGCTCAGGGATACTCATCGTCACAGTCATTTTACGGACGCGATCTGCATTGGTATTGGTAAAATAGCCTTGGTACTCTAAGACATTACCTGATTGTAGGCGCGTACTAGCATTCACCGGAGCCAAAACCTCTTGACCGTTTGCATCAACGCTAATCAATGACGCGGTAATCTTACTATTGACGGCCTGTGCACTCGAGTTGCTGCTTTTAGTAGCATTGGTCTGTACAGCTGCCGAACTATCAACGGCTTGTTCTGGCGTCGGTAGCATTGCCGAGGCTTGCGTCACTACCATCGCACCGATGAGCGTACCAGCCACAACGTGGAATAAGCGATGTCCGCTCCAAGCACTAAATGGGCTAGCAAATTGGTTACTTTTTTTCATGGTTTTCATTATCCCTGGTTAATATGTCGGTAAAACGCAGCTGGTAAAAATTGAATAACTTTTGGTGTATATTGAATCGTTGATAGGCAGCGCAATTTAGACGGAACATACATACTTATAAGAAACATGTTATAAGAAACATAACTCATTATAAATGGTCGACTATTATAGTATTGGCAGACCTAGTATCGCTGCTGATTGTAGTGACAGCTAATGGCAAGCGCTGCTGGCGTCTATGCTGCTAGCGTCTATCTTGTCATAGCTGGTAAGCTTATCGTATAAAGTTTTTATTTTTATTGATTATCTTCGTTCATCGCCTGTAAAGCAATAGCGCTTAGCATAGCAAAAAGTGTTTGTACGTACACTAACCCCGTGTTGAGGTTGTGTATATCCTCGATCAGTGATAAAAATTGATTGATACTACTGAAATAAAAGATAGCTCATAACGGCGTTTTTTGCTATGGTAATTCTTTAGCGATAGGCATTTTTTGCTACGCCCCTTTTCTTATTCTCACTACTATTGCCCTTATTATGACTACTAGCGCCATGCCCCAAATCAACCCTGAATACGTCCATTGGTTCCGTAACTCTGCCCCCTACATCAATACCCATCGCGGCAAAACGTTCGTGATTATGTTTGGTGGTGAGGCGGTCAATCATCCAAATTTTAGCACCCTTATTCATGATTTTGCGCTACTGCATAGCTTAGGTATCAAGCTGGTATTGGTACATGGAGCGCGACCGCAAATCGAAAAGAACTTAAAAGATGCCAACATTACCTCCCCACTGCATCAAGACATTCGAATTACACCGCGCGTGGCGATGCCTGCTATTTTACAAGCGGTAGGCGCTATTCGCCTGCAACTCGAAGCGCAGCTGTCGATGGGACTGGCTAATTCACCTATGTATGGTTCACGCATCGATGCCATTTCAGGCAATTTTGTGACCGCACGTCCTTACGGTATTCGTGATGGTATCGACTACCAAATGACTGGCGAAGTGCGCTCTATCGATGTTGAAGCCATCAAAAATAACCTGCTACACGACCATATTGTGATTTTAGGCTCAATGGGTTATTCAGCGACTGGTGAAGTCTTTAATTTGCTAGCTGAAGACGTGGCGCTCAGTGCGGCTGTGGCACTGGGTGCTGATAAGCTTATCTTCTTGGGCGAAGAAGCAGGCATCAATGACGATTATCGCTTACTAAGGGAGATGATTCCCAATGAAGTCGATCGTTTCTTACGTGATCGTGATTTAAATTGCGAGATCAATTATTTCTTAAATTGCGCCAGTTTGGCTTGCCGCCAAGGCGTCCATCGCACCCATATTATCTCGTATGCCAAAGACGGTGCCTTATTAGAAGAGTTATTCACTCGCGATGGCTCTGGTACTCTTATCAGCCATGACCCTTACGAAGAGATTCGTCGTGCCAATATTGACGATGTGGTCGGACTGATTGAGCTGTTATCACCGCTAGAAGAGCAAGGCATATTAGTCAGCCGCTCACGCGAACGCTTAGAGCAAGAGATTGATAGTTATAGTGTCATTGAGCGTGATGGTATGATTTTGGGCTGCGCAGCGCTATATCCATTGGATACAGAATCAGCAGAAGTTGCCTGTGTCGCCGTACATCCCGATTATCGTAGCGGTAGTCGCGGTGCGGACTTACTGGCATTTTTAGAGCAACAAGCGCGCAGTCATGGTCTGCACAAGTTGTTTGTATTAACGACACGGACGGCACATTGGTTCGTCGAACAAGGCTTTGCCGAAGTCGAGGCCAGCGCGCTACCTGCATCGCGTCAAGAAAAATACCATAACGGTCGTAATTCTAAAGTCTTTCAAAAAACTCTTTAGATCCTCAATTTCTAATCATAAAAAAGCCCTCATAATATTATGAGGGCTTTTTTATGACTTTATTTTTTAACACTGTTCACTAGGGTGTGTACTAAGTATTATTTTACTTTTAACAGCTCAACCGTAAAGATAAGCGTGCTGTTAGGCTCGATACCTGCGTTACCCGCTTCGCCATAAGCAATATCTGATGGGATATAAAACTCGTATTTACCGCCCTCTTTCATCAGCTGTAGACCTTCTGTCCAGCCAGCGATGACTTGGTTCAATGGAAACTCAATTGGCTCACCGCGCTCATAAGAGCTATCAAATACCGTACCATCGATTAACTTACCTTCGTAGTTTACTTCAACCACGTCAGTCGATTTTGGTGATTTACCCGTACCTGCGGTGATGACTTTGTACTGTAAGCCAGAAGCCGTTTCTTTGACGCCTTCTTTTTTAGCGTTTTCTGCTAAGAATGCAGCGCCTTTAGTTTTGTTTTCTTCAGCTTTTGTTTCCATGTCTTTAACGAACTTTTCTTCTTGCTCTTTTTGATAAGTCGTCAACACTTCCTGCATTTGTTCTTGAGTCAATGCTGATTCGTTGCCTTCATAACCATCACGGAAGCCTTTTTCAAAGGTATCAAGATTCAGGTCACCGACCGCTTCTTTGTTACCTTCAGCCATCATGAAGCCTAAGCTATAACCTACTTTTTCATTTGCTGAGCTTTGCTCGGTGATTGAAACGCTTTTAGCAGCTGTCTCTTGGTTACCGTTATTTGTGCTACAGCCTGTTACCAACAACATAGCACTAGCAAGTGCACCAACGCTTAAAGTAGTGATTTTTTTCATAAAGTACTCTCAAATTGTAAGGATAGTGGCGAGATGTCACATGTTCCTATAATAACAAATCTTAGTTTTAGGAACCATGTTTGCCGTCAAATTATCGGGCGAATGTACAGTCTATGTTAATATTTCTCATCATAATAACAAGTTATCACACAAATACAGTAACACGTTAAGCTTTCTATCTTTAAATCTACTAATACATCAGCTAAGCTAAGTTAGTTAAGGTGATAAGTAACCGAGTGTACGTCTTTATCATGGATGATTAACATTGGCAGTAGAGCAATTAACACGAGGGAAACCAACGTTTTTTGATAAGGTTTTTTGATAAGGTTACCTACTCAAAAATTATAATATCACCGCATAACTTATTTTAAAAATACTATTAATTATAACCATCTATGTATTGGTTTCGCTCAACACTAGCTGTACTGATGATATTGTTGAGTGGCTTTCGTATGATGATTAAAGGAGGATAAGATGAATCCAATGTACACATCTTTTAACGGTTATCTTGGTGGGCCTATCGGCTCTATTATTGGTGCTATTTTAATATTTATTATTGGTTGGCTAGTGGCACTGGGTATCGCGGCACTGGTTCGTAATGTATTATCTAGAGTCAATCTGAACCAACGCATGAACTCTTCAACGGGTAAGACCTACGATTTAGAAGGTATTATCTCTAAGATTGTATTTTGGTTCATCTTTATCATCGCGATTTCTGGGGCGCTGAATCAATTGAATTTGAACTCAATCTCGACACCGTTTGCAAATATGGTCAATCAAGTCCTAGCCTTTATCCCTAATCTTATCGGCGCTATCGCTGTGGGTATTATTGGTTGGGTCTTGGCTACTGTTGCACGCACAGCTATCAACGCGGCATTGGCGAAAACGTCAATGGATGAGCGTTTAAGTGCTCAGGCAGGTGTAAAACCGATGAGCAGCACGATTGCCGATATGGTTTATTGGTTCATCTTGTTGGTTGTTTTGACGATGGTATTGGGTAAATTAGAGCTTGATGGTTTATTTGCTCCATTGACTAATATGGTTGATAAAATCTTTAGCTTTATCCCTAACATCCTCATTGCAGGTGTCGTCTTTGTCGTCGGTTATATCATTGCCAAAGTGGTACGCGGCATTGTGACCAACCTTGTTTCTACTTTTAATGTTCAAGAATTGGCTACAAAAGCAGGCTTAAGCGAAAAAAACAGTTTGCCTAATATCGCTGGTTCATTGGCATTTTTAGTAGTGATCATTCCAACTATTATTGCTGCATTAAACGCATTAAAAATTGAAGTGATTGCTCGTCCTGCGACAAACATGCTGAACAAAATCATGGAAGCATTGCCAAACATCTTTATGGCGGTTGCGATTTTAGTCGTGACCTTCTATGTGGTACGTATGGTTGCCAATATCATCAAAGGTTTGATCGAAAACACTGAGATTAATCAATTGCCTGCGAAAGTTGGCTTACAAGAAACGATGGGCGATAAGAGAGTCTCTGACCTTGTTGGTTATGCGATTATCTTCTTTGCGATGTTATTTGCCTCAATTGCCGCCGCTGACTTGCTAGGTTTTGAGCCTATCTCTGCCATTATCGCCATGTTTATTGCGTTTGGTGCCAATATTATCTTGGGCGCAATTATCCTATTTATTGGCTTTTGGCTTGCCAATATCATTGCAGGTGTCGTTGAGCGTTCTGAGCAAGGCTCACAATTCCTAGCAAATATCGTCCGTGTACTAATAATGGGTTTAGTACTTGCCATGGGTCTAAAAGCGATGGGTATTGCTGACTCTATCGTTAACCTAGCATTTGGTCTAACGCTAGGTGCCGTAGCGGTAGCCTTTGCCCTTTCATTTGGTCTTGGTGGTCAAGAAGCTGCTGCACGTTTCCTACGTAAAATGCAGGATAAAATGGACAAAGAACGTGAAGAAGCTAAAGCGAAATCTGCTCTTCATGCTAGCTCAAGTACACAAGAAAAAGTTGCTGACTCAGTTCGAGAGAACACTCCTGCTGCTTCAGGTACAATGACTAGTGACTTCCCTACTAGCACTGGCGATACCAACAATCTTAGTACGGGTCATGTAGATATTACTCACGTTGAAACAAGTGATGACGATATCGACACTGGTTCAGATCTAGCGCCAAGTAATAAAGGCTTTACTGATATTGATAATAACGACTTAAAATAAGTCATCGTTAACGATATATTTTGAATAAAAAAAGACAGCCTAGGCTGTCTTTTTTTATGGCGTAAATTTATTTTCTACAAAACATCGCTACAAAATCATATTCAGGACTTGGTCTTCCGTGCAGGTATATTCAAATTTAATTGCATTCGCATTGGCTCATTTTTACTTGCTGATAAATTATTTGCTGTTTGCTGTTTATGCTGTTGGTTTAAGCGCTGTAATTGTTTGGTCAGCTGCCGCTCACGCTGGGTCATCGGATCAACGGGTTGAATCCATAAATCTATATCAATAAAGGTGTCATTAGACTCGTCAATAAAATCAATGCCCAATACAATCACATGATGCAGCTCGGCTATTGGCAGGCGGCTCGCAACATCCTGTGCAATCCTTGCTAAGTTTGGCTGAATAGCCTGTTTACTGTGCTGGCTCTCAACATCTTGCCCATAAAATATTAATACATAATGCCTTCCCAAGCTCTCATAAGAGTGCTGATGGACGACATAACCTTCTTTTTGCAGACCATGTGCTTGTTTAGGATGCCTATATAGAGTTCGAACCAGCTCATGGCGTGAAAATAAAGACTCATCCAATAACTGCTGTTGCCAATAACAGCGTTTTGTTCCTAGTGTCTCTTTATCAGCATTGTCTAGTACTTCTGCATCGAGCATCTCTATCATTTGGGTGCTTAACTGCGACCACAGAGCTGCCGCTTGCGCCATATGCTGATGATACATCTGCGCAGTCGTGCTTTTGTTTTTGTAGGCAAGTGTCATAGCGACTAATGCAGGATTGGGCTCATCTTGCACCTCGTACTTGATGAGTGCATTATCTACTGCGATAGCGTCCGTAAATAAAGTTGGGCTATGTAAAAACTGAGTGACTAGATCTGCTTCTGATTCAAAGCTAATGACATGATTACTGGCTGAATACTGTAATTGCCCTAAACGATAATGCAAAAATCGCCATAACTCGCATGGTGCTTGTAGGCTTGCTAATATCGCCTGCCAGTCATGCCAGCTAAAAACTTGTAGCTGCTGCATACTGTCGCTCATATCCACCACCAAATCTTCCATAAAATAGCGGACACCAAAGCCATGAATGAGCCGTTTTAGGGATTGTCGTTGCTGGTTATTTATCTTAATTTTATTGATTTCTTCAACTTTATCGGTGCGCTGAATATCAAAAACTAAAATATTATGGCTAATGTTGTCGTTATTTTTATGCTGAGTAAGATATGTCTTGTGCCATATGAGCGCGACCTTTACTACCGTCATACGCGCAGCTTTAATATCGACCAGACTACTTTTAGCAGGCAAATACAATATGAGTTCAAGTAATGAGAGGTTACCCATTGGCAATTGATAGTGATATTGCTGAGCACGGTAACACGCGTCATATTTATGCTCAAGATGCTGCATATTGGCCAAAGCAATATCTACAGCATCTTTCTGCAAATAGCAGGTCAACTCATTAACAAGACAATCATTATCAGATAGGGTAATAGATGAGTCAGACACAGTGTTAACCTTTTATTATCGAATGGACACGTTGTATGGTAAGTTGCTATTGATGAGCATAACACTAGAGCATGTTGAATATTCGCAAATTCTTTTGGTATAACGACAGGCTACCAACGAAAAACTTAACAAAATAAGCCTTATTAAATGCAGTCGCTTTCAGGGCAATGAGTTGTTATGATAATAGCAAAGTAGCATGATTTGCAGTCAAACTTATCGCTTATGGGCTGCCTTTGATTACATTTTTTAGAGACATTTATTAAAATTATTTAATGACCATCATATAATAAAAAGGATTGAACGTTATGAAGCGCTTTAAAGAAAAAACTGTCATTATAACAGGTGCAGATTCTGATATTGGTCGTGCAACGGCGCTTAGATTTGCACAAGAAGGGGCGAATTGTATTATCGTTGGTATTAATAACGATATTTTAGAATACATCTACGAGGAGCTGCCACAGGATCATACATGGATCAATACAGGTAATCACCTTACCGTAACCAGTGATATTAATGATCTGACCCAAACGGCAAGATTAATAGAGCATGTACGCGATAAATATAAACATATTGATGTGATGGTCAATATAGATACTGCGGTCGGCATTCATCAGTCAGTTATTCCAGAACTGATAAAAACACAAGGCAATATCGTTAATGTGTCAACGCTAACGGAGATATCAGCAGACTGGAATATAGAGACCTATAAAGCTAGGCAAAGGGATTTGACTGATATTACAAAGAAGCTGGCATTAGAGAATATACCAAATAATGTACGTATTAATGCCGTATCTGCTGGATTGGTGGCAACGGATATCAGTCCAAATCCATTTATTACCCACTCTCCACTAGGGAAGACAGCGACACCGTTTGATGTAACCGCCGCTGTGATGTTTTTAGCCAGTGATGATGCTGCCATCATTACTGGTATGAATTTACCTGTCGATGGCGGGGTGAGTACGTTCAACAGCTAAATCCATGCTTAGTTTTTTAGCCATTTTTAAAACTCATCACCGCAAACAAAAGACCCCCTGACATTAATCAGTCAGGGGGTCTTAATATAATACAGGTACTCATAACTCATTTAAAACTTTATTCAGCTGAATGATTGATATCTTGTAATGGTTGAGATAAGCGCTCGGGATGTCTTGGTATCACCCCTTTATACTGAGCATAAATTTTTGGTAAATCCGCTTCGATATCACCACTAGGATAAACCAACGACATAAAGCGTATTTCTTTGGTTTTGTAATCCATCGCTACCGGCAAAATAGGTACACCAGCGCCCACTGCTAAATAATAGAAACCTGATTTCCAAGTTTCAGTATATTGACGAGTGCCTTCTGGTGCTAAACCCAAAAATAGTGGCTTACCTGTTTTGAACTTATCAATACTTGCTTGCAGCACTGAGCCTTTATCACTACGATCAATGGGAATCACCCCTATCCAGCTTAATAGCTGAGCAAATACGGGCACTTTAAATAACGTATGCTTACCCATAATACTGATTTTCAAATCTAGGGCAAATAAACTGGGTATCGCATAAACCCCGTCGATATTCGAAGTATGCGGCAGCGCTAAAACTACAGCTTGTGAAATATTTGGAATCTCTCCAACCGTACGCCAACCCGCAGCTTTTAGCATAGCTGAGGCAATCACTGGCGCAATTTTATTACCGCGTTTCGGAACTAAAATACCCAGCTGCTTTCTACTAAGCTTGGGCAATATTTTAGAGTTTACAGACTGAGAAGCAGCAGCTTTTGAGCGATTAAATAACTTTGATGTCATGACGGCACCACATAATAAAAGATACCTACATAATAACATTAAGCTTATACAACTAAATTGAATTTTATAGGCTTTTATTGCTTGCCAGCTTACCGGTTTATAAACTTATATAAATATATAGCTATTGATGGACATATCCATCGAGCCCATTAGGATATGTCAGCCAAATTGCCTTTATTCTCAAGCCAAACCTTGCGATCAGCAGCACGTTTTTTAGCCAACAGCATATCCATCACGCTATTAGTCAACACCATGTCATCCATATCTAGCTGAACTAAACGCCGAGTATCACGGTTCATGGTCGTCTCACGTAACTGCTCTGCACTCATTTCACCCAAGCCTTTAAAACGGGTAATCTGCGCTTTTTTATTGCCCGGCACATTGGCCAAAATATGCTGAAGCTCAGGCTCATCTAACGCATAATGCACCTCTTTGCCCACGTCTACTCGATATAACGGCGGCATGGCGACAAATAAATGACCCGCATCCACTAGCGCAGGGAAATGCTTCACAAATAAAGCGCAGATGAGCGTGGCGATATGCAGACCATCAGAATCCGCATCCGCTAAGATACATACCTTGTCATACCGCAGCTCAGACAAATCGTCAGATGCCGGATCGACACCGATAGCAATAGCGATATCATGAATCTCTTGGCTCGATAACACCGTATCAGAAGACACTTCCCACGTATTTAAAATCTTACCACGCAGCGGTAAAATCGCCTGATAATGACGGTCACGTGCTTGCTTGGCGCTACCACCCGCAGAATCCCCTTCTACTAAAAACAGCTCAGCACCATCACGCAAATCACCACGACAGTCTGCCAACTTACCCGGCAATGCAGGACCTTGCGTGATTTTCTTACGGGCGACTTTTTTGGCAGACTTGAGACGACGTCCAGCTTTATTAATCGCCAGCTCTGCGATTTGAGTACCCATATCGGCATGCTGATTTAACCACAGACTAAAGGCATCTTTTGCCAACGCCTGTACTGCCCCAGCAGCTTCACGACTAGACAGACGCTCCTTGGTTTGCCCAGAGAACTGCGGTTCAGAAAATTTAAGCGACAGAATATAGTTCACCCCATCCCAGACATCTTCTGCCGTTAGCTTGACACTACGCGGCAGCAAATTATGAATATCGCAAAACTCACGCAATGCCTCTAATATACCAGTGCGCAGACCATTGACGTGCGTACCGCCCTGAGCCGTAGGGATAAGGTTCACATAACTTTCTTGAATCGGCGTGCCACCATCAGGCAACCAAGACAAGGCAAAGGTAATAGCAGCACGTTCGCCCGCTTTTGCATCGTAATTATAATAAAACGGTGCTTCAGGTAAGGTTTCTAAACCATCCAACTGTTCGCTTAGATATTCGACCACTCCGTCAGTAAACTGCCAAACCACCTTTTCATTATTAATATCATCGACAAATTCAATCGTCAATCCAGCGGCCAATACTGCTTTGGCTTTTAGATTGTGCTTGAGCTGCTTGACATTAAATTTAGGCGTATCAAAAAAGCGACCATCTGCCCAAAAATGTACTCTGGTACCACGTTTGCGTTTGTTTGAGCTGATTGCTTCAGTCAACGGCGTAACTGGTGCGCCATTTTCAAACGCCATATCAAACTGTGTACTATCACGCCATACCGTCACCTCAACACGTGTTGATAACGCATTGACGACAGAGATACCCACACCATGCAGACCGCCTGACACTTCATAATTAGAAGTCGAAAACTTCCCACCAGCATGCAAACGAGTTAAAATCAGCTCAATCCCTGACTGATTAAACTCAGGATGAATATCAGTCGGCATACCGCGCCCATCATCCTCAACTGACAACGAGCCATCGCTATGCAGTTGCACCTTGATGGTTTTAGCATAACCCGCCAACGCTTCATCGACGGAGTTATCGATAACCTCTTGCGCCAGATGGTTTGGACGGGTGGTATCGGTATACATACCTGGACGACGACGTACTGGCTCAAGCCCTTCTAAAACTTCTAACGATTGCGCATTATATTGACTCACAAATGCATCCTTAACGATTCATGTCTGATTAATTCTATTCAACCATTATAACCAAAAATAGCGACGTTAAGGTTAATAGTCCATCGCTCACGTCATATAATGTCGCCTGTTTGTAGTGGTCAACTAATTTAGGCTCGTACTAAATCTTGTAGCATATTTATCACCATCGGCAACTGCTCACCAAAGTCACTAAACCGATGATCGCCACCCGCTTGTAAAATAACCGTACTCCCTTGCTCTTGATAAAAGGCTTTAGACAATTCAGGATTTAATAACTCATCGCCTTCTTTGATAAATACCGCAATTTTTTTAGGATAATGAACTTCTGATAACTGATGATCTGCAAACCATTGCAAATCCGCAGAAGTAATATCCCAACCGCCAGTGGTCGTATAGAGAATTTGATTCTTTGGCAATTTATCTTCGCCTTGACCTTCATTACTATCGTTATTTAATAGTAGGTCATGAGCAAAGCGCTGTAATGTCACATGTGGCTGAGTACTAGGATTTAATAGTAAAGCCGCACAGCCTGTATGATTGCTTACCAAGGTAGAAAAATAGCCACCCAATGAGCTACCAACGAATACAACTTTTGAGTCGCTGCCCCATTCCTCAACTAGACTTATCAGTTTATCGAACACGTCTTGTGGCGATTTATTCAAATCGGGACGCAGTACATTGATATCAGGATGATGATGCTGGCAGTATTTTTCTAATAGCATTCCCTTGGTAGAGTTCGCATCACTGCCCAGTCCATGGATATAAATCAAGTTCACGTATCATCTCACTTATTAATTTTGTTATGATTATCTTATATAGGCTAGTGACGCTAAGCATAGCACCCGCTAAACAAAAATAATAACAATAAAACGGCACACCATTAGTCAGTATTTGCGACATAATAATATTGTCATAATAGTTTTATGCAAGTCAAAGGAATGACGATAATAGCAATGGAGTCGCCATGAACCAACAGTTTGAGCTGTTTGAGATTGCCAATCCATGTATTGGTCTTTGCCAAAGCAATAAAAAAGGCTATTGCTTTGGTTGCCTGCGCAGTCGAACGGAGCGCCAGCGATGGCATGATATGACGACAGAGCAACGCCGTGAAGTTTTAAGGCTGGTTTCTGGACGTAAACTGCGTATAGAGCAGATGAGACAGCGTAAAGGTGAACAGTTAGGATTTGATTTTGAAGAAGATGTTGAGGTTGGGGAGTTGTTTTAAGCGGTAATGATAATTAGAAAAATTATTAAAAAAGTATGAGACTTGTATAAGAAGGCTCTATCTCATTTTCGTAACACCAAAGGTCAAATCTATCCCTTTCAGTTGCAACGAAACCTTTACCGTCATCAGTTAACAACATATGAGTATTCATATTAATTGGTTTGATATAGCTGTCTCCATTCATAAAAAGTCTTGTTAAAATAAGATTCTCTACTACTTCACTTATAGCAACTCCATGCTTGCTTATTAAAAACTCTTCCATTTCGTCATCTAATATGAGATACCCACTATTCATAAGCATAATGTGTATAGCTGAAATTTCTGCCTCTCCAATAATAGCAGGCTCCCAAATGTTACTATCCTCTCTTTTAAGATGCTTTTCTTTGAACTCTAATGAGTTATATTTCCAGCCTTGTTTGTCTCCATCCTCAAAAGCTTCAGCTATTAATAAAGGTTGAACATTGTCCATATGAAGTCCATCGTCCCATGGCATTTTTAAGTCAAAATGTATAGATATTTTTGACCATATAATCTCAAGTATCATTTTTGCAGGATTGTATCGTGTAGAGCAAATGGCAACCCATTCATTTTTATCTTTAATAATTGAGAAAGGTACACCATTAGCTTTTATAAGACAAAATTGATTTGAAGTAACTAAAGTCGGGATACTCGGTATTCCTAAACCATTACCTTCATTCTGTATTTTTTCTTCTATTATGTCCACAAAGGCAGTGCGCAATCCTTGTTCTGTTTTATACCCTCCATAACCATGAATAATACTTATAGGGGCTAACGACTCTTGAACCAGCACATAGAATAATATTGCGTTACTTTTAGAAAGAGCATGTATATCAGAGTATCTCTGAGGTGCAATTTTTCCCGTAATCTTTGAAAACTCTTTCGCAGCAACTGTAATATCAGGTTCATAACTTTCATTTATAAGTTTATATTCAAAGTGTTCAGCAAACTTTGTACGTATAGAATCAAGATGTTGGATAGCGTCTACAAAATCAGCTTTTCTTAAAGTTTTTTTAACCTCAAAAATACAAAGCACTTTATCAACATTATAAATGTATTGCTCAGTCAGTCCATACTTACGTCCATCTCCATGCACGAGCATGCAATCAATTTGCTGTGGCAGCATCTCATCTCCAATAGAAATGAAACCAGACACAACACGCAGGTCTAAATATTTTGGAATCGTAAATTCGCTATCAATACCTTGTTTAGTAACCTCTTCATATGCAGAGCCTAAAGTAGGCATATGAGGCATCTTGATGCCTTGTAACTTTTCGGATTCAGCTTTTATAAACTTCTCAAGTAGCTCAGATGCTTTTTCGATCAAAGTATATCTCCTAGATTTTTTGAAGTTATAATAATTTTTGTTATATGAATTTAGCATCTGCGCTAAAAATCAACAATATATATATGGTAATAAAAGATACACAATAATGTAAGATAGACATTGTGCTCAAGAAAATCGCTATTTCCCCGAAATGTTGGCAAAAGAAAACCCCCTGTGACATAAGTCGCAGGGGGTTTTACTTTGAATAGAGAGCTGACGATGACCTACTCTCACATGGGCGAACCCACACTACCATTGGCGCAATGATGTTTCACTTCTGAGTTCGGGAAGGGATCAGGTGGTGCCATCATGCTATTGTCGTCAGCAAAGGGGGTTAGATATGAGTCTGTTATTTTTATTGTT
>NZ_JAFCTE010000014.1:0-47148 GCF_049895865.1 Psychrobacter sp. TWR1-1-1 | reverse complement strand
GCACGATTGGATATGTGTCACCCTTTGAGTTTGAAAAGCGGTATTATGATAATTTAACCCTGTCAGGCATCGCTGCCTGACTCAAGTAGATCAGCCTCCGATATAGTCGGGGCGGTTCATAGAAAAATGAGTCACTTTATTATAGATGAAGGATTTGATTATTTTTTAGAAAAATTCGGTCAGCCTGACTGGCAACAACCTGTTGATCAGGCTACCCTAGAATATTATCGTGGAAAATTACCTAGTAAACTTCTTTTTTATTGGGAAAAAATGGGCTTTTGCCGTTTTAAGCAAGGTTTGTTTTGGATAGTCAATCCTTCTGATTATGCGGACGAGTTAGCTATTTGGTTAGGTGAAGATATTCTAAAACAAGACAATTACTATGTCATTGCTCGTAGTGGTTTCGGTGAATTATACGTTTGGGGAGAGAAGACAGGGTTTGCTTTTGAGATCACCCCTACTCTCGGGTGGGTAAGGCTAAAACAAGGTGACGCAAAAGATATAGCCACTGGGCTTGAGGATAGAAAGTTAGAATTATTTTTTGCTTTCCAACAAATTAAATATATTGAGATGGAAGACAATAACGGTAAACCACTATTTGACCGTTGCATTAAAAAAATTGGCGCTCTTGAATACGATGAAATGTTTGGCTTTGTCCCTGCCCTTGCGATTAGTGACAATGCTTCTATCAAAAATATAGATAAGATGAATATCTTTGTACATCTCAATCTTTTACCCGACTTGATTGAAATTCAACATATCGACTTCAAACGCTTAGGACAAATGGCTTTTGGTGTTGAAAATTCATCAAACTTGCCTGATTTAGATAGTTTAGAGTGATTAATTACGACTAAGCCACCTTCGGGTGGTTTAAACACAGATACACTATCCTAGCAAGTCTTACTCATATCAATGGCGTACCTAGGAGACTCAACCTTTTAAGGCTTATGGTAGACAAAGGTGGCGACGTGAATATTTATACAGGCAATGGCGGAATTTTAGAGAAGATTAAGAAATGTAAAGTAGAAGAAGCAGTACCTTAATAAATATAAGACACTGCTTTTTATCTAAAATACATCCATTCTTAAGCACTCGTTATTTAACTATTGTGCTTGGCTATCCAGTTTTGCATTTGCTCAATTTCAGGCTGCTGCGCGTCAATTACTTGTTGTGCCAATTGACGCATTTCTTCATTTTTGCCATACTTTAGCTGTATTTTTGCCATATCTACTGCGCCAATATGATGCGGCAACATACCGCGAGCAAATGCCATATCTGGGTTAGGGTCAGCGATACCTGCCATCATTTCACTATGCATCGTATCCATACCTTTAGCATAAGCTGTCTGCATGGCTTCAGTATCAGACGTTGGCTCAGCAGCATCAGGATGGTTGGCAAGCCAGTTCTGCATTTGCTCGATTTCAGCTTTCTGAGCGTCAATAATCTCTTGTGCCAACTGACGCATTTCTGCATCCGTACCATACTTTAGCTGAATCTCTGCCATATCAACAGCACCCATATGATGACCAAGCATTCCTTGGGCAAAGGCAGCATCGGGATCATTGTATGCCATGCCTGCCATCATCTCATCATGCATCTTAGTCATAGAGTCACTATACTCTCCATGTATGCCCGTCATCGCATCACCTGACATATTATGACCTGCATGCGCATCCATCGCGCTAGTGTCGGTTGTAGCATTATGAACAGGAGCCGCCTCGTCTTTGACTGTAGCCTCTGTTACATCATTCGTCGGCTGGCAAGCGCCAAGCAGCATCACGGCACTGACACTGACTGCAAGCATGGCAAGACGTGAGTTTCTTATCATTTTCATGGTAGATCCTTAATTATGATCGTTTGGTAGTTATGGTTCATATAAAAACTGGCAAATCAGCTAAGATCCACCAGTTGGAAAAATCATTTAATTTATGTACTAAGAGGAGTGCGTTTTAAGGCTATTTATTCTAATGCTTCGATCAGTGCCTGCATCTCTTTAATTTCACGTTGTTGTGCTTCGATGATGTCGTCAGCAAGTTGCTGTACTCTAGGGTCTTCTATATCGGCTCTTGAGCTGGTTAAGATCGCAATTGAATGATGCGGTATCATAGCCTGCATCCAATCCACTTGATCGACGGTTGCTTGAGATCTGACGCCCCAGATACCCACGGCAAACATCAGCACACTAAGACCATAAATCATTAAGTTGACCTTAGTTTTCTTGTACATATTGCTCATAAAGGCGAGCATAATCACTGCCATGCCTGCGCCCATATATAGCGCCATATATGCTCTGGTCTCACTAAAATAAATATGATCCCACTCATAAGTATTGAAGTACATCATGATATACATCACCACGGTAGACGTCAGCATCATGAGGGTGAACTTTACATAAGGGTTCATCTGTTTTTGCTCTGCATGATTCATCAGTCAGTCTCCATCAATGCTGCTATCAGTACTACAATGAGTAGCTGAAATTTAAAAAACTATCTAAAGTATTAACTTATAGCTGCTGCTCTGCGGACTCAATCTCAGCGTATACTTGGTTTGTGCCATCTTTATTGATTTGCATAATTTGGTATGGCATAAACTTATCTTGATATTCCATACCAGGGCTACCGACGGGCATACCCGGTACCGCCAAACCAATCGCTTGCTTTGGTGGATTTTGCAAAAACTCAGCCACATACTTGGCAGGAACATGACCTTCGATGACATAACCATCACTGGTAACGGCGGTATGGCAAGAACGCAGCTCAGCAGGCACACCGTAACGCTCTTTAAATAATGACAAGTCTGCAACATCATGGGCAGTTGTCGTTAACCCATTATCTTCTGCGTGCCCTATCCATTCTTTACAACAGCCACAATTGGCATCTTTATAGACAGTGGCTGACACGTTCTTGAGCAGGTCTGGGTTGTTGGCTGGTGTCTCTGTCACTGTTTGCCTACTCTGTATAGCGTTTGCCTCACCACTGCTGGCGTTAGCGGCATTGGCAGTAGAGGGGCTGGCATTAGAAGCATTGCTGTCAGATTGCCCACATGCTGATAATATGGCAGCAGTTAATAAGACCGCTGACCCTCGAACAAACTTAACGGTAAAAGGCATCATAGAGGCTTCTCATGGTGTTGAATATTAAAATTAGGATGTATTGAAGCCAAACTAGCATAACCACTCTGACAGTCAGATGACGCCAAGATGACAATTTTGTCATCTTCTAGACTGAGCATAGGTTTATTACCAGTATTCCTCTATGATTGATAACAATAGAGACATTTTATATTGATCTCATCCTAAATAATTGGCGCGAGTATGCTATGAAAGTATTGTTAGTCGAAGATGAGTTATCACTTGGCGACTACATTAAAAAAGGTTTAAGCGAGGCAGGTTTTATCGTTGAGCATAAAACCACAGGTTTAGATGGGTATCATGCTCTGATGACTGAGGACTTCACTGTCGTGGTGATGGATGTGATGCTGCCTGATGTCAGTGGTTTTGAGCTGGTCAGTAATTATCGCGCTGCTGGTAACACCACCCCTGTATTATTTTTGACCGCAAAAGATGACCTTAGCGACCGCATAAAAGGCTTTGAGATTGGCGGTGACGATTATCTCACTAAACCTTTTGCCTTCGCTGAGCTGTTGGTCAGAATCAAAAGCTTACTACGCCGTGCCAATCAAGCAGATTACGCCAGCACAGTGCTTCAAATAGCTGATTTAAAACTGGATATCGCCAAACGTAGTGTGCATCGAGATAAAGGTTCTATCAAATTGACGGCCAAAGAATTTGCGCTATTGCAGTTTTTACTTGAGCATCAAGGCGAAGTATTGCCCCGCTCTGTCATCGCTTCACAAGTATGGGATATGAATTTTGATAGCGATACCAATGTGATTGATGTGGCGATAAGACGCTTACGAAGTAAAATCGACGATGGCTTTGAAAATAAGCTCATTCATACCGTACGCGGTATGGGCTATAAACTAGAAGCGGACAATAGCGCCGTTACAGTCAATAATGAAACTAGCATTGATATGAGTAATGAGGCTAATACGGTTTCTAAACTCAATCATGTTGAAGTAAAATAGCATGACATATAAATCGGAGCATCGACGCTTGTCATTACTGTGGCGCACTACCCTAGTATTAACGGTATGTGTGCTGATATCTCAAGCTTTTTTGTACATATGGATACAGCGTTCGGTTAATGATCATTTTGAACAAATGGACTCAGAGATCCTGACTCATGCTGCGTTTAATTTACGACAGTATATGACAGAGGTGACATCGGATGATCAGCGCTCTGACAACCTTTCCGACCCTGCTCATCTCGCTAATACAGCATCATC
The DNA here is from genome assembly GCF_049895865.1 of Psychrobacter sp. TWR1-1-1. Lineage (NCBI taxonomy): Bacteria > Pseudomonadati > Pseudomonadota > Gammaproteobacteria > Moraxellales > Moraxellaceae > Psychrobacter > Psychrobacter sp. TWR1-1-1. The sequence continues at coordinate 42,801 of NZ_JAFCTE010000014.1, read as the reverse complement.
CGTGATAGATATTTTTCGACCAGATTATGAAGTCAAAACAATTATCACTGACCATAATGGACAAGTCATTAATAGTCAGCCAAAGGATTTTATTGATAAACTCAATGACTCCCAATTGGTCGAAAAACTATGGCAGCAGCACCGCGATCAACCCTTTGACTTGCAGCTTAATCATCGTCATTATCGCGCGCTGGTCATTGAGCACTCTAATCGCTTGGCATTAATCGCGCTACCGATTGATGTGCATCATCAATACCTTGCCCAGTTTAACCACCATCTTATCCTGATACTTATTGCAATCACTTTTATCTTGGTATCAGTGGCGGCTTTTAGCGTCTATCTAGGATTCGCCCCCTTAGCGACCATCAGTCAAAAAATGGCACGTATCAACGCCGAGCAGTTAGACGATAGAATTATCGTCTCTGAAATGCCAAGCGAGCTGCGACCATTGGCTGACGCTTATAATGCCATGATGGATAAACTCGAACACAACTTTGCCTCATTATCACAGTTTTCAGATGACATTGCTCACGAACTGCGCACACCACTGGCAACGTTGAGCACCCAAACTCAAGTGATGCTCAGTAAACCTAGAGACCATCAAGAATATGTCGAGCAGCTACATCATCAACACGCCACGCTCAAGCAACTATCCCTGCTAATTAACAATATGCTATTGCTGGCAAAAACTCAAAAAGGTCTCTACGACTCACAACGTCATCTTGTCGATACCGATTCACTGATAATTAAGCTCATCGATTATTTTGAACTGATAGCCGAAGAGCGCGGTATCTCTTTTGAGAAAAAAGGGGCATTTGATGTGGTATTAGGGGATGAGAGCTTGTTACAAAGGCTGTTTGCCAACTTGATATCTAATGCGATTTACTACGCCGCCAGCGACAGTATCATTACTATTACTGCCGTTTCTAAGACTGCTAGCCTCATAAAACATAACGCTCACGCCCTTAGAGAAACGGCTCAGCAGCCATCACTAAACATCACCATCACTAATCGCTTGCAGACGCCTCTAACTCAAGCGGAAGCAGATAGACTGTTTGAACGCTTTTATCGTCATCACAAATCCAATAATCAGCATTCGGGCACAGGGCTGGGATTGGCCATCGTACAAGCGATCGTCAATGCCCATAACGGCAAAGTCAGTATTACCATTAAGGATGGGTACTACTTTCAAGTTAACGTACAGTTATTAAAAGAATCATAGGGCGGGTTTAATCGAGAATGGTCACTTTTTGGTCACCGAGTAGGTGGTCAGCAAGCGGGTGGTCATCGATTTTCAAAAGGTAGAATGTATGCAACCAAACTTATAGAGAATACATTATTGAAGATAGACTATTCCCTAAGAGTTGATAAAGAAAAATAGTCAACCTTTATAGATAAAGGCTGTAAGAGGAATTTTAAACACAAAAAAACCCCAAACAAAGTTATGTTTGAGGCGAAACTTGCTTAAACCCAAAGGTCTAAATTCGTTTTAGCTTTTTACTAAATATGGCGCAGCGGACGGGACTCGAACCCGCGACCCCCGGCGTGACAGGCCGGTATTCTAACCAACTGAACTACCGCTGCTTAGGTCGTCTTAGCATCTTCTCTTATTACAGAGACACTCGCTAAAAAGAGTGGTGGGTGATGACGGATTCGAACCGCCGACATTCTGCGTGTAAGGCAGACGCTCTACCAACTGAGCTAATCACCCTGAGAAGCGTTAAAAAATTGCACTGCAATTTTAGCTTCGCAAATTAAAATTCCTTAAAGAGAATTTTATAGAAAGTTTAATCTTTAAAGTTGTCACGCTTTAAGTCAGTAAAAATCCTAACAACATTGAAATTAATTAAGTCCCCTTGCTGTGGGTGTGTATTATATAGATTTACACATAGCTGTCAAATAGTATTTTCAGTTTTTTAGCCTATTTTATAGGTTTTTATTTATTAATCTGACAAGCCTATGTTTTCATTGGATTTATATTTTTATAAAAAACCAATGAATTTTCAAGCATGACCCTATTTACTGGCTAATGCTTGTTCGATATCCATTTTTATGGCTTCTGGTTTGGTGGTGGGCGCATAGCGGTCAATGACCTGTCCATCTTTACCAATTAAAAACTTAGTGAAATTCCATTTGATACCGTCTGTTAATACGCCACCCTTTTGCTCTTTAAGCCAATCAAAAATAGGATGAGCGTCTTTGCCATTGACATCAACCTTCGCCATCATTGGAAAACTGACACCATAGTTCTTTTGACAAAATGCGCCAATCTCCTCATTACTGCCTGGATCTTGCCCGCCAAATTGATTACAAGGGAAACCAATAACGACCAATCCTTGATCTTTATATTGCTGATATATTGCTTCTAAACCTTCAAATTGCGGCGTAAACCCACATTTGCTGGCGGTATTGACGATTAATAATACCTTACCTTGATAATCAGCAAAGGCTTGTACAGTTCCGTCCATGTGCTCAGCAGTAAAATCGTAAATCGTGCTCATCATTTGTCCTTAAATCGATTAAGTTATTATTTTGATAGTCTTTTAAACCGTGCTCATTTTTCAATAACAGTGAAAATATTCATAATGCTAATCACTGGCAAGGCAGCATCTCGCGCTGCCCTGCCATGATTCTAAAATACTCTAAGCAATTTATTTTACCAATTACTTTTCAGATTTATCTAAATCAATAGACACAGAATTGATGCAATAGCGCATCCCTGTCGTCTCGCTTGGGCCGTCAGGGAAGACATGGCCTAAATGTGCGCCGCAGTTACTACAGGTCACTTCTGTCCGCGTCATGCCCAGCGAATTATCCACATGCTCCTCGATAGCGCTGTTATCAACTCCTTGGTCAAAACTTGGCCAACCACAGCTGGCATCAAATTTATTGCTTGAGTCAAATAAGCTCGCACCGCAGCCTTTGCAGCGATAAATACCGTCATCAGTCGCATCGTTATAGACGCCCGTAAATGGGCGTTCTGTACCCTTTTCACGCATCACGTGATATTCATCAGCACTCAAACGCTCTTTCCAATCAGCTTCTGTTAATTGGCTGATCTCTTCTTGGCTAAGTTGATTGTCTTGCATAATGTATCCTTAATTTAGGTATGTATTATCTCATCCATTAGCATTAGCTTTTATCTGCTATTAACTAACACTTTATCGCCATATTTTTATAAAAACGATGGGTCTTATCTATTGTTTATCCACTCAATATTCAAGGCATACATTACAAGAAAACCATCATAAACAAGTGATAGCGTAAGGTATTGAAAAAGCTATGATAAATAAAATACAGCAAATTTTCTTAACATATCAATGAATACAGATGTAGCCATGACAATAACTTTCTGAAAGAAGTTTGATATCTAGGGCGTGTCCTCAATTCAATCGATTATCTTCTAAATGGGCTAAAAATGGCTAAATTTTGCCAAACATCGTCAAATAGCTTATCAATATCTCGATATTATTTGCACTACTTTCCTTGTTTAACGACAATTTATCTCAGTTTTATTACCATTTTTAAAATAAGGACACGGCCTAGTAGAGCAGCAATGAGGCAGCGATAATACTGCCAATGCAAGTTATTCTTGCATTGGCAAATACACTACCCTTAAAAACAGCTTGCATTGATACTGATAATGCAATAATATCTTGCATTAAGGCTTAATTAAAACAAATGCCTGCTTTCCTTCTCTCGATTACCAACTACTGAATAAAGGCTTGAATGACTATGGCTGATGACAAGAATAAAGGCTCACAAGCCGAAAGACTGGTACAGCTACGTCGTGATAAAGGGCTGACTGCTGAACAATTAGCGCAAGCCATGACCGCAGCAGGCGCAAAAGTCAGTCGCGGGGCTATCTCAAATTGGGAGCGTGGCACCAATGGCATTGTGTCATCTAGGCTGCCAACGCTCGCACACATTTTAGGCTGCAGCGAAGGCTATCTGTTACGCGGTGAACTAAAAAACGACAGTAATAATAAAGAGGTGAGTAAGAGCGCTCATTCTCATAATAAGAATAGTCAAAATACGTCATCTGCTCAAACTGACGAGATACATGACTCCCAAGCCAATCAAACAACTACAACTCCTACTATAGATACAAACTCACAAAATAACCCTATGAGTGGTCACACTATGAACACAATAAAAAAATCGGATAAATTACAAAATGTTTGCTATGACATTCGCGGTCCGCTACTACAAACAGCCAATAAGATGGAAGCCGAAGGCAAACGTATATTAAAGCTGAACGTCGGTAACCCAGCCCCCTTTGGTCTAGAAGCCCCGCATGAGATTTTGCGCGATGTGGCGATGAACCTACCAGACGCGACCGGTTATTCCGACTCGCAAGGGATTTTTTCAGCGCGTAAAGCTGTCCTACAGTACTATCAATCAAAGGGGTTGCTATCGGCAGTTGATGTCCGTGACGTCTATTTGGGCAACGGAGTTTCTGAGCTGATTGTAATGACCATGCAGGCTTTAATGAATGATGGTGACGAAGTGCTTATCCCAATGCCAGACTACCCGCTTTGGACGGCAGCGGCGAACCTAGCTGGCGGCACAGCGGTACATTATCGCTGTAATGAAGACGATAATTGGCATCCTGATATCGAAGATATTAAATCTAAAATCACCTCTAAAACCAAAGGTATCGTGGTGATTAACCCTAATAATCCAACGGGTTCACTTTATAGTGATGAATTGCTGAAACAAATTATTGAGGTCGCTAAAGCGCATGATTTAATCATCATGGCCGATGAAATTTATGATCGTATTCTTTATGATGATATGGTACACACCCCAATGAGCACCTTGACTGATGATGTGCTGGTGCTCTCATACAACGGCTTATCTAAATCGCATCGTATCGCGGGATTCCGCGCAGGTTGGATGATGGTGTCTGGCAAAAAGCACCATGCCACTGACTTTATCGAAGGCTTGGACATGTTAGCGTCTATGCGCTTGTGTTCCAACGTCCAAGGTCAATATGCCATCCAAACGGCGATGGGTGGCTATCAAAGCATGAAAGAGCTCACGTCAGAGCGTGGGCGCTTATATAAGCAGCGTGAAATGGCCGTGTCACGACTTAATGCGATCAAAGGTATCTCTTGTACCATGCCACAAGGCGCGTTTTATTGCTTTCCAAAGATGGATCCTGATATTTACCCTATCGAAGATGATATGGCATTTATGATGGATTTGCTTGTTGAAGAAAATGTATTAATGGTGCAAGGAACAGGCTTTAACTGGGATAAGCCCGATCATTTCCGCTTGGTATTTTTGCCAAACCTACATGATTTAGAAGATGCCATGGACCGCTTAGATCGCTTCTTTGCCAAAAAACGCAAACAATTTGGTACCGAATAGACCTTAACTTGACATAAAAAAAACGCTTATCGGCATGATGCTGATAAGCGTTTTTTATTTGAAACGTGCTTATAAATAAGGTTAAATAAGATTTAAGCAAAAACCTTAATAAGCGTACGTGTTAAAAAATATTGACCAAAATAATATAACTGATTGCAGACATTGCCGCTGCTGCAGGAAGAGTAATGATCCATGCCAAACCGATAGGTTTCATCAACGCCCAATTGGTGTCTCTATTGACGATACCGATACCCAGTACTGCACCGACCAAGGTATGCGTGCTTGATACGGGCAGACCCATGGTTGACGCGCCCATTACCACTGCAGCCGCAGCCAATTCAGCTGAAAAACCAGAAGCGGGATGCATTTTTGCCAAGTTGGTACCAACCGTTTGAATAACTTCTTTACCAATGAACCAAAGACCAACGATAAGCGCAACACCAAAAGTCAGCATAACCGCAGGTGGTACAGCGGCTTCAGTCGCAATGCTATTGGTACGGATAACATCCATAATAGCGGCAAAAGGACCGACTGCATTGGCAATATCGTTTGAGCCGTGGCTAAAGGCAAAAGCAGAGGCGGTAAAGACTTGCATCCAGCTAAACATAATAAACGTCGCTTTGGTCAAATCCTCTTTATGTTTACCGCGGATACTCTTGGTATAGATAAAGGTCGCAAGCCACACCAGCGCCGCGATCATACCCATGATTAAAAAGCCTTGCAGCGTCGTCATGCCATTATTGACATTCTTTAGACCCTTAAAGATGACCAAAGAGGCCATGACCGCGCCGCCTGCTGCCGCAATGATAGGAACCCATTGCTTCAACGCTTTTAGCGTATCAAGGTTGCTGCGTTCATTTTCAATTTCATAAAGCTGTTTATAGTAGTCAGTCTCTAAATCTTCAACATCGCAATCATCATCTTTATAGATTTCTTGATCACGTAACATCGCTGACGTATAGGCCAGCTGTTCTGATTCTGTTAAACCGTCCAAAAATTCTTTGTGGTTTTGTTTTAAGGTTTTTTTGTCGCCTTTCAAAGTCGCAATGTGCGCCTCTGTTCTATCATTATATTCAATGATGTTTTTCTTAATCTGTCCATATAATACATAGGACAAAACGCCGCCCAATAGCGGTGATAATACCCAAGAAATCGCGATGGTGCCAATCGTACTCCAATTCACCGTTGATAATGCCATTTCAGTACCACCTAACGTGATACCTAATACAACAGAGCTACCAACAACGCCGCCAATAATGGCGTGCGTGGTCGAAACGGGCAGACCTTTTTTAGTGGCAAATAACAGCCAAAATGCGGCAGCGATGAGCGCTGACAGCATGACATAAATGAATTGGTTGGGCGTTACCGAAAGGCCATCTAAATCGACAATGCCGCTTCGAATGGTATCGGTGACTTCACCACCTGCCAGTACGGCTCCGGATACTTCAAATATCGCTGCGATACCCAGTGCCTGCGGGATAGTCAACGTCCCTGCACCTACTGAGGTACCAAAGGAGTTGGCGACATCGTTACCACCAATATTGAATGCCATAAAGACACCAAAAGCAGTGGCCACAATAAATAGCGTCGTCTGTTGACGCATCGTGTAATCTAGACCCCACCACAAAAAGTAGGCGGTCATCGCAATCAGTAAAATGGCAAAAAATAGATTTATTCTCATAGAACCGACTGATTTGGCTGGCTCTGTAGAACTGTTGCTAATACCCATACGTTGATACGTCCTGCGTAAGCTGATTGAAATTATAGGCGGTTGATGACATTGCGCGGCTATTAATAATGCTCGTGATAACTTCTGACATTAATATAACGTATATGAAACGCGCAATATGCTTGCTAAAAACGGTTTTTCTTACTGCTATCTTGGTGCTCTACCCTAACGCTTATCTTTTATTTACTCGTATTTTATTTTACGTAAAGGCAGTAAATAAGGTAAAACACATCACTCAATATGTCACAAAGCCGCAAGGAATATTGCCAAATCGTCTGATTACAGCAGCTTGCGGCTTAGATATGTCGTAGTAATAATTTTGGTTCTAATAACTGCTATTGTAAGAACCTTTGCCAAATTTATTAACCAGAGTGATTAAAATGTCTGTGTCAAAGGGTAAAAACACTCTACTCACTCAGTGAGTTTCGTGCACAGCAGGAGCTATTACGCGCCTATTATATTAAATATAAGCGCATAATGCATGATGATATTGCAAGATTTGTAACTGCCAGCATATGTGTTAGAAAACATCCTGCTGTAACGCAGCATTATACTCTCTTTCCCTGAATTTATTTAACGTTAAATATATAATTATGGCGCTTTGTAACCAGCTACCTAATTGAATGACCAATCGCATATCAGCTGCCACACACCGCTGATAGTTGCTTAATCGCATGATCTAAAACATCCAAACGTGCTTGACGCTTCTCATTGGTCGCGATGACGCACCACGGTGCGTGCTCTGTATCGGTACGTGCCAGCATATCCGCCGCAGACTGCACATAATCCGACCATTTATCACGGTTACGCCAGTCATCATCCGTCAGCTTAAACTGCTTGTGCGGTGTCTTTTGACGTGCCTCAAAACGTTTAAGCTGTTCTTTTTTATCGATAGCCAACCAGTATTTGATAACGATTGTCCCCGCCGCGGCTAAATCCGCCTCAAAGCGATTGATTTCATCGTAAGCACGCTGCCATTCTTCATCCGTGGCAAAACCCTCAATGCGCTCAACCAAAACGCGCCCATACCAAGTCCGATCAAAAATGGCAATACGGCTAATACGGTCGGTTTGCTCGTTCGGAAGTTTGGTCCAAAAACGCCATAGATAGGGATGTTGCAGCTCATACAGCATTGGCGCACTGATATTATAAATTTGATACTCGCGTGGGTCGAGAGGCGCAACCAATCTTTTAATCGCGCCACCTTTGCCAGCAGCGTCCATTCCTTCAAAGGCAAAAACGATATGACGCCCTTTGCGCGCACGCAGCAACTGTGCAAGGCGAACTTGTTTTTCTACCAACGCATCACGGTAGTCCGACTTGTCAATCTCTGCCTCATCGATATCTTTTAAACATTTAGGAATTTTTACAGGTTCAAACTTTGCTGATTTGAGTGCTTGCTGAGCTTGCTTCTTAGCCTTTGATTTATCAGAGGTTTGTACTTTATTGATTTTACTACTTATTAGCGCGGTTTGCATCGCTTGTAGCACTTCATGGCAAAAATGGTCAGCCGCATCTGATTTGTCATCACCATCAATGATGATCCAATCATCTTGCTGGCGTAGCAGAACGGTAGCCACTTGATTAAAGGTTTCGATAACTTTTTTACTATTCCAGTCAATTTGGTATAAAAACTGCGGATCGGCTTCATCGTCATTCAGTCGCGCTTGCAACGTTTCGATATCGACATGGAACCAGCATTTAAGCAGTCGGGTTTGATTGGCAGCTAGGTCTTGTTCGAATGCTTGTAGCTTAATAAGCTGCTGCTGTAAATAGGCTTGCCATTGCGCAATCGGCAACGTCTTGTCGTTGTCTGACGTTGCCATACGCATGACGTTATAAAGCAAGTCAGCATACCAGTTGCCAAAATAAACCATCACATCGCCATGACGGGGTAATGCCTTGGTATGTGCTTGCCAAATCGGCTGATACGCTAAGGGACAATCACCAACGGTTGCCTCAACTTTAAGTAGTCGAGGATCTACCCATTGTCGCAATTGCTTGACAGCAGTGCCCTTGCCTGCCTGCTCCATACCATTGACCAATACCAATAACCCTGTTGGTTTATTGAGGGTTGGTGGCGTCTGTTGCCGCGTTGCTCGTAGAGCATATTGGGCCGTGACCAGTGCCAATCTCAGTGCATCTTTGTCCATAGAAAACTGGCTCAGGGGATTGGGAGTTAAGCGCTCACAGACAATTTTCTCACTAAATTGTGCACTTAGCGCTTGTGGTGCGGTGGGTTCAGCCGTCTTATTATTTTTGCTCATAACTGTCATCATCCTATGATTGAAAGCATATTAGCGTCATCATAGCATTGCAGCAATTCGGTAAATAACGCTGCTATGTAACAGTTTGACATTTGTATTCTGCTTTATTTTCTTTTAAGGTGAACACAATCTCAGACACATGCTGTAATCACGCTCTATAAATACAAAAACCAAAAGTATAAAACATGGTTTATCCTGAGCTTTTTATTCGCAACCTTTTAACTCTCTTTACTTTTATGCAGGTTTACTAACCATGGCCTCTTTAGCCGATTTACAACAACATTTGAACCGTTTTTGGGCACTGCCTTATCATGAAGATTTGGCATTAAACGATAAACTTAGCGAGGTGCAAGCTTGGCAACGAGATCGTATTCAAAACACTCACAAAGACTTGTTTGAGCAACCTCAAAATCAGTTGATGGCAGATTATTTTTTGACACAATTGTATGGCGGCGATGAGTTTAAATTGTTGGCCAAACAGTTAGAACGCATTGTACCCAAGGCACAAAAAGTCGAGCGTTTTGCGCCAGCAGCGGCTTTAGAAACCGGCAGCATGGCGATACAAGCCGCTATCTTAGCGATAGAGCTGGATTTACATTTAGCAGAATGGCTATTGGCTCAAGATTTAGCCGTTAACGAAGACAACATGCTGAACGCCTATCGTGCGGTCAATGAAGCCGACACCAGACGTATCCAAATCGGTCATTTAAAAGAGGTGTGCTATCGTACCGATAAATATATAAACTCTTTTATGTTGCAAAAAGCCTTTGCCTTGGCTAAAGGCACCGCCTACCGTTACAACTATCAACCCTTATATGAATTTATTAATGCTGGATTTATCGCGATGCGTCCGTTAGACAGTGTCAGTGGTTTCATTGAACCATTTTGTGAGCGTGAGCTTGAGATTATTGACCGTGTTCATGAGACGGATAATGGCGGTAAGCCAATGACGTTTGGTGTATGATAGACGTATCATTTGCTTGGTTAGCTACTATTTTATACCTTGCAAACCAATAATCATAAAAGTGAATAACAGGATAATGCTATGACCGATAACACCCATAATAACAACGCGCATCTCAATCAAAAACCTACCATCAATGGTCACCTGCAAGATAAATTGGTCAGAGATAGCATCACCCACAATCAAAACATCACGGCACAAGTGCAAGCACGTCAAAACTATGAAACTAATACCACGCTTAATACGGGTATTGATGCTGGCGTAGAAAACAGTAAGAAAAATGACTTTACACAAGTCCAAGACCTACCAACGGGAACGCCACAAGGCCAACAAACCACTATGCCAAACCATACTACCAGTAACAACGCCAATAGCAACACTGTAGATAATGCATCTGCACAAACACAAACCGCCAAACAAACGCTTTTTAACCAGCGTGATGACATCAATAATCCGCATACACCTGATGTTGATGGTAATGAAGAAACGCATTTTGGCTACAAGACCGTCAATAAGGCTGAAAAACAAGCGCGCGTGGCGGACGTATTTACCTCAGTCGCCAAAAAATATGACATCATGAACGACTTAATGTCCTTCGGTATTCATCGCTTATGGAAGCGTTATGCGATTAGCTTGTCAGGCGTGCGTGCGGGTCAACATGTGCTTGATATCGCTGGTGGTACAGGTGATTTAGCCAAAGTATTTAGTCGTGAAGTCGGCAAAAACGGTCATGTAGTGTTATCAGATATCAATGCCGCCATGTTAGAAGTCGGTCGTGAACGCTTAATCAATGCTGGCTGCAATAACGTCGATTTTGTACTTGCCAATGCAGAAACACTCGCACCATTTGATGACAATAGCTTTGATTTGGTTACTATCAGCTTTGGTCTACGTAATGTCACGGACAAAGACGCAGCGCTCAAATCGATGTATCGCGTGCTGAAGCCAGGTGGACGTTTATTAATTTTGGAGTTCTCAAAACCTGTATTTGAGCCATTGTCTAAAGCCTATGACTTATATTCATTTACCGCCTTACCTATTATGGGCAAGCTGATTGCCAATGATTCTGAGAGTTATCAATACTTGGCCGAATCGATTCGTATGCATCCTGATCAACAGACGTTGAAACAAATGATGCAGCAAGCGGGCTTTGAAAATTGTGATTATCATAACTTGACGGCTGGTATTGTCGCTGTCCATCGCGGCTTTAAAGCGTAAGATTAAGTTTTAAATTACATTACATAGTAATAGACATGCCATCACGTAAAGTGGTGGCAACTGACCTTTACAAATGATGCGCTCTTTTAAGGCGCTCAACTGACTATGCGAGAGCCTTATGCTGACTGTTCTACTTTTGGCGGGTGCCGAAAAGCTGATTAACCTTGCTATTGCGAGTGATGAAATTACCAAATCAGGATTGGCACCGCTTGCTGGCAAAGTGTTGCGACTCAATATGGCCATGCCTGAGATTCGTTTGGATATTTTATTCACTCATGAGCGTTTGCGTTTTGAGCCGGTGACAACAGACAGCATGTTTGAGCAAAGTGGCGCGATGAACGAGCACCAACAAGCCACTATGGAGCGCGCACGGATTGGTCATAGTCGCCCAGACTGTACCATTACTGTAGATAACCCAGCGCAACTGCTGAATCTGATGCGTGGCACTGAGGGCAACCTGCCTATCGCGGGTGATTACAAGGTACTAATGCAGCTCAAACAACTGGTCGCAGGTTTCGATCCAGATGTTGCAGGACAGCTTGAGCCATTTATTGGTAAGCCGATGGCCAGTCAGTTGCATCTGCTTATATCGCAGCTTAAAGGCAGCTGGCGCCATAGTGCCAAACGCGCTTTTGACGATGTCAGCGACTGGGCTAATGAGGTAGCAGGTAATAGTGCTCCTGATCCTACCGAGGCAGCAGAAGTAAATGATCTTAAGCAGCAACTGTTAAAGCTGCGGGCTGATGTCGAACGTGAAGAGGCCAAACTTGCTGCTATCAAAGATGAACAGGCACGCTTTCTCAATAACTCGTTTCATCAATAACTGTTGTCGTCGATGATCGCTAAATCCTATTATCAACAGCGCTTTTTATAGATAAGTGCAATTTATAGACAAGCACAGTTTATAAATAAGTGCAGTGCCCACCCTATTTTCGACTTTTTTTAGAGTACCCATACCTCATGCTATTATCTCATCGCGCCCGTTTACTTGAGCTTTGGCGTATCGCCGCAACTTATCGCATCGATACTCATCTTTCTATCGAAGACGCGCCACAGCTGCAACCTTTGGCGCGTTTGATTCGCCTACATCCAGCGGCGTGGGGTAAAAAACACCAACCCAATGCGATTAAATATGCGCTTGAAGACATGGGCACACTGTTTTTAAAGCTCGGACAACTATTGTCAACGCGTCGCGATTTAGTGCCGCCTGAGATTATCGAGCAATTGGTTCAGCTACAAGACAAAGTCAAACCTTTCAATTCTGATGTGGCCATTACCCAAATCCAAGACCCTAAACACGGTCTTGGTCAATCGATTGGTACCTTGTTCGCACGCTTTGATGTCAAACCTCTAGCGGCGGCTTCTATTGCCCAAGTACATACTGCTGCGCTGCATGATGGTCGTGAAGTGGTGGTAAAAGTGGTGCGTCCTGATATTCGTACCACCATTATTGCTGATTTTGAGCTACTACGTGAGCTGGCCAATTGGGCATCTGCGCGTATTGAAGCGGCACGTGCCATCCATATCGTCGATATTGTCGAAGACTATCGCCAAGTGATGTTAAACGAGTTGGATTTGACCTTAGAGGCAGACAATACCACTCAGATGCGCAACAACTTCTTGGGTTCCGCATTGATGTATGTACCAGAAGTCTATGATTCTGCCAAAAATGTGATGGTCATGGAGCGTATCCAAGGCGTTCCTATCTCGCAAGTTGCAGTGTTTGATAAGCTTGGTTATGACCGAGCAGCACTAGCAGAAAAAGGCTTAACGATATTTTTTACCCAAGTATTCCGCGATAACTTTTTTCATGCCGATATGCATCCGGGTAATGTCTTTGTAGAGACGCCACCGGTTAAAACGCTCACTGCCGATATGGCAGCGTTTGACTTAGGGCACGAGCCGCGCTATATCGGGCTTGATTGCGCCATCATGGGTACGCTATCAAAAGACGATCAGCTCATTGTGGCGCGCATGCTGTTGGCGGTGATGAATAACAACTTTACGGCGATGGTTGATATCGTCAGTAGAGCTGGCTGGATTCCACCAAATACAGACAAGCATGCCCTAATGCGCGATATGAAACGCACGGTTGGACCTATGCTACAAAAATCTATTAATGATATCGACTTTGCTGGTGTCTTAATGCAGATTTTAGATATCGCTCGCCGTCATCATATGAGTATTCCACCGCAACTCATGCTGCTATTGAAGACCTTGGTTCATGTCGAAGGACTCGGTCGCGACTTGTATCCTGACCTTGATATCTGGTCACTTGCCAAGCCGATTTTAAGCAGCTGGATTAAAGAGCAGCTCGATCCGATGCGTAACTTGCAACACTTACGCCAACAGTTGCCAGAGATTTTATTATCGACGACTGATATTCCAAAGCTACTGGATCAAGGCTTACAAAGCATTGCCTCACAAGGGTCACGCCAAGACAGTCAACTGCGAGAAATACAACAAATTCGTGCGGATATGCTTAATGATCGCCGCCGAGATTGGCTAGCACTGTCAGGTTTTGCCATTTTCATCGCCATTGCAACACAGGTTGTTGGCTGGCTCTCGCCTATCTTTTATATATTGGCTATTTTGGTTGTCGTTTGGCGTATTTTCGCCTAACGCTCTGTTATTTTTAATAAAAATAAGTATTGGTTAATAGCCATTACTATCTAATTTTTATTCAATAAGCTCTCACTCACTTTCATTGCTTTTTAGTGATATTTAAAGTGAGTGAGAGCTTAGTTTTTACATTGCCTCATTTCTCATTGTGTCGTTAAAAAAGACGCCCTGTATAGGAGTCACCCATGTCTACCGCTAAAATATCAATTGCTAAAAAAGACCACAGCGAGGCTATTGCTGCCTTACAAACTCGTTTCGGTAAACAACTTACTACCAATATAACGGTACGTGAGCAGCATGGGCATACGATGACGTGGCTTGCCAATCAGCCACCCGATGCCGTCTTGACAGTACAAGATAAGCACGAGGTAGCAGCTGCGGTGGAGATTTGCAATCAGTATCAAATGCCAGTGATTGCATTTGGTATTGGCTCATCCTTAGAAGGTCAATTAAATGCGCCATATGGTGGATTATGCATCGATATGCACGCGATGGATGGAATATTGCAGGTACATAATGAAGATCTGACAGTGACCGTACAACCAGGTGTCACACGTGAGCAGCTCAATCACTATTTACGTGATACAGGACTGTTTTTTCCAATAGATCCGGGTGCCAATGCCAGTATCGGCGGTATGGTCGCCACTCGCGCTTCAGGCACCAATGCGGTACGCTATGGCACGATGAAAGACGTGGTACTCGCGCTTGAGATAGTCACCGCGAGTGGAGAGATTGTCCGCACTGGTACCCGTGCCAAAAAATCTGCAGCGGGTTATGACTTGACGAGATTAATGATCGGCTCAGAGGGTACGCTTGGTATCGTCACCGAAGTCACACTTAAACTGTTCGGTATTAGCGAATGCATTGGTAGCGGTATTTGCCATTTCCCAACGATTGAAGATGCCTGTCAGGCAGTGATGCTGACCATTCAAATGTGCTTGCCGATTGCGCGCATTGAGTTACTTGATGCCATGCAAATTAAAGCCTGTAATCAATATGCCAATCTTGATCTGGATGAGACGCCTACCCTATTTGTAGAGTTTCATGGCACAGATGCCAGCGTCGCTGAACAAGCTCAAATGTTTACGGATATTATCGAAGAATTCGGCGGTCGTGACTTCGCTTGGGATACCAATGAAGCCGAGCGCAAGCGTCTGTGGCAAGCACGGCATAACGCTTATCATGCCAGCTCTGCTCTACGTCCTGAAGCCAGCGCCTTATCGACGGATGCTTGTGTGCCCATTTCACGCTTAGCAGAATGTGTCAGTGAGACAGCAAAAGACATCGAAGCGTCGGGCATGATTGGGCCTATCGTCGGTCACGTCGGCGATGGTAATTTTCATGTTTTGTTATTGGTCGATACTGAAAATTCTGAAGAAATCGCTACCGCTGACGGCATTATTAGCCGCTTAGCTACCCGCGCTATTGAGATGGATGGTACTTGTACAGGTGAGCATGGCATCGGGCAAGGCAAACAAAAATATATGCAGCAAGAGCACGGTAACGCCTTAGTGCTGATGCAAGCAATTAAATCAGCACTTGACCCTAACAATATCTTAAATCCAGGTAAAATATGGCCTGAGGCTTTACCCACTGTTTAACTGTTAAATGGTGATTATAAGAAACCAAAGCCTAAAAAATGCCCCTACGTTTAACTAGAGTATTAAACGTAGGGGCATTTTTTAGGCTAATTTCATAACATTTGGTCAATCGCCATCTGGGTCAGTACGCGTCCACGTGCGGTACGTAATACATAGCCTTGCTGAATAAGGTATGGCTCAATCACATCCTCAAGCGTACCGCGATCTTCAGCCATTGCTGCTGCTACCGCTTCAACGCCAGCTGGACCACCATCAAAACGTTCGTGCAATATCTCAATATAACGTCTGTCCAAATGATCAAGACCACGTCTATCAACTGCCAGCATATCGAGCGCACTGCCCGCAATCGCGCCATTAATGCTACCGTCGCCTCTCACTTCAGCATAATCACGTACACGGCGTAATAGACGATTGGCAATCCTTGGCGTACCACGCGCACGGCGAGCAATTTCCACCGCGCCATCTTCACTCATCGGTACACGCATCAAACGGGCGGCACGACTCACAATCGTGGTCAAATCAGCAATATTATAAAATTCGAGCCGCTGCACAATACCGAAACGATCACGCAGTGGTGAGGTCAATAATCCTGCTCGCGTGGTTGCCGCGACTAAGGTAAACGGCGGTAAATCCAGCTTGATAGAGCGTGCCGCAGGCCCTTCACCAATCATAATATCCAGCTGAAAATCTTCCATGGCGGGATACAGTATCTCTTCAATAACAGAACTCAATCGATGAATTTCGTCGATAAATAGCACATCACCCTCTTCTAGATTGGTCAGCATGGCTGCCAAATCACCGGGGCGTTCAAGCACAGGTCCTGAGGTAGAACGCAAGTTACCACCCATTTCACGAGCGATAATATTGGCAAGGGTTGTCTTACCTAACCCCGGTGGACCAAAAATAAGCGTATGATCCAACGGCTCATTGCGACCACGCGCTGCGCCAATAAACACTTCCATCTGCTCACGTACCACTGGCTGACCAATGTATTCAGCCAATAATGCCGGTCGAATATTAGAATCAGGCGCATCGCCTGCCCCTTCGAATGGATTAATCAAACGATCTTGCATCATAGGTTTTATCATTATATTAAATCATTATTTTTAAAGAACAGGTATAAATAGCATAACCAAACGCTACGTATAAGTCATGCAAAACATCATAAAGCAGCTACCAAATAAAGCACAGCCTAAAACGAAAATAAGCGACAATGAATGTCGCTTATCTGTTTAAGAGTTATTGATACTTATTAATAATAGTGAGCTGAATGAATCAAAATCCTGACAACTGTTGCAATGTGGCTTTTAGTAAACCTTGCGTATCGGCAAAGGTATTACCATTACTCTTAGCAGCTTTAATCGCTTGCTGTGCCTCTCTTTCTTTATAGCCCAAGCTAATCAACGCGCCTTCTACCTCAGCGATGATGCTGCCCTCGTGAGACACCTCAGCAGGTTGCATGGCAAACTCTAAATGACTGCTATCGACTTCGATATTTTTCAGCTTATCTTTTAACTCAATCAATAAGCGCTGCGCTGTCTTTTTACCGATACCCGGAATACGGGTTAATGCCGTCTCTGACTCTTGCTCGACATGCATCTTTAGCTCAGCAGCTGACATCGCAGATAGCATTGCTAACGCCATTTTTGCGCCAACGCCATTGATCTTGATCAATTGACGAAAGACGTCACGCTCTTTACGATCGATAAAGCCATAAAGTAGCTGCGCATCTTCACGTACATGAAAATGCGTCCAAATGCTCGCCTGTTCATTGAGACGCAACTGGCAAAATGACGGTAGCGGCAGCTCTATATCGTAGCCGACACCAGAAGTAGTCATGACACAGGCAGTCGGTGCCATCAAATACTGCACTTGACCACTAATCAATCCAATCATAATCCACTACCTTTATTAGAGCTGATATAAAAAATGAACTGAGCTGCTATTTAATGATAAATGCTATTAAATAAGCATATCTTGTTGGCAACGCTTATTTATAAAAATCGACCATACCTTCAAGGCTAATTGGGCGAATTTTATGTGCCTGACCCGCAGAACCAAAGGCTTCGAAACGATTGGTACAGATATCTGACATCGCAACCATAGAGGCTTTGAAGTATTTACGTGGATCAAATTCACTCGGGTTTTCAGCAAGGAATTTACGAATAGCGCCCGTTGATGCCAAACGCAAATCGGTATCGATATTTACCTTACGTACGCCATGCTTAATCGCTTCAACGATTTGCTCAACCGGTACACCATAAGTCTCACCGATGTTGCCACCATTTTCATTGATGACTTTTAGCCACTCTTGCGGCACTGATGACGAGCCATGCATGACCAGATGAGTGTTAGGAATACGGGCATGAATCTCTTTTACGCGCTCAATCGATAGAATGTCGCCTGTCGGTGGACGGGTGAATTTATACGCACCATGACTGGTACCGATAGCAATGGCTAACGCATCGACGTTGGTGTCTTTAACGAACTGTTCTGCTTCATCAGCACTGGTCAATAGCTGCTCGTGATCTAATACGCCTTCTGCGCCAGAGCCGTCTTCTTCACCAGCCATACCAGTCTCAAGGCTACCTAAGCAACCAATTTCACCTTCTACTGAAACACCGCACGCATGTGCCATCTTGACAACTTCGCGAGTCACGCTGGCATTGTAATCATAATCCATTGGCGTTTTACCATCTTCACCGAGCGAGCCGTCCATCATTACTGATGAGAAGCCAAGCTGAATTGAGCGTTGGCAAATCGCTGGTGACATACCATGATCTTGATGCATAACGACTGGAATATGTGGCCACTCTTCGATAGCAGCAATAATCAGATGACGCAAAAACGCAGAGCCCGCATAACTGCGTGCACCAGCACTAGCCTGTACGATAACAGGAGAATCACAGGCGTCGGCTGCCATCATGATTGCACGCATCTGCTCTAAATTATTGACATTGTAAGCAGGGACACCGTAGTTATTTTCGGCGGCATGATCTAGAAGTTGACGTAACGATATTAAAGCCATAAGACGCTCTCTGATTAAATTTTGAATATGATATTAAGAAATCATTCTTAAAAATACGATGTTGCAACAATTGCCCTAAAACCCTAGCCTGATAATAGCCAGACCAGCAAAAAACTGGTGTTTTTTGATCGTAATTATTACGCCGTGATTATAGCAAAAATTGCTAGCGCTTCGTAGCGGTTAACCGACTATTTCTTTCTTTGCTTGATTCAACAAACAGAATGATAGCGAGTTTTATAAAGTAACTTGATAAGTTCCATATGATACGCAGCTAATTGAAAAAACGGATAAACCTTGTGCACCATATTTTTGACTGACTAGGGCCTACCCTCAATTCAATCAATGGATATTTAAATGGGCTAAAAATGAGGACACACCCTAACCTCTAGATTATAATTTTAAATACAAAAAAGCCTTGGCTATCACCAAAGCTTTTTAAATATTTTGAGGGCTTATACAGCAATCAATATCTGCAACCAACAGCTTAATAAGCTATTCATCAATCGATAAATTAGTAGCTCAATGGCTTAGGTTCAGTTGCTTATGTATTGATGATTAATACTGTTGTTCTGCTTCTACTGCGTTTTCACTGGCTTTATTCTCAACAGCAGATGCGCCATCGGCAACCACTTCAGCAGTTTTGGCAACGGCTTCATTTGCGCCTACCACAACTGCTTCACCAGTGTTTTTTAGTGCATCTGTAGCAGCAACACCGGCAGTTTCAGCGCCTTCGGCAACTTCAGTACTAGCATTTTGTGCAGCAACTTCAGCTTCAGCAGCAGCGGCTTCTGTTTCAGCAGCGGCAGTATCAGCGTTAGCAGCAACATCATCACCAGCAGACTCAACAGCAGCTTCGGCGTTCTCTTCTGTTTGTTGGCTACATGCAGTGATTGCAAAAGTACCAGCAAGTACGCTAGCAAGTAATAAATGGCGTTTTAACATAATAAATCCCTCATAAATAAAGCATGTCAAATACATGATTTGCGCTATTTTATAGAGTGCAAATTAGACATGCAATCATAATTTTCAGTATAGAAACAAATAATTACTACTTAATAATAATGAGTGGCCACTGACTCTTATTTCTCTTAAAACAACAACATAAGAATAGTAGCCAAAATATTATTGATACAGCGTACATGAGATGATGAGGCTAAATTGTACGGCTAATGTTACTCATCTGCTAAATATCGTTAAAGTGCTACGTAACAATCTGTAGAGCAGCAACCGCAGGCAATACTTTGCCTTCTACAAACTCTAAAAATGCGCCACCACCTGTTGACATGTAGCTAACGCCATCTGCCACTTGATATTTATCAATTGCAGCAAGCGTATCACCACCACCAGCAATCGAAAATCCTTCGCTGTTTTTAACGGCATTTGCTATGATTTGTGTGCCCTGACCAAAAGCATCGACTTCAAAAACACCGACCGGACCATTCCATAAAATGGTTTTTGCATTGATAATAGCATCCGCTAATTGCTTAGCACTTTCTGGAGCGATGTCCAATATCATATCATTTTCGCCAATCGCATCGACAGATTTGATGGTCGCAGTGGCTTGTTGTAATGAGCCTGTGAAGTCAGCAAAATCAATCTCATTTTTATCAGCAACGACAACATATTCAGGTAATAAAATTTCAGCCTTAGTCATAATGTCACGAGCTGTCTCAACCAAGTCCGCTTCATAAAGTGATGCACCAACGCTATGACCTTGCGCGGCTAGGAAGGTATTCGCAATACCGCCACCAACGATAATCTGCGAGCATAATTCAGACAAACTGTGCAGCACTTCTAGCTTTGTCGATACTTTTGAACCACCAACGATTGCCAACATTGGCTGTGCTGGGGTTTCAAGTGCCAAGCTTAACGCATCAAGCTCAGCCGCCAATAAAGGTCCTGCACAAGCTGTTTTTCCTGCTCGATGCATAGCTTGGGTAACGCCTTCTGTTGAGGCCTGTGCGCGATGTGCGGTGCCAAATGCATCCATCACGAATACATCGCATAAGTCAGCGTACTTCTGTGCTAAATCCGCATCGTTTTTCTTTTCGCCCTGATTAAAGCGTACGTTTTCTAATAGCACGACCTCGCCTGCTTGAATTGCCACGCCCTCTGTAAGGTAGTCATTGTTTAAGCTAACGGGCTTTGAAAGTTGTGTGGCTAATTTATCACTTAAATACTCAGCAACTGGTGCTAGCGAATATATCGACTCAGGACTGCCTTCAGTTGGACGACCTAAATGTGAACAAACTATAACGGCTGCGCCTTTTTCTAACGCCATCTTAATCGTAGGCAAACTGGCTTGCAGGCGTGCATCACTGGCGACTTTACCGTTTTTAATAGGCACATTGAGATCTTCACGAATCAACACCACTTTATCCGTTAAGCTCAGCTCACTCATACGCAAAAAATTCATTACCTGCTCCTATGCATCATCTCTTGTTAATCTATCGGTTGGCTTTTTACTCATTGCTGAAAAATTTTTATCAAATCGGCTGCTCTTGTCTGTGGCTTTATAAAAGTAACCAAGCAAGAATTTGAGGCGGTGTATTCTAGCAGTTTTCTAGCAAGTGCTCATAAAGAACGCACGATTAAATTTTACTCGGGCGTGTCCTTATTTTGAAAATGGGGATAAAAATAAGACAAATGGCTAAATTTTAATAAAAATCAGTAACATTTCGTGGTGGCACTTAGTAATAAGGCTGTTTAAGATGCTATTAGTACTGATAATAAATAATACCTACAATAAAAATAACCCATTAGGAGAACCCAATGAGTATCGACCTTCAAGCTGCCAAACAAGACCTACTGACACTTAAAGAAGAATATGAGACTCGTATCGATAAAATCGAAGATCATATCCAAAACCCGCAAGACGACCTCAATGAGCATTGGGAAGACCAAGCCATCTCTTATCGTCAAAACGACATGCGTACAAATTTGATGGTTGAAGCCCGTCAAAGTTTGATCTATGTCGAAAATGCACTAAGCCGTATTGAAAACGGGACTTATGGTAAATGTGAAGTCTGCGGTGAGCAAATTGAAGAACAGCGCTTACAAGCACTGCCTTACGCTACCCTATGTATGGAACATGCTGAATAACGACCCATTTTACTCTACGACAGCCATTCCAAATCAAAGTTCTAGTGATCAAGTAGGCATTTTCCATTGAGAGAATGCCTGCTGCCATTGTTGACAGCGCGCAGCGATTTGATCCACAGGCAAATCCATAATATCCCCAACGACCGCCACGTAAGTAATCGGCAAACCTGCCAGCTCGGTGACATTTTCTGCCGTCAAGCCACCGATGACACATATCGCTATATTTTGCTGACAGCCATCTATGAGCTGCTGGCGCGAGATAATATTGGCGTTAGGTTTTGTATTTGAGGTAAAAATCGCACCCATAGCGGCATAGCTTACGCCCTCATTTTTTGCTTCTTCAACCAATTCCACATTGCCATGACAAGTGCGTCCGATCACTTGGTTTGGTTGGAGTTCGTGCTTAGCATCAGTGACTTCGCCATCTTGTTGACCCAAATGCACACCAACGCCGAGCTTGGCAGCCAATTTAATATTGTCATTGATGACGACTGGTACGTTGTACGCTTTCGCCAACTCAACTATTTGTCTAGCCTCTTCGTATAGACGAGACTCACCATCAGGTAGCGCCAGTATCTGCTTGCGACGAATTTGTAATAGCGCGATGAATCCTGTTGCTAGTGCTGCTTCTAATTTGCGATACAGCAGCGCAAACTCATCGTCATTGGTCAGTAAATATAATTTTGGCGCTGATATAACAGTCGGTGTTTGGGTCATATTATTTTTCCTAGAGTGTGTCCTCATTTTAAAAATGGAGATAAAAATGAGATAATTTTTTAGCCCATGTAGAAGTCCATTGATTAAATTAAAGACACACCTTAAATTCAACACAATAAAAAGGCTGTTATATCGAATAACAGCCTTTTTATAAATGCTAAAACAGTAAAGTTATACCGTGCGGCGTGTCGCTAGACTGTTTAGAATATTTTTGGCATCACCCCAACGTGTGGCTGAGCTGTTCGCTCCTAAGATGACAATAATTGCTGGGCGGTTATTCACACGCGTTTCCATGACCACACAACGACCAGCTTCATTGATAAAACCTGTTTTTGAGATACCAATTGGATAATCACCGGCACGAACCAAGCTACTGGTGTTATTGGCTTTATAAGTACGGTTACCACTTGAGTAGTTAGAAACATAAAAGTCATAGCTCTTGGTAGTCGAGAAACGACGAATCACGTCATAGTTACCCGCCGCGCGAACCATTTTAACCAAGTCATTTGATGAAGCGACGTTGCGCTTATCAAGACCCGTTGGATCACCAAAGAAAGCCGTGGTCATACCCAGATCTTGAGCTTTACGATTCATGGCACGTATAAAGGCAGTATAGCCACCTGGATAATTACGCGCTAAACTCTTTGCTGCTGGATTTTCTGATTTCATCAGTGCCATCAGCAACATCTCAGCACGATTCAAACGATCGCCTGATTTAAGGTTAGAGCTGGCACGCTTAGGGCCGACGAAATCTTCTGGATCGAGTGTGAGTTCTTCACGCATATCGAGACCAGCATCCAATACGACCATAGCCGTCATCACTTTAGAGATACTGGCCATTGGGCGCGCAATGTCAGCATCTTTTTCATAAATAGATTCGCCCGTTTCAGCATCGATGACCGCGACACTACGCGAATCAGTGCTGATCGGTATCATGTTACTGCTACCAAATGAGCCACGATACGTTGTATTGTAGCTATTACTGCTATTGTAACTGTTATTACTACTACCGAAGCTATTGGCGTTGGTGATACTGGTCGTACCATTACCACTATCAACTTTCTTGATAGCTGAGCCTTTGGATTTATACATAATATTGCGTGCTTCAGACAAACTATCGGCACCGCCCCAACTCATGCGAGCACTAGAGCTAGTGTCGGCGCTACCATTAATAGTAAGTGCCGCTTGTGCAACACTGCCCAAACTCAATGAAATCATAGCAGCGATTAATTGCTGTTTGGTTAATGGTAGTTGCTTCATTATGCCTCCTGCTGTCACGATGCTGTTAATTAGAGAATCAGTTACATACTAACCAATAGCAACAACGTACGTAGCGTTTATGAATGGGTTTATAAGTACTCGTATAGAGTTTTTGTATTTTTAGTGTATCATGGTTTGCATTTAAGTTTAATGTATCAAGCTGATTTAATAATTTATTTTGGTGTAATTCAAATTTTACTACAACCACTTTATATTACAGAAACATTGACTCACATTTCAGCAATATATCTTAACTTTGAACACTGTAATTATTCGTTTTCTGTTATATTAAACAATGGTATCTATCTAAAAGATTAGCAATATTTTATTTTTTTCAAAAACTAAAAAAACGACTCTAATGATTTTATTTTTTGTCATTTAGCGTCAATAAAAGCCTTCATTCTGACACACAACAAAGAGTATCGTTATGATTAAAGTACTGGTAGTAGATGATCATGATTTGGTGAGAATGGGTATTAGCCGCATGTTGTCAGATAGTATCGATATCGAAGTAATCGGCGAAGCGGACAGCGGTGACATGGCCATAAAATTGGCCAAACAATTACGCCCTGATGTGGTTTTGCTTGATGTCAATATGCCTAATATTGGTGGGCTTGAAGCAACCAAACGCTTAATTCAGCTGGATATGGGTATCAAAATATTAGCCGTCAGTAGTATGTCAGCGCAGCCGTATCCTTCGATGCTTATCAAAGCGGGGGTCAATGGCTATATTACGAAGGGCACGCCGCTCGATGAGATGATTCGCGCTGTCAAAAAAATCTATCAAGGTGGTCGTTATTTTAGCCAAGATGTCGCTGAGCAACTGGCTGATGTTTTGCTGTCAGATAATGCCAACTCACCTTTTGACTTACTGAGTGATCGCGAAAAACAGGTGGCAATGATGGTCGTTAACTGTCAAAGCCCACAGCAAATCGCTGACCAACTATTTGTGAGTGTCAAAACCATCAACACTTACCGCTATCGTATTTATGAAAAAGTTGGGGTTGATAGCGATGTGAAGTTAACACATTTGGCCATTCGTCATGGTCTAATTCAGCCATAACTCATTAAGGCGTGTCCTCAGTTCAATTGATGGACATCTACATGGGCTGAAAATGGCTAAATTTTATCAAGTATCGTCAAATATCCTGATATTAATGACGATATTTTCCTTGTTTGATTGTAATTTATCTCATTTTATCTCTATTTTAAAATGAAGATACACCCTAGCAACTGTTCCCTTATTGCGGTCAATCTATGAAGCCTGCTACTAATATCGTCTCTGCTGTTACTCACTATTTGCATCGTGATGACACGCTATCTCTACCTCAATTGCGCAGGTTAGGGCTTATTTATAGCAGTTACCGCTTTGCTGTTAGTCTGTTTTCTCTACTGATGGTGTATATCACCGCTCACTCTGACAACAGCCTCTCTCTACCAAGCTTTTTACAACAAACAACGCTTAGCTTTTATTTCCTGCTTAGCCTTATTTTACTTGGCTTGTTTTATGTCGTTAATCAGCAAATGCGGCGGCAGTTAGCCTTTGGTTTAGTATTAGACGTCATTATATTAAGCTTATTGCTATATACAGCGGGTGCGCCTGATTTACAGTTGACCATGCTATATATGGTGGTGGTCGCAGCGAGTTTTATGTTGCTACACGGCTCGCAAGCCTTAATTATTACCCTACTCGCTATTATTTTTGTCATTTATCAGCAATTCTTTTATGCCATTGCCAATAGTATGAGCTTAGCAAATTTAGGGGATGCATTGCTCATGTCAGCCAGCTTTTTGGCGGTTGGTGGTTTGAGCTGGTCCATCTCACAGCGTTTGGTACAACTTGAAAAAGTAGCAGCGAGTCACGCTAAAGAAGTTGAACGATTAAACGTCATCAACCAAGAAGTCATCACGCAAATGGTCAATGGTGTCATCGTCATCGATAAAAAGCATATCGTTTTAGCAAACCTTGCCGCTCACCAATTACTCAGCCTTTCGCCCACCCCTTCCGCATCATTGCATAACACCTCTATTGATACAAAAGATACTCGAAACAATACTCGCAGTGCACTCTTATCTAACTTTCAGCAGCAGCTTGGTCAACAACATACGCAGCTATTTAAAGCCTGTTTGTCAGTAGCGGCAGGCCAATCACGCACCTTTATTTATGATTTGCCTGCAGTCGCAAACGCTTCCATATTCGGTAAACTGCGCGTACAAATTATTCCATTAAAAGATGACAGTAAACTGATAATGTTAGAGGACTTACGCCGCGAGCAAGCCAGTGCCCAACAATTGAAGCTGGCTTCTTTAGGGCAATTGACGGCGAGCATCGCCCATGAAGTAAGGAATCCTTTGGCAGCGATATCACAAGCCAGCCAATTATTAATGGAAGATATTCTAGAAGCCAGTGTAGAGGTCGATACAGCAGATAATACGATAACGACGAATATCTCAAATGACGATATGGCAGCGAATCATGAGCTTTATCAAATGATATTTTCACAAACAAAACGTGTGAATCGTATTATCGAAGATGTACTAAAATTGTCTCGCCAGCAAACCGCAAACCAGCAGGCGATTATATTGGCAGACTGGATGCCAACATTTTTAGAGAACTACTTTCAAGGACACGATGTTTTTCTACACGTAAAAACACAACCGACCATATCATTCGACACGCATCAACTAGAACAAGTCTTAATCAATTTGATTAACAATGGCTTGCGCTACAGTAGCTACGCCCACCCTCATGCCTATGTGGAAATCGAGATTTATTGTGCGGATAACGATGTTATAATTGATATCTTGGATGCTGGTCATGGGGTTAGCACCAAAGACTTAGAACATTTATTTAATCCTTTTTTTACGACAGACCAAGCAGGGACAGGCTTAGGACTGTATTTATCACAAGCTTTTTGTGAGGCCAACCAAACTCGCTTGCTTTATATTCCTGAACATGAGAAAACCTGTTTTCGCTTGATAGCACCTGCTATTGGTGCTGATACTCATGTAAATAAAACTGAACATAATGTTAATACCAGTATTTTATAAACATTAACGTTACCAACGTATTAACATTACATAGAATACTTTGCCATTAAGGCCTCTTGGTTTTTACCATTTTATAGCTATTGAATACGATGAGATGATGTATGACAACAACCGCGCTAGTCGTTGATGACGAAGTGGATCTGTGCCGATTGATGCAAATTACTTTGACCAAAATGGGCATTAAAAGTGATGTAGCATATACTCTGTCACAAGCAAGATCATACTGGCAAGACAATGATTACGATTTTTGCCTGACCGATTTAAAGCTGCCTGATGGGTCAGGACTAGAGTTGGTAAAAGAAATCAGTAATAGCTCTAGTACGCCCATTGCCGTGATTACTGCTCACGGCAGTATGGATCTCGCCATTGAGGCATTGAAACTTGGTGCTTTTGACTTTGTGAATAAACCTCTTGAGTTACCGCGCCTACGTCAACTGGTGGAAAATGCTTTAAAAGTTATTCATCAAGACAATGAAGCAAAAGCCACTGCCGAATGCTCACCTGAACAAAAACTGCTGGACAGTAGACTCATTGGTGATTCTGCAGTGATGCACCCACTGAAAAACACTATTTTAAAATTGGCACGCTCACAAGCACCTGTATTTTTGTCAGGCGCTTCGGGTACTGGTAAAGAAGTGGTTGCCCGATTGATTCATGATTTAAGTCCACGCCGTGATGGTAGCTTTGTACCAGTAAACTGTGGCGCAATACCATCAGAGCTAATGGAGTCAGAGTTCTTTGGTCATAAAAAAGGCAGCTTTACAGGAGCTGTCGCTGACAAACAAGGGCTGTTTCAGCAAGCAAATGGCGGCACGTTATTTTTAGACGAAGTGGCAGACTTGCCTCTAGCCATGCAGGTAAAACTACTGCGCGCCATTCAAGAAAAAACGGTGAGAGCCATTGGTGATACCAAAGAGGTTCCCGTAGATATTCGTATCTTGTCCGCCACCCACAAAAACTTAAACCAATTGGTACAAGACGGTGCGTTTCGACAAGATTTGTACTACCGTATCAATGTGATTGAGTTAAAACTGCCGACGCTCAATGCACGTCGTGATGATATCCCTGTATTAGCCAAGCACTTTTTAGCATTAATTGCTGATGAATGGCAGTTAGAGAATCCACCGATACTCACCATTGAGGCATGCGAACGTTTGCAAGATCATAACTTTGCGGGCAACGTTCGTGAACTTCGTAACGTCCTTGAACGTGCAGTAACCCTAGCAGAGACACCGCACATTGACATCAGCCACTTGGGTTTGCCTGATATTGATATAACCCATCACCGCACAGTCTCTCAAGATCAGAAGAGTGAGCCAGCGGTTGTCAATAATACTCAACATTCTGAGCGTCAAACAAACAACCAAATGATCGCTCAATCGATAGAAAATAGAGAAAAAGTCATTCAATCTATGGATGAGACAATAGCGCCACAGGTCAAGCAAGTGACGACCAACTTGCACCCTTATCGTACTAACGCTCAGCACTACCCTTCTATGATACAGCGTTCAGAAAGCCATCATGCAGAAAACCCAAACCATACGGCCCGTCATAATCATGAAGAATCTGTCACCCATCGATCTATTCTGCAAGGAAGTGATGAAAAAGCAATTCTAAGCAAATTAGAGGATGGTCAGTTACCCTCTCAAGGGTTAGAACACTACCTACAAGAACAAGAAAAACAGTTGATTATTACCGCGCTAAAACAAACGGCTTGGAATAAAACGCAAGCAGCTGAACTATTAGGCACCACTTTTCGCTCGTTACGCTATCGCATGAAAAAACTAGAGATAGCTGAGGATCAATTTGAGCCATAGCATTCGCCATTTTTGAATAATGACAAATGATATTTTAACGTTAATACATCGTGATAGCCTGTCTTTAAGTGAGCCTTACTGAACCCTATTGCCTGCCACCGCTTGATCAACTTTGGCAGGTTTTCGGACAAAACGAATACCCGAATCAAGTGCTTTTGTTTTTAGTAAAGCAAGCGCTTGCTGCTCCCATGTACTTTCACTTCCTGACAAGGTCATATCAGGCTCTACCCCGATTCCATCGATCTTATTGCCTGACGCTGTCATATAGTTAGCGACGGTGAGTTTGACAGCCTGCTCATCATTCAGTGGGATGACCGACTGTACAGACCCTTTACCATAGCTAATTTCACCAACGATTGTGGCACGTTTTTGTGCTTGTAAGCTACTGGCCAGCACCTCTGCCGCTGACGCAGAATAGCGATTTTGCAGCACCACCACTGGCAACGACTCAAGTATCGCCAGACCTTGAGTGGATAGCGTACGCGTATCACTTTGACGACCCTTTACTTGTACCACATCAGTGTCGCTCATAAACAAACTGGCTACACTCACCGCCGACGTTAGCACCCCACCTGGATTATCACGCATATCTAGCAAGATACCTGTAATAGGTGCGTCTAGATCTATCAAGCCTTCCAATAGTTTTTCACGGCTATTATTTTGAAAGGCAGGTAACTTGATAACAGCGATACCGTCAATGAGACTTGCCTCGACCGTTTGAGGGTGGCTGTTATTACGCTGCAAGGTCGTGGTATGTTTGCGGCGACCAGCTTTTGAGGTGACAACATCTACTTGCGTACCCGCAATCCCTGTCAAAAGTTGCTCGATATCGTTACTTTCTTTATCTTCATCAAGCTTGAAATCACCGACTTGATGTAAATAATCGCCAACTGCAATGCCCTTTTTATCTGCAGGCGATGCATCAATAACCTCTGTAATCACCCAGTAGCCATCTGTAGGCTGATAATTGACTTTAATACCGACGTCACCCACATCACCTTCGGTAAAGGCACGCAAGTTTTCATAAGCCTCAGCATCTAAAAATTCAGCATGACTATCTAGCTTAGTCAACATACCACTCAACGCATTATTGAACAGCTCTTCATCATTGACCGCATCTACATATTCACGGCGTACCAAATCCACTACCGCAACAAACGTCTTGAGCGTTTCTGGAGAAATGGCATTCAATGATACTTGCGCAACCTCAGGTGGAATACTGACATCGATCTCATTCGTGTCATCGGTCAAGGCACTCTCATCTGCGACACTGTCTATCGAATCGTCAACTTGGTCGGCCGACTCAAGCATATCAGCGACATCTGATAAATTATTAGTGTCATCTTCTATGGCTATCTCATCGTTATTTAAGCTAATCAGTTGTAGACTGGCGGTGGGATTATTGATGGTCGCATTAGCTGGTGACCTCGCTGCTTGTGCGTACATACTAGCAGTGCTGAGCCCAAGCAGACCTATCATCAATGCAGGTTTAAACATAGTCGGCGCAGTGAATACCTTCATTGCTTGTTTGCCCAATCGCTTCGTCACTGGTAAGCGCATAAAATAAATAGAACGCATAAGAGAACTCGTTTAATAATAGAATTATTTTTATAGATATATGGATGAATATTTATCTCATAAGATAGCACCAAGAGCCAGTCTAAGACTAGGAGAGTATTGCAAGTAACATTTACGATAACTGATATGATTTCATCAAATGATGAGTAGCGGTGTCAAGTTTGTTTAGCAGGCGAAATATCATGCTGGCCCTTATTTTTCTCACTATCCAAACATTTAAAGATAAATAAAGTCAGTCAAATATCTCTTAAAAAACAGATCAAAAAAAGGAGAGACAATCAATATCTCTCCTCCTTTCTATTACTTCTAACAACACTAGTAAGTTGTCAATATAATAGTATTAAGTGCCTGACTTACAACGCTGGAACCAGTAAGCTTTCGCCCGTCATTTCAGCAGGCTGCTCAATATCCATCAGCGCCAAAATAGTCGGTGCGACATCGCTCAACTTACCACGACTACGTACTTGTAAGTTTTTTTCACCCACGTAAATGAGCGGTACATGCTCAGTGGTATGTTGAGTATGTACTTGACCGCTTTCGTAATCTTGCATCTGCTCACAGTTGCCATGATCTGCCGTGATAAGCATATCACCGCCAGCAGCGCGTACCGCTGACTCAATACGGCCAACACAGACATCTAGTGCCTCTACTGCTTTTACAGCCGCATCAAAAATTCCCGTATGACCTACCATATCACCATTGGCATAGTTGACAATTAACACGTCATATTTGCCTGATTCAATGGCAGCCACTAATTTATCGGTCACTTCAGGCGCACTCATCTCTGGTTTCAGATCATAAGTCGCCACATCTGGAGAGGGTACGAGAATACGTGTCTCGCCCTCATACTCTTCTTCACGACCACCGCTAAAGAAAAACGTCACATGCGCGTATTTTTCGGTTTCAGCGATACGCAGCTGAGTTTTACCATTGTCTTGCAAATATTCGCCAAGTGTATTGGTCAACGACGTGGGATAATAAGCAACGCTAGTTTTGGGATTGTCTGCTAAAACGTCAGAATATTTGGTCAGCATCACAAATGCCGCAAGTTTTGGCTGCTTATTGCGGGCAAACCCTGAAAACTCATGATCTGGCAAGACAAAAGCTTGCGCCAGCTCACGGGCACGGTCAGCACGGAAGTTCATAAAAATAAGCGCGTCATTGTCATCAACGGTATAAGGCACTTCATCACGGCCAATGACTACGGTCGGGTTAATAAATTCATCGGTTTCGCGTGCCTTATAAGCAGCTTGTACTGCGCCATCTGCACGCGTAGACAGACGATCGGCTTTACCTTCAGTGATAAGCTCATAGGCTTTTTGCACGCGATCCCAGCGATTGTCACGATCCATTGCATAATAGCGCCCAATGATACTGGCAATCTGTACGCGGCCGCCTTCATAATGAGCATTAAGCTTATTGATATGATCCCGCAGACGATTAATATACTTATCTGCTGATTTAGGTGGGGTGTCGCGTCCGTCTAAAAAACAATGTACAAAGACATTTTTGGCGCCGTGCACTAACGCCGAGTGGCACATTGCTTCGATGTGATCTTGATGCGAATGTACACCACCATCTGACAGCAAACCCATGATATGGACGTTACCACCCAACTCGTTCGCGGCTTTAACCGCCTTGACTAAGGCTTCGTTTTTATAAAACTCACGATTGGCTACTTCACTTGAGATACGAGTCGAATCTTGATACAGAACGCGACCCGCACCTAAGTTCATGTGCCCAACTTCTGAATTGCCAAACTGCCCATCTGGCAAACCAACATCTTCTCCAGAAGCAGATATCAATCCATGCGGATATTGCTGATAAATCCTATCCAGATTTGGCATATTGGCGGCAGCAATCGCATTATCCTTATCGTCTTCACGATGCCCAAAACCATCTAATATCATTAAGACATGCGGCACTTTTTTATTTTGATCGCCATCCTGCTTACTATTGAGCTGAGCCTGATTATCATCGATAAATGCTGATTGTTGCTGGGTATTGGTCATGGATTACCGCTCCTCAAGTGAATGAACGCCTATAATGCTATATTAGGATGTTTAAAGCCCTCTATATTAACACACATCTTAAAATAGCTGAAAAATCGTCATTTTACGCCCACTCTTAAGCGTTCAAAGCATACTTATTTAAGGCACATTTATACAGTAGAAAAGGCAGTTAAAACTTAATAGCAATAATGCCACTCTCTAAATCTACGTATCAATCTGTAAATCATACTTGCAATCATTCAAACCATTCGTTAATATAATTATATTCTGAAGTGTTGGCTAGTAGATGTTTATTCCCTGAGCCGATAATGCTTTACCAGGATGTGGTACCTATTGCTTCATTGTGTATGCCTGCACCGCTTGCGGTGTATCAGGAAACCTGCAGAGGCAGTGACGCATCCGCCCTGAACTTCACGGTTCATGGGTCACCATCTTACAGCGGCACTTCGGTTGTTCTATTCAGTTAATTATTATTTTATTTATATTTGGTAGGTTTACTTATAATCTACCATTTCATAAAGACTTAGTAGTAGCCATTAAAAAGCCCCTTTTATCATTGATGAAAGGGGCTTTTCTTATGCTTGCCTATTAATTTAACTATTCGTCATTAGCAGATTTGGTGATTTTTTTCACATCCTTGGGAATGGTTTTTGCTGTCCCATCAATCGTTGTATGCTGTTTAAACCCATCACCGAACGGATTTTGATTATTCATACCACCTGCGCCACCGAATGGGTTTTGACCGCCCATGCCACCAAACGGATTTTGTCCACCGCCCATCTGTCCACCCATTTGCTTCGCCATCATTTCCATCATTTTTTGCTGATTATTCATGACATAATTATTAGCAAAGTCTTTGAGCTTCTTTTGCACGGGTGGCAATATCACCAATAATGCGAGCAAATCGCTCAGCACACCTGGAATGAGTAGCAAAATACCAGCCGCTGCCATGGCCACACTTTTCATCATGGTTGATTCTTGCGGACGCATTGATGGATTCATCATGCCACCTGCTTTCATCTGCTGTGCCATTGGATTGAGGGCAGCCATCCCTTTACGCAAGAGGGAGATACCAATGACTGCGGCGATAATAAACCACATAAATACCCACCAACCACTCATAAACTGAGCAAGCAAATACCAAAGTAGCATTTCGATAATAAACCAAACAATGGCAATACCAACTATCTGACCCATAAAGTGTCGTCCTATAAAATAAAAACCAATAAATTGAGCGCCATGCAAATTAAGATGGCTAACATATGATGTATATGGGGATTGATTGCTATACTATCAAACTTAAGGCTGATTTTTAAGCCATATAGTCGGTACAATATAATTTGGATACAAGGAAGATGAGTAAAAGTACTACGAGTAGTAGGCTGAGCGAGTCTGACACCGTATCCAATTTATATAGTATTGAATATAAAATAAGGGGCTGTCCTAGATAACTAGTTCAGTTCCTGTTTAACCCATTGTTTTAGCTGGTGTAATTGACGTTTTGGATCACTGTAGTTAAAACGCCACTCACATTTCTTTAAAAACAGATGGAAATGCTCTTTTGGGATGCCATTATATTTACGCATATGTCGCTTGGCTTGGCTCCAAAAGTTCTCTATTCCGTTGATATGGTTTATGTCTTGTACAAACTCTTTTGAATGATTGATACGGTAATGGGTAAACTCACTGACATCAAGGGCGTTGTAACTTCTAAAGGAGTCAGTGTAAACAATACTATCAGGCTTTACTTTCTCTCTTATAATAAGGATTAAGGTATCGGCTCTGGTATTAGGGATAATACATGCGTAGACGCTACCATTACGCTGAAGCAGTCCAAACACAGGCACGTTGTTACCAGCACCGCGACCACGTTTGCCTTCGCGCCCGCCGCCAAAGTAGCTCTCATCGACTTCTATTTCGCCTTCTAGAAGGCCAGGTTCCTGACTATTTTCATAAATCAGTAGTCTTAGCCTGTGAAAGTAATAGCTGGCTGTTGTTGTATTAACACCCACTAAGCTTGATGCTGTTCTTGCGGTAGAACCTGCAACAAATAGTTCAATGAGTCTGGTTTGTTTGTACCAACTTAATCTGCTCTTTCTCATATGACTATCCTAGATTATTTTACTTATCTAGGACAGCCCCTAAAATAAAATATAAGCAAGATGGAATATTATGGCAATTATTATTGGAATTGATCCTGGTTCGCGCATGACCGGTTATGGCATCGTGCAGCAAACGGGCGATAAGCTCACCTATATAGACGCAGGCACTATTCGTACAGACACCAAAGAGATGCCTGAACGTCTAAAGCGAATTTTTAATGGCTTGACCCGTATTACCCAGCATCATTTGAAATATGCTGATGAGCCTATCTATACGGCTATTGAGCAAGTGTTTATGGCAGAAAACCCTGACTCAGCGTTGAAACTTGGGCAAGCGCGAGGTGCTGCTATTGCCGCCATGGTTGCTCTAGATTTAGAAGTATCGGAATATACCGCTCGCCAGATTAAGCAAGCCGTTTGCGGTTATGGCGCAGCGGCAAAAGAGCAAGTGCAAGAGATGGTCTGCCGCATACTATCTTTGGATGTCGTGCCACAGCAAGATGCCGCCGATGGTCTTGCCTGCGCCATCTGTCATGCGCATTCAAGCCATTCCATGAATAAATTAATATTAAACAGTGCCATGCGTGGGCGCGGTGCGTCTAAGAAAAAAGGTCGTTGGCGTTTGACAGAAGAAGATCTGGGAAACTTGCGTTAAGAACGCTTATAAAACAAGCATAAAAAAACACGCGTCTAAATGGCGCGTGTTTTTCGAACTGTCTAAGTTATTTACACTATCGTTTTGCTATAAAATCGCTTTACTATAAAAATGCAACGGCTTAAACCGACTACTCTGCGACGGCACTTTCAATCACTGCATCCAACACATAAGCATATTCTTCACCTTCTGTACTATTGCTATCGTCACTGTCTAATGGGTAGCGCTGTAGACGTAATACTTCATCGTGCATGCCATCATGCTGATAGCCATCGATTTCACCCGTAAAGACTGCCCACTTGCCTTCGCTCGTTTTAATACCTTGGTCATCATAGGTAATGGGTTTCACTTGTAGACACATCTCTGAGCCATTATCGGTGCAAGGTATCATTTTCGAGCTTACTGCCCAAAATACGGTCTCGCCTTTACTATTATACTTGGCTTGTGAGGTAAGCCTACCTTCCCAAATCAACGTTGCTCCATCACTGGTGACTTGGGTTAATATGGGCTTATCACCCTTGAGACTATCATCCTGAGAGTTGTTGTCTTTAGCGTCGCCATCTTTAGTACTGTTAGCTTTCATTAATGTTAACTGGCTTTCACTTTGCATCAGCTGACTTAAACTATTTTCAGCCTTATCAAGCTCACCACAAGACATTTTCGTACTCATACCCTCTTCAATAGTCAAAGTATGACCTTGCAATTGGTAGCCGGCGCTCATGGTATTACAGCCAACACTATAACTTAACGTATTCTCACCTTGGTATTGATTAAAAGACAAACGCACTTGGTCTTTAATATCCGTCAGCATGTTTAATGGCTGTGCGCCTTTGTCCATTACAGACAGCAATGTCCAACGATAACGTGAAAGATTGGCAATCATTTTCTCTTCATCGCTCATCTTATCCATCTGAGTATCATCCGTTACTGCATCAGCGTTCATCTCTATGCCATCACCATTTATTGCATCAGCGCTTGTCTGAGTGCCTTCTTGTACGTCACTTTCATTGGGCAGAGAGGCATCTTGGCAGGCACTTAAAAAAACACTTAGTGCCAACAAACTTGGTAGTAAAGTGAATCGAATTGGCCGTTTTTTAACAGATGAGGTCATAGCAGTCATACCTTGTGGTTATCCCTTTTTTAAGTCAAAGTATTTAAAAAATCAGGTTAAATATTTAACAATAAGGGGCTGATGATATCCACTTAATTAAAGCGTCACAATTCACCACTATAGCGCCGTTGATTACCATGGTTGTAACAAAGTGTTTATTTTTATGGATTCATCGTAACTGCTATTTTAATATTTAAAAGTACCATAAAAAATCAATGGTCTCAGATAATTGGAAATTTCATCAATTATTCAAGACCATCAATGATGTCACCTTTTTAATTTTTCGCGCTAGTCTTACTCGTTTGTATGAGAAATTTTGGCTTTTGCCATATTTTTAATACTGAAACGCTCATTCATCATTTGATAAAAACGCGCAAGATTTTCGCCCTGCTCATTCGGATTTACGTTCAGGACTTTACCAAAATCCAAACCGAGATATAGGACGATATCAGCAAAGCTTAATTGTTCACCGACCAAATACTCACGACCTTCTAAAATATTTTCAAAATAAGCAAGGGCTTTAACAGCCCGTGCAACAGATGGCGCGACAAACTCTGGGACTTGCTCAACGCGTTGGGCTTTGGACGGATGGCTGTGCTGAAAAGCCAGCATAAAGTTATATAATACCTCAAACTCAGCAATGCGGC
This sequence comes from Psychrobacter sp. TWR1-1-1, assembly GCF_049895865.1. Taxonomy (NCBI): domain Bacteria; kingdom Pseudomonadati; phylum Pseudomonadota; class Gammaproteobacteria; order Moraxellales; family Moraxellaceae; genus Psychrobacter; species Psychrobacter sp. TWR1-1-1. Next base: position 5,944 of record NZ_JAFCTE010000014.1, on the reverse strand, counting down.
GCATAGCGCACACTTGCGCACGTTGTATTACATCATTACCCATCACCGAACGCTCACCATAGACACGGTCGAGATACTCACATACAGCCTGTGAATCATTGAGTACTGTGCCATCACCTAGTATGAGAACTGGCACGGTCTGCATTGGATTTATTTTGGTGAACTCGTCTGACATTTGCTCATTGGCAGCAAAATCAATGTCAATCACGTCAACGTCATCCATATCATCGACATCGATGCCTTTTGATGCTAACAAAATAAGGGCTTTACGTGGATTGGGCGCGGTACGGGTGACGTATAGTTTTTTCATGGCAAATTCCTTGTAAGATTAGACAAAAAGCGACTCAACGCTATCTGGTTTTATTATGGTTGTTACGCTGTTGATGATAGATAAAGACTTACCATCCTTTATACAACAGTTATATCCTACTCTGCTCATCATAGCAAAGCCTTATTAGGCTTGCTTTTTTGATCAGAGACTCAACAACAAAAAGCCCCACAACGTTACGTCATGAGGCTTCATTGCATTCATCCAATCATACTACTTATTTATTGGGTGCAGGCGTAGTACGTAAATAAGGCTTAATTTCTGTATAACCTTTAGGGTATTTAGCCGCGATATCTTCGTTTTTGACACTTGGTGGAATGATGACATCATCACCATCTTTCCAGTCAACTGGCGTCGCAATGTTATATTCATCAGACAGTTGCAGAGCATCAATGACACGGATAATCTCGTCAAAATTACGACCACAGCTCGCAGGATAAGTCAGCGTTAAGCGTATTTTTTTATTTGGATCAATAATGAAGACACTGCGTACCGTATGCGTGCTATCTGCATTTGGATGCATCATGTCATATAGCTCAGCGACTTCTTTGTTCGGATCAGCAATGATTGGAAAATTTAGCTCAGTACCTTGCGTCTCACCAATGTCTTTTGCCCACGCATGATGGTCATCGATACCATCAACAGAGATACAGATTGGCTTGACACCACGCTTTTGAAATTCGCCATTCAGTGCCGCAGCACGGCCAAGCTCAGTCGTGCATACTGGCGTAAAATCAGCTGGATGAGAGAAAAAAACGACCCAATTATCGCCTGCCCAATCGTGGAAATTGATATTACCCTCTGTGGTTGCAGCGTCAAAATTCGGTGCGGTATCGCCTAAACGTAAATGTGCCATGCTTAATTCCTTAGCTATGTTAGTGATGAGCACTAATATCCAAAGATATTCGCGTGCTCTATTATTATCAACGTACTTTTTATTATCAACGTGCCCTGTCAGATATTACACAATAACTCAAAGCACGTCAGCAAAAATTCTATTTTATCTTAGCAAACTGGTTATGACTGTCTTATGAAGGATTGTAATGCGGTTATTCTGTTTATTACTAGGTAACTTAGCATAGACTTAACGAATGAATCAAATCACCATTCCAGAATCCCATAAACAAAAATCACCGAATTTACCTTTTTTACTGATACCACCTGCTGCACGCCCAGCATCTGTTAATGTAAGCTCACCTTCTTGCTCTTGTAAATAGCCCGCTGCAAGTAACTTATCATTTAACTCTTGGGTCTTAAAACCCAGCTCTTTGGCAAGCTTCGCCGTCGTTAATTTAGAGTAATTAGGCGTTGCCACTTCTGTAGCAGTAGGTGCGACCGTTGTATTAGCATTATTGCTGGGCATTGTATGACTGGCAGTAGCAGTATTATCAGTCCTACCATCAGATTCCGTCACTTTTTCAAGCGACATGCGCACTTCATCGCTGATACGAATAATGCGCTGTGCCTCCTCATAAGTATCGGCATAAAGCTTGGCATCTTCATTACGTTAAATCAGCACGCCCATTTCATTATTATTGACTTGGCTAAATTCATAAAGGTTCAAACTGGTAATAATGCATTCGTTTTCATTCAGATAACACTTCGCATGCAAATTTTTGCAAAAGCTGGTGCGAATAAAAGTCAGGTTTTTGAGCCAGTTTATTTCTTCTGGGTGCAAATCATTCTTGCCATAAACGATTCTAATATCAATTTTGAGACGATTACGATCTTCTAATAGCTCTTTAATACGCTCATTCAGCTTTAAATAGGGACTGATGATAATCAACCTATCAGACGCATTTTTAATCAATTCTTCTAAATGGTAAGTCGTGCCACTGCTGTTTAAAAATTTTGCCATTATTATTTCCTCAAATCTTACGATCAATCACTTTATAATCATGCACAAAAAAGCCCATCCCTAGCGTACTAGAAATGGGCAAGCTTGCAAACTACTATTGTTCAGTAGTTTTTCGAATAAGCGCTAATGCCGCTGATAGTGTTACATTAAGCTGGCTTATAGCTGTCACGCAAGCTCACGATTTGGTTGAATATCGGTTTATCAGTGCTGTGGTCTTCGCTATCAGAGATAAAGTAACCTTCACGCTCAAACTGGAAGCGTGTGCCAGCATCCGCATTTGCCAATGACGGTTCAACTACAGCATTGAGTTCAGTCAACGAGTCAGGATTTAATGCTTGATGGACGTCAGCAACGCTACTCGGGTCTTCGACACTAAATAGCTGCTCGTACATGCGCACCGTCGCTGGGACGCCTTGACTGGCGGATACCCAATGAATCACGCCTTTAACCTTACGACCTTCAGGATTTTGACCCAAAGTCGCCGGATCAATCGTCGCTTTTAGTTCAACGACATTACCTGCGTCATCTAGTACATGTTCGGTCACTGCCAACACATAGGTGTTACGCAGACGAATTTCTGGCTTTTCTGGTGATAGACGCTTATAACCTGCTGGCGGTTCAATCTCATAGTCGCCTTGGTCAATATAAATGGTTTCGGTAAACGGAATCTCACGCTCGCCCATATCGACATTTGGATGGTTTGGCTGCGTCAGCCATAAAGTCTGTGCGTCTTCATCCCAGCGTGCATTGACGCTATCGGCTTTTTGCGACTCCCAACTGCTAACCGCATCGCTAAAGTTAGTAATGGTCACTTTTAATGGCTTAAGTACCGCCATACCACGACCTGTGGTCGTCTCTAATGATTGGCGAATACTAAATTCTAATAAGCGAAAGTCGACGACGCTGTCTACTTTGGTTACACCAACACGCTCACAGAAATCACGTAAACCCTCTGGTGTATAACCACGGCGACGCATGCCAGCGATCGTCGGCATACGCGGATCATCCCAACCACTAACGATATTTTCGTCAACCAACTGTTTAAGCTTACGCTTGCTGGTCAAGGTATGATCGACATTTAAGCGGCTAAATTCATACTGGTGCGGTGGTACATCAAAGCCAATTTTGTCAATGACCCAATCATAAAATGGACGATGATCTTCAAACTCCAGCGTACACAATGAATGGGTAATGCCTTCGAGTGCATCAGAGAGCGGATGGGCAAAATCATACATCGGATAAATGCACCATTTATCACCCGTTTGGTGATGCGCTTGATGCATGACGCGATAGATGACAGGGTCACGCATATTCATGTTTGGGCTTGCCATATCAATCTTGGCGCGCAACACCGCTTTACCTTCCGCAAACTTGCCTTCTTTCATGTCATTAAAGAGGGTCAAGTTTTCTTCAACACTGGCAGAACGATGTGGTGACGCCGTGCCTGCCTCATTGAATGAGCCTCGGTTTTCTTTAATTTGCTCAGGCGATTGCAAATCTACATAAGCGTCGCCTTGTTTGATAAGCTGAATCGCCCAAGCATGAAGTTGGTCAAAGTAGCCTGACGCATGGTGCGCCTCTCCTGCCCACTCAAATCCAAGCCATTTGACATCATTTTCGATATTGTCGATGAAGTCTTGCTTTTCTGCGGTTGGATTGGTGTCATCAAAACGTAGGTTACAAACACCACCAAACTCTTCGGCCACGCCAAAGTTTAAGCAGATAGATTTTACATGCCCCAAGTGCAAGTAACCGTTTGGCTCTGGCGGAAAACGCGTCACGATTTGTGGGTATTTTTGTGCCTTTACATCATCACGAATGATATTGCGAATAAAATCGTTTTTTTGTTCGTCTTTTTGTGCATTGTTGCTTGAGTGCTCACTCATCGGGCATTGCTCCTAACGCAAATTGTCAGTTCATGCTACGTGCCATCACGCAGCATGGAAAATTCAAACCAAATCATTAAAAACAAGTTATTAAAAATGATAATAAAAAGCTAAAGTTGCGTTATTCTATCAGCTTTTGCGAACGCATTAACAGCCTGATACATGACACGAGATAAAAAAGCCGTTAGACTAGCCATAACTTTTTAACCACCAACTTTTTAGCCACCACTTAACAGCGTCATTTTAGGCGTTGCAATCAAAGAGGAATATCACATGGTAGACATGCCACCAGTAGTAGAACTAGACACCAATATGGGTGCGATCGTTATCGAACTCAATGAAGAAAAAGCACCAAAAACCGTTGAAAACTTTTTAAACTATGTAAAATCTGGTCATTATGACGGTACGATTTTCCATCGCATCATTGACGGATTTATGATTCAAGGCGGCGGAATGGACGCTGAAATGAATGAAAAAGCGACCAATGCACCAGTTGAAAACGAAGCAGACAACGGTCTAAAAAACGACGCTGGTACGATTGCGATGGCGCGTACGCAAGATCCGCATTCAGCAACCAGCCAGTTTTTCGTTAACGTAAAAGACAACGATTTCCTAAACCATTCTGGCAAAAACATGCAAGGTTGGGGCTACACCGTATTTGGAAAAGTAACAAGCGGTATGGACGTCATCGAAAAAATGCGCGGCGTACCTACTGGTCGTTTCGGCATGCATGCTGATGTGCCAAAAGAGCCAGTAGTTATCAACTCAGCGACTATTATTACTAAGTAACTGCTACTAAATAACTGTCTCTCAGTAATCATTCTTCAATAGTTATTACTCAGTAGCGATGAGTCTGTAAAAGCTTATGAGTCGTTGCTGTTTAAAATTACGAGGATAAGGATAAATGCAAAGTTTTGACCACCTAATTACCACCCGCCCTCATGAGGTGCGGCAAGTATTGATTAGCGATTTGCATTTATCGCCTGAAGAGCCTGCCTTAGTGCAGGCTTTTTTGGCGCTGCTTGATGATTGCCTTGCTCTGCCTGCGCTCAAACGCTTGTTTATCTTAGGTGATTGGTTTGAGGTCTGGCTCGGTGATGATTTTTATTTGTCTTTATCCGACGAGGAACGACAAAGTCATTGGCTCACCCCACTTATCGTTAAGTTAAAAAAGCTACGGGTAGCTGGCTGTGAGATTTTGGTCATGCATGGCAACCGTGATTTTTTGTTAGGTCAGCCATTCTGCAGTCTATTTGGTGGCGAGCTTATTTATGAGCCGTATACTTTAACTGTCGGTCAGCAAAATTATCGTCTAGAGCACGGTGATGCCTTGTGTACTGATGATAAAAAGTATCAGTTTTTTCGCAAAATCATGCGTAATCGTTTGACTCAGTGGTATTTGCTCAATAAATCGTTAGAGAAACGCTTGGCAATCGCCGATAAAATGCGCCAAAAAAGCCAGCAGAATAATGCCAATAAAGCGGCGTATATCATGGATGTCAATGAAGATGCTGTGATACAAGCAGTGGCTGGTAGTGATGCTATACTACATGGTCATACCCATCGTCCAGCTATTCATCACGCGACTCATGATAAAAAACGCTACGTGCTCGGCGACTGGAGATTATTAGATAAAGATATTCGCCAGCCAAAAGTAAGTGCGGTGATTGGCGCAGTCACAGGCGACGAGCACTCAAATGACAGTTTTAATAGTAATGCTGCTGAATTTAGATTGATTGAATTTAAATCGCTCATTAGACCTCTTGCAAAAGTAGCAGAGGGTTTTACAATAACTAATACATTCACAACTAGCTAAGAACCATGCCAAACATAGATAAGCTACTCGAACAAAATAACGCAGGCTTCAAACGC
>NZ_JAFCTE010000013.1:58352-61271 GCF_049895865.1 Psychrobacter sp. TWR1-1-1 | reverse complement strand
AAGGATATTAACGATTTGATTATCAGTAAAGCGTGTCTTTTTCATAGGATTCTCCTGCTGGTATATTTTAGCAGTTAATCTCTATTTCTAAGTGTTCTTATTTATTGGGGGGATTACCACGCCACCGTCAACTTTAATCAACCCAACCAATCGTCCGTTGCCATCAACCATGTACTGGACAGCAATGCCTCCCAAATCATGGGACGACTGAATGCCAATGGCCAAGTATTCTTACTCAATCCCAATGGCGTGGTGTTCTCTAAAACTGCACAAGTAAATGTAGGAGGTATCGTTGCCTCAACCTTACAGCTCAGTGACAGTGATATCCAAACCGGCAAGTACCTATTAAAAGGCGATGCCAGTAGCAATGCAAGCATTGAAAACCACGGATCTATCAATACCTTATCTGGTGGAACCGTGGCACTCATTGCCCCAAATGTGATAAATACTGGCTCTATTAAAACCCCTAACGGCACCACTCATTTAACCGCAGCAAGCCAAGTCACTTTAGCGCTGCAAGATGGCAGCTTGACCCAGTATCAAGTCGATGAGGGCGTGCTACAAGGTTTGGTCAGTAATGGTGGTGCGATCGTGGCAGATAACGGTGCTGTGTACTTGACCGCCAAAGCTAAAGACAGCTTAAGTAAAGCCGTTGTCAACCATAGCGGTATCATTGAAGCCAACCGATTGGTACAAAATGCCAAAGGTGAAATTATTTTATTGGGGGATATGCAACAAGGAGAGATGGTGGTTAGTGGCACGCTAACATCAGAGGGTAAAAATGCTCAAGATGGCGGGTTTATAGAAACAAGTGCGGCCACTGTCAAGATTGAGCAAGGCACTGAAGTGTCGACCTTATCTGACACGGCACAGACAGGCACTTGGCTCATTGATCCGACGGATTTTAAGATCAGCGCAGGTAATACATCACAAACCACCAGTGGTATAGGTGCAAGCACGCTACAAAACAATTTAAGCAATAACAATATAACGCTACAGACCGTTAGTAATGGTACTGATAAAGGTAACATTCATGTCGACGCGGCCGTTAGTTGGAGTGCTGCAACTGCATTGACACTCAATGCTCATAATGACATCGATATCAATGCAGATATAACGGCAACCAATGACAACGGCAAGCTAAACCTGATATATGGACAAAATACGGCAAACACCAATGCTGACTACCATCTAAACAATGCGGCAAAAATAAACTTAAAGGCTGGGCAGAATTTTAGTACCAAAAAAGGATCGGACGCGACTAAAACCTATCAGGTGATAACCAGCTTAGGCAGTGCAGGGTCAACCACAGGTACAGATTTGCAAGGTATCGATGGCAATTTGTCAGGTAACTATGTACTGGGGTCAGACATAGATGCTGCTGCCACTGCTAACTGGAATAGTTATACAGGATTTGACCCCATTGGTTATTATGATACCAATAAGAGTTTTCTTGATCTGGACCAAAAAACGTTCAACGGTAAGTTTGACGGTCTAGGTCATAGCATAAGTAATTTAAAAATAGCATCTTTCTATCAAGGCATAGGTTTATTTGCGATAACCAGTGATACTGCATTAATTCAAAATATTGGATTAGGTAACATTGATTATTCTGGTTATGCTACGACAGGAGGTTTGGTTGGACTTAATAGAGGCACAATTAACAATGCTCATGTAAGCAGCGGTACGGTCACTGGTAACAACTCTATGTATGGTGGACTAGTCGGTTGGAATACCAGTTCAGGGAAAATATCTAATTCATATGCAAACGCTACTGTAAAAGGATTGTATTCTAGCCATGACAATATTGGAGGGTTAGTTGGGTACAATGATGGACTCGTTGAATCTTCTTTTGCGACAGGGAGTGTTTCTGGTAGAAATTATATCGGAGGGCTCGTTGGTGGAACATCTGGCATCGTTAGAAACTCATACGCGACTGGTACAGTAAACGGTACACAATCTGTCGGAGGATTAGTAGGCTTTAATGGTGGAGTTGTTGATCAGGGCTACTCTTCTGGAGCAGTTTCTGGTAATACGTTTATAGGTGGGTTAATTGGTAATAATGAGTATGGTACTGCGAAAAGTAGTTTTTGGAATACTGACACCTCTGGAATGAGTACCAGTGCAGGGGGCACCGCAAAAACAACAGCCGAACTAAAACAACTTTCTACATTTGAAGGGTGGGATATTGATACGGCAGGTGCCACAGGGAAAATTTGGCGTATTTATGAAGGCCAGTCAGCACCATTATTACGTCAATTTCTTAAACCAGTAGTGTCTGAAGTTAGCACGAATTTTGCTGATAAAATTTACGATGGACTTATTACCTCTGGAGCTTTGGTATCACCAACTTTTTTTTATAAAACGATTAGCAAGAATGCAGGTATCTATAGTCTAGTGGATGGCTCTATCATCGTTATGGGTGATCCAGCTGCAGACAATATGACGCAATTTGGCAAAGATATCATATATACAGCGGTATCAGGACCTTCATTTTTTACAGTTGCTAAGAAATCTCTGAACATCACCGGTATTACAGCCAATAGTAAGGTTTATGATGGTAAGGCTATAGCAAGTTTGGATAGCAGTTCAGCGGCCCTTGTAGGCAAGATAGACGGCGACACTGTCAGCTTACCAGTAACAGTATTTGGCAGTTTTTCAGACAAAAATGTTGGAATAGATAAAACAGTATCAGTATCAGCTACTGCTTTAAGTGGGGCTGATGCTGGGAACTATAGCTTAAGTCAGCCTACTGTTTTGACAGCAAGTATTACTCCTAAAGGAGTGGCTGTTTCGAATATCACCGCCAGTGATAAAACTTATGATGGTAATACTGCCGCCAGCATCAGCACCACTGGAGCCACATTGACCGGCATCATAGCAGGCGACAACTTAAGCGCCACAGCAGCCAATGGCAGC
>NZ_JAFCTE010000013.1:0-58346 GCF_049895865.1 Psychrobacter sp. TWR1-1-1 | reverse complement strand
CCCATCACCGCCAGTGATAAAACTTATGATGGTAATACTGCCGCCAGCATCAGCACCACTGGAGCCACATTGACTGGCATCATAGCAGGCGACAACTTAAGCGCCACAGCAGCCAATGGCAGCTTCAGTGATAAAAATGCAGGGGCTGACAAAACCGTGAGCATCACAGGCATCAGTTTGGGTGGTAGTGACGCCAGTAACTACACCTTGGTGAATAATACCGCCAGCAGCACCGCCAGCATCAGTAAAGCGGCCGCCATTGTGACTGCCAATAGTGACAGCAACACCTATAATGGTCAGAGCCAAAGTGTGAATGGCTTTAGCGCAACAGGTCTGGTCAATGGGGAAACCGGATCTGTCTTAACTCAAGTGAGCGCCAGTGGCAGCGGCACCAATGCCGGCAGCTATACCAGCGCTGTTAGTGGTACCGACAACAACTACGATCTCACCTTTATCAATGGCAGCTTAGACATCGCCAAAGCACAAATTAAACAAGTCAGTGGTATCACAGCAGACAACCGCATTTTCGACACCAGCACCAATACCACCCTGAACACACAATCTGCACAGTTTGAAGGCATATTTGGTACAGATAAGCTGACAGTGGGTTCTGCTACTGGACAGTTTGAAAATCCGCTTGTCGGCGTTGATAAAACCGTCAATATTACTGACATCAGCTTGAGCGGTACCGATGCGGCAAACTATGACTTAGTCAATACCACAGCGACCACACGTGCGGATATTTATGCACCAACGCCTATCGCTTCTGCACAACCAACAGCGGCTTATCTGCAAGCCTTACCAACCAGACAAGTACAGGCACTACCTGTCGCTTCTAGCCTCACCATAGCAGCCATAGACGTCATCAATGGCGGTGTTAATTTGACTGGCCTTACTACGTTAACTGGAGTGCGTTAATCCATGAAATCATACTATCAATACAGCACCCTTGCGTTATCCATCACGGCTTGCTCCATGCTGATAAGTACCATGAGTCACGCAGCGCCCGTACCTAATTCAGGCCAGTTGCTACAGCAGCAGCAACCGCCTGTATCTACGCTACCACAAACTGCTGTCGATGTTGAACGTGCACAACCTATCCCGAGTATGACAGACTCAACCTTACAGATACCCGTACAGAAGATTACGATTGAAGGCAATCGCCAGTTTAGTACTGACCAACTACACGCACTTGTTACCGATGCTGAAGGTCAACGCATGAGTCTGGCCGGTCTTCAAGCATTGGCCCAGCGTATTACTGACTTCTATCAAAGCCAAGGCTATATCTATAGCCAAGCGTACTTACCACAGCAAACACTGAGTGACGGTGTGGTACGAATAGCCATATTAGAAGCGGTTTATGATCAAACTCAAATAAACAATCAAAGCCGAACGCAAGATTGGCTGCTTGATGCCACTGTTGCGCCCTTAACACCTGGTAGCCATATCGAACAGCAACAGATGCAGCATCAGCTTAAACGACTAAATCGTTTGAACGGTGTCACCACTCGTAACGTACTGATGCCTGGCACTACCACTGGCAGTAGTCAGTTGAGTATAGACGTGCAGAACACCTCGTTAGTAACAGGTTATTTGGGTGCAGATAACTTTGGTAATGAATATACAAAAGAAGCCAGACTGAGCGCAGGTGTCGCAGCCAACAATCTTGCCGGACTAGGCGATCAGTTTAGCATGGAAGGACTGACAACAGGATCAGAACTTAATTATGGCAAATTTGGCTACGAATTTACCTTTACTGGTATGGGGACACGTGCAGGTGCAAGTCACTCTTATCTAGATTATGACCTAGGTGAAGAGCTTGAGGATATTGGGGCTGAAGGCAGCGCAGCTCAAACCAGTATGTGGTTATCACAACCTGTTTTACTCAGCAACTCAGCCGAGTTGTCAGTGTCATTACAATATGACTATAAGCAACTCGAAGATGACATTAGTGTTAGCCAGTACTATAATCACCGTGACATCGATCTGATTACGGCTCGTTTAGATGGGTCGCAGTATGATCAGCTCTTTGGTGGTGGTCTGAGTCAATATGGGGTGTTTAGCAGTTACGGACAGGTTGACTTTAAAAACGACGATGCTGAGGCGTTAGATGCGCAAGCCGCTGACACTCAGGGCAGTTTTTATCGCATTGGAGCCAATCTTTCTCGACTACAAAATCTTGGCAGTAAAGGTACCCAAGCGTATGTAGGGGTGTACGGTCAATACAGTCCTTATAACTTAGATACGTCAGAACAGTACATTGGGGGTGGCCCATTTAATGTCCGTGGTTATGACTCTAATGTATTGGCAGGCTCAAGTGGTTATTATGCTACCTTAGAGCTGCGTCAAATGCTTATAAGTGATGAGAGCAATCAGCTTGGTGCCAAAGCCTTTGTCGATACAGCGGATGTGACGCTCAATGCTAATAAATGGGAGGGGTTAACCGGTAGTAATACAGGCCGATTAAGCAGTGCTGGAGTGGGCTTTAATTGGAATAGTGCCTCAAATATTCAGGCCAGTGCTGAGGTGGCTTTTCCTATTGGTAGTTTACCGGATCAACTTCAAAGCCGTGATGATGGACAGTACTGGTTAAGTCTGCGCAAAAATTTTTAGGCGTATAATAGATGAATTGTAGTCATCCATTTTAAAAATGCCTTGCTATTGTTGAGTCAAGCCATCAATATGATAGATATTGATGTAGGAGGTTTGAATAAAGCCTCCTAATGATAAGAATCAGTGATTAATAAGTAGTATTTCAATATGTTTTTAAAAGAATGTGCGTTTAGATTTAGCTAAGGCTCACCATCTAATCAGCTTAAAAAGCTGAGAAAATAGATTGATATTTGATCTCTATCTACAACAATATCCTGTCCTAGTTAACCAAATACCCGCCATAATATCCAAAATAATCCAGCCATAATGATGGCAATCACCAATAGCCGTTTCAGCCAATAGGGTATCAGCGGTTTTTTATAGCCTAAATCATTAAGCTGGCTGTCCACACCATTTTGTAGGCTCTTGAATCCTCGACTTTGCTTAGTTGTTTTGACGCGATTTTTTATCAGCTGTCCAGTTTCATCCTCAGCACCTTGCTCTCTATCAAAGCTAATAGCATGGTTAGGAATGCCTTGCTTACTGGCGATAGTGTTGAGTTTTTGCTGCTGCTTTACCTTTAGTTGTGTCTCATAGGCATCAATCCTATTCTTGGCATCATCCATACTAATGTCTTCATCTGCCGCCAAAGTTTTGATCGCCATCACTAAATTGTTTTTTTCGATCATCATGATGACGTCTCTTGACAGCTTCGGATTGACTGATTTTGAGCTAGGGTCGGGGTTAAACATGACTGTCCTTATGGCGATATGAAAAATAGGCATCGATAGTGTTGATTATTATAACCATTTTACAGCAGTAATATTCAATCAAAAAAATACCGCAATCACGATAATGACTGCGGCATTTTAATAGTTATCCTTTATTAGCATTTCTGCCAATTTTTGATGGCCTATAGGTCTTTCCAGCGTTGGATAGACTCTTTGATGACTTCTTTTGCTTCTGCAACGTCGCCCCAAGATTCAACGACCGTAGTGCCTGGTTTTTTCAGATCTTTATAGTGGCTGAAATGGAACTCTAACTGGTTGATTAGCTGCTTTGGTAGATCCGCTAGGCTGTTATAAGCATTGCCTGTATCACGGTCGTCAGCAGGTACGACGACGATCTTGTCATCGACTTCGCCATCATCAACGAATTTCATCACACCAATGACTTTGGCTTTTAAGAAAATACCAGTTGGTAGCGGCTGCTCAGTCAGTAATAACACATCAAGCTCATCACCATCTTCGTCAAGCGTTTGCGGGATAAAACCATAGTTACAAGGCTTGGCAAAAATCTGTGGATCAATACGATCAAGCTCAAATACCGCCAGTTCACGATTCCACTCAATTTTATGGCTGCTACCAGCTGGGATTTCTACTACTACGTTGATAATACCGCCGTTTACATCGCCTGCGTCCAAAATTTTGTTAAAATCTGCCATAAAGTACTCCAATTTGCTTTTGTTTTAAGTGCTTGAATAATAAGTGATGATAAAAGAATAACGTCGCGGCACTGCGATATTATCACTGTGCCCAATATGTGCCGCCTGCGATTATAACAAGTTTGACTCAAATTTTCTCACAATGCTTAAGTCTAAGCGTGCACGATATTATGCAAAAAAAGATTATGCAAAAACGGACTCAAAGAACTCACTTGGGTACGAGTGCGCGTAGCTCAATGAGTCCAGCATGACGCTTAGCAATGTTATCAATAAGTTTTTGGGTCACTTGCTCATAGCTTAAGGCTTCGCCAGTTTGTTCATCTGAAGCTTTTTGCATAGCCACAAAGTCGGATAACCGTAACATTTGCATCCCCGCATAGCCGCACGGATTAATCGCATTAAATGCGGACAAGTCACAATTTAAATTAAGCGCGATACCGTGATAGCTAAATCCATGTTTAATTTTGAAGCCTAACGATGCCATTTTTCCAAGCATAATTTTATCATCCGCTACAGATGTATCAGCATATAGATAAACACCGGGTGCGTCACGGCGCGCATGGGCGCTGATGGCTGTTGTGTCTGATGAAGCAGGATTTTGCAAACAGTCATTAATGACATCTTCGATTGCTTGCTCGGCATGCGAGACCAAGTTGCGCACACTCCAGCCCAAGCTATTCAAATCGAACAACCAATAAATAACTAGCTGCCCGTGACCATGCCATGTCACTTGACCGCCGCGATCCGTTTTTATAATAGGCGTATTGGTACGTTGCAAGATGTGCTCTTCTTTACCTGCTTGCCCTAAAGTATAGACATCATTGTGATCGACAATCCATAACTCGTCAGGTGTGCGCAGTCCTTGCTGTTTTTTTAAGTCAATACGCGCAAGTGTACGTGCTAGCATCCCATCGAGAGTGGGAACGTAATCGGCTGTTGTTAGAGATTTGCTGATCAGTGTGTCATTAAGCTGTTGCGTGGTGTTTTGCATGAGAGTCGCAGTCTTATTGTGGTCTGGTTCGAAGAGGTGTATCACTGATATTCAGTCGTGATATCGATAGTGAGTGTAGCAGTTTTTGCGATTGGCACCCAAGATTATCTCTGGTTACGCTGTAAAATTCAACAATCAAAACACTGATAAATGCCCTAACGGAGTAGCCATAATAAGCAAAATTTCTCATTGCTTAATATGAAATTTCTAGCATTGTGATGCGTGTTTCTAGACACTTATTTCATACAGACGCAGTAGTCAACTTAATGTGCTGTTCATTGATTCGTTGATGCGCTACATTAAAGTGCAATGAATGGAATCGCATTACTTATATTCAGGGGTGACCATCAATGTAACCCGCTGATTAGGGCGTGTCCTCAATTCAATCGATTATGCTTTAAATGGGCTAAAAATGGGCTAAATTTTGCCAAACATCGTCAAATAGCTTCTTAATATCTCGATATTATTTGCGCTACTTTCCTTGTTTGACGGCAATTTATCTCATGTTTATCACCATTTTTAAAATGAGGACAAGCCCTAGAAATACAGAGTCTCTAACCCAATATAATATATTGACTCCAACGCAGATGACAAGGAAGATAAATGACAGATAATAATCAAAACATGAATGAGCAGACCTCAATCGACACGGATATGTTGCAGCAACCAGTGCCAAAATCGCCTAGTATTGCTAATACGGTTGATGAGATGCGAGCGCAATTTTCACGCTTACAAACACTCAGTCGCACGCAGCCAATCAATGACTGGGCCACCCGTGAAACCCAACTAGACAGTCTAGAGGTTATGCTTAGCGATAACCAAGCCAGTTTCGCCAAAGCGATCAGTGCCGACTTTGGTTATCGTAGCGAATCAGAGACCCAGTTCGCTGAGTTGTTTCCTAGCTTTACTGGTATCAGTCATGCCAAAAAGCACGGTAAAAAATGGATGAAAGTTCAGCGGGCTTCTATTTCAGCGCTGTATATGCCAGCTCATAATGAAATCCAGCCTCAGCCATTGGGCGTGGTTGGTATCATGGTGCCTTGGAACTATCCGCTATTTTTAGCAGTAGGACCGATGATTGATGCACTCACTGCTGGCAACAGAGTTATGATCAAGATGAGTGAAGCGGCACCGCAGTTCGCCCAAGCATTTGCCAGTGCGATTGCTCGTTATTTTTCACCAGACATGATTTGTGTCGTATTGGGTGAGGTAGACATTGCGGTTGCTTTTAGTGAGCTGCCTTTTGATCATCTGCTTTATACGGGCTCTACAGCTGTGGGCAAAAAAGTCATGGCGGCGGCGGCTCCTAACTTAACACCCGTCACGCTCGAGCTGGGCGGTAAATCACCGGTCGTCGTGTTAGAGGGTGCAAACTTAGAAAACGCTGTCAATCGTGTGATGATGGGCAAAACACTAAATGCGGGTCAGACTTGTATCGCCCCTGATTATGTACTGATTCAGCGCCAATATCATGAAGAGTTTATCCGTTTAGCAAAAGAGTGGATGGAAAAGCACTATCCAAATATTGAGAGCAATCCAGATTACTCACGTATTATCAATGGCGAGCAATTTAAGCGTGTCAAAGGCTATCTAGATGCATTATCGAGCGATGGGATCCATAAGCTCACTGATGCTGAGTCTAATATCGAAACGCGTCTAATGCCGCCTGTCATCGTGAGTGAGCCTGCCCCTGATAGTGATGTGATGCAGGACGAGATTTTTGCGCCGATTTTGCCATTGATGCATTACGATACGCTTGATGATGCCATTCATTTTGTCAACGAGCGACCACGCCCACTGGCGTTATACGTTTTTGGTGATAACTATAACGCCCTAGAGAAAGTACGTAACAATACGGTCTCTGGTGGCCTATGTATTAATGAAGTGCTGATACATGTTGCCCAGCATGACTTACCGTTTGGCGGGGTTGGCGACTCAGGAACCGGTGCTTACCATGGTAAAGCGGGATTCGAGCGTCTTAGTCATATGAAACCAGTATTTGTACAATCCAAGTTGAATGGGTTGAATTTGTTGTTGCCACCTTATGGCGGGTTGTTTAAAAAAGCCATGGCAATGTTTTTAAAACAACAAATGCTAAAGCGAGCAAAGTTGACATAGCTTTCTTTCGAGCGAAAAAAACACTTAATCATTGTGAGCAATCATACAAGCAACATTAAAAAACAGCATCTATCTCAATAGGTGCTATTTTTTTGTATAAAAGTAAGCGATAAAAAATTAATGAGCATTTGTCATCTTGTCTATAAATCGCTACACTTTGTAGTAAGCCTAAACGATAGTAGTTTTAGATGAAGGCGTTGCCTAGTCTTCAACGACTGAATGAGCCATCAGCAGTATACGCTTGATGTAAAGCAATAATATTATTGCCTTGGGCGTTCATTTCCATAATAAAAATTATAAATAGGACATCTTATGCGCCAATGGATTGCGTTAAGTTTACTATGCATGAGCGTGTTGTTACTGCCAGTATCGGCATCAGCAGCCTGCGAATCACCAATCAAATTTGGCGCTCTGACATGGGAGAGCGGTCAATTTATCTCTGGGGTGCTTAAGTACATCGCTGAAGATGGCTATGATTGTACAATTGAAGAGGTGCCGGGTGCTGGTCCTGCACTCGAAACGGCATTGTCACAAAACGACATTCAAGTGATTGGCGAGCAGTGGGTTGGACGCTCGCCAATTATGGAACAAGCCATCGAGCAGAATAAAGTGGCGGTCATCGGTGATACGCTCAAAGGCGGCGCAACTCAAGGTTGGTATGTACCCAAATATGTATTAGAAGAAAACCCAGGTCTACGCCGCTATCAAGACTTGCCTAAATATGCTGAGCTGTTTAAAGATCCCGAAGACCCTAGCAAGTCACGCTTTATGAATTGTCCGTCTGGTTGGACGTGTGAGATTTTCAATACTCGCTTGCTGAAGAATACAGGTTTGGACAGTATCTTTAATAATGCCCACCCCGGCACTGGGGCGGCGCTCGACGCCGAGATTGCCTCTGCTTTTGAGCAACATAAACCACTACTGTTTTATTACTGGCAGCCTACGGGCTTGATGGCAAAATATGACTTTGCGCCTCTGGCGTTTCCAGATCATAAAGATGCCTGTTGGCAAGACTTGTTACGAGCGGATGGCACCGCCGATTGTGTGTCTGGATTCCCTATCTCACCTTTAGGTATCGCAGTATCTACCCCTTTTATTGAATCCAATCCAGAGCTTGCTGATGTTTTTAAAAAAGTTCAGTTTAGCTCCGATGAGCTCAATGGCGCTATCTTGGAGATGAGTGAAAATAAACGCAGTGGTGATGAGCAAGCACTAGCATTTTTGCATAAATATCCGAGCGTCTGGCAAGCATGGTTGTCTGATGAAGCAGCCAGTAACCTTGCGGCTAAGCTAGGCATCAGCTTAACGGGCGAGGCTATCACTGCAGATGCAACCGCCTCTAGCACTAATCGAGCGACCTCATTATCGAGCTTTCCTTCTTGGTCACTTGAGACGCCGCTTAATAATACATTGGCAAGCGTTGTCCAAAATTATGGCGATGTGTTTCGTACTGTCAGTACCATGGCGTTAACCTATCTATTGCTGCCGATTGAGCGTCTATTAACCACTATGCCGCCTTGGCTTATCATTGCGCTTGTGACCGTATTGGCATGGTTTGGCGTCCGTAAAATCTGGTTTGCACTGGCATGCGGCGCAGGACTGTTTCTCATTGGTGCATTTGGACTATGGGGCGCATTGATTGATACCTTGGCACTGCTCATCGTATCAGTGTTGGTGACCGTCGTGATTGGTATTCCTATTGGCATTGCTATGTCGGGCAGTAAAATTCTTCGCAAGGTTGTGACGCCGATACTGGATGTGATGCAGACCATGCCAAGTTTTGTCTATTTGATACCCGTATTGATGTTGTTTGGGATTGGCAAAGTGCCTGCGCTATTTGCCACTATTATTTATGCCTTGCCGCCACTGATTCGGCTGACGACATTGGGGATTACCCAAGTCAATCACGAGATGGTCGAAGCAGGGCGCTCGTTCGGTAGCACACACTTGCAGCTGCTCATTTGGATTAAATTGCCGCAAGCATTACCTAGTATTATGGCGGGCGTGAATCAAGCGGTGATGATGTCGCTCTCTATGGTGGTGCTCGCTTCTATGATTGGCGCACCGGGGCTTGGCGAAGATGTGTTGCAATCGATTCAAACGCTTAATATCGGTCAGGGCTTACAAGCAGGCACGGCGATTGTCATCGTTGCCATTATCATTGACCGTATCACCCAAGCATTTGGTCAAGGCAAGCGTGCTCGGCAAAAAACCATCGATGCTGGCAGGCATCCCATTGGTTAATTATCAGTGCCCTGGTCGAATGTTCAACACGCCCTAATCATAATGATAACTAGAAAAATAAAAATGAGAGCCATCATGAATCATATTCAATTGGAAAATATCAGCAAAATTTATAATGCCAATAGCTCGCAAGCAAAGTCTGCATTGGCATTATTAGCAGAAGGTATGGATAGTATTCAGGTAAAGGAGCAAACAGGCTATTCGGTCGGGCTTTATGACATCAATTTGAGCGTTAAAGCAGGTGAGCTGCATTGTATTATGGGCTTGTCAGGTTCAGGAAAATCAACCTTGATACGCCATATCAATCGTTTGATTGACCCAACCAGCGGTAAAATATGGGTTGATACTTCTATTAATGCTAAGCCGTCTACTATTACTAAGCCCTCCACTAATGCCAAACCCTCTGCTGATTTATTAGAAAATGGAAAGTCATCGCCTGCTATTAATATTTTAGAGCTAAATGATAAAGCGCTACAGCATTATCGCCAGCAGACACTCAGTATGGTTTTTCAGCATTTTGGTTTGGTGCCACATATGACGGCGCTGCAAAACGTCGCTTACGGCTTGCGAGTGCGAAAAATGAGTATCAAAGAACGCCACGAGGTTGCTCGGCACTGGCTTAATGAAGTTGGGCTAGCAAATTTGGAGAAAAGTTACCCTGATGAGCTGTCAGGAGGGATGCAGCAGCGTGTCGGGCTGGCGCGTGCCTTAGCAACCGATAATCCGATATTGCTGATGGACGAGGCTTTCTCTGCCCTTGATCCGCTCATTCGTGCCCAATTACAAGACCAACTACTTGAGCTACAAGCACGGCTAAACAAAACCATCGTCTTTATCACTCATGATATCGATGAAGCGATTAAGGTCGGTCAGCGGATTAGTATTTTAAATGGTGGGCGTTTGGTACAAACGGATACACCCAGTGAATTGCGCCACAACCCAGCTGATGAGTATGTGGCTCAATTTATGGGTGCTAAAATTTAATTTAAAAATAACACGACGTTGTTTTATAAAATGTTGTTTTATAAATTACACCTGCAAAATGATAGATTTCTGTCTATATCATTATTCTTACACTGTTGTTAAAAAAGTGTAGCAGCCCATTAGTTACTATTAAAGTAAACTCCATCATCGATGTATACTATTAAGATACTCTAATAGTGTATTAGATTTGCTAAAATTTCGATTTATCCACTCTCATTGATCACGTAAGAAGACCATGAGCGAGCATAAAAACTCAGTATATGATCGTAAGACTTCGTAAAAAGGACCTCGCATGCCGCATAAGAAAATTCGCCATAATGATCGTAGTCATACTAATAAGTTAGCGACAGACTCACCACGTGATTCATCACGTTGGCTAAAGAATGTCAGTGCCGTTGGTGTCACGACAGTGCTGAGTGCTGGCATATTAGTCGCTTGTGGACAAATGAGTAGTGCGGAGAGCAATGCAAGTAGCACGACTAAATCAGCCAAGCAAAACAGTGGAGTGACTAGCTCACGTGATATGTTGCCCTCCGATATGCTTGGGCAAATGCGAGCGCTGCCGCAATTGACAAAAGGCTTAGGTGACACGGGGACAGCAGTCATTGATCCTAATAAACCAACCTTGATTAAATTTTGGGCAAGCTGGTGCCCATTATGCTTGGGCACGTTGGCAGAAACCGAAGAATGGCGTACCGATCCCACGTTCGCTGATTTAAATGTCGTGACTGTTGTCAGTCCCGGTCATCTAAACGAAAAAGCCGATGGCGACTTTAGCACTTGGTATGCAGGCGTCCAAGCTGACTATCCAAAGCTACCAGTATTGTCTGACGCTTCAGGCGAGCTGATTAATAAGCTTGGTGTACAAGTTTATCCAAGCTGGGCGATACTCGATAAAAGCGGCAACTTGGTACATTTGGTGAAAGGTAATATATCGGCAGAGCAAGCCTATGCTCTCGCTGAAAATGCCAATAATGATTTTGCTGAGCTTAAAGCAGGGAGCGCTAAATCAGCAAATGCGCAAACCTTAGACAACAACAGCAAGATTGAAACCATCAAACAAA
Source organism: Psychrobacter sp. TWR1-1-1 (assembly GCF_049895865.1). Classification (NCBI taxonomy): domain Bacteria; kingdom Pseudomonadati; phylum Pseudomonadota; class Gammaproteobacteria; order Moraxellales; family Moraxellaceae; genus Psychrobacter; species Psychrobacter sp. TWR1-1-1. The sequence goes on along the minus strand of NZ_JAFCTE010000013.1, from coordinate 46,909 downwards.
AAGATGGCGTTTATTATAACGATAAAGGCAAAGCGATTAATACGCGCTCAATCTATTTGGCAGGCGGCTGCTTTTGGGGCGTAGAAGCTTATATGGAGCGCGTCGAGGGTGTGGTCGACGCTGTATCAGGCTATGCCAATGGCGAGACGGCCAATCCAAGCTACGAGCAAGTGATTCGTGGCTCAGGTCATGCCGAAGCTGTCAAAGTCACTTATGATGCGGACAAAACAGACCTTGATACTATCTTAAAATACTACTTCCGCGTGATTGATCCAACCAGCCTCAACAAGCAAGGCAATGATCGCGGTGTGCAGTACCGCTCAGGCGTTTATTACACCGATAAAGAAGATAAAGCAGTGATTGATGCTGCCCTCAAACGTGTGCAAAGCCAGTATAAACAAAAAATTGTGGTAGAAAATGAGCCGCTAGATAATTTCTACTTAGCTGAAATGTATCATCAAGATTATCTGGCAAAAAATCCAAACGGCTATTGTCATGTTGATTTAAGTTTGGCTGATGATAAGCCAGAAGGCACTGCGCGTACCAAGCTTGCACCTGTAAGTACCGTTGCTGAGACCTTAGATCCTAAGCGTTACGCAGGATTTGATAAAGGCGCATTGAAAAATACGTTGACCAAAGCACAATACAATATCACGCAAGATGCCGGTACTGAGCGCGCCTTTAGTCATGAATACGATAATTTATTTGCGCCGGGTATCTATGTCGATGTCGTAAGCGGTGAGCCGCTATTTTTATCAACTGATAAATACCAATCTGGCTGCGGTTGGCCAAGCTTTACCAAGCCGATTGATATGCAAGTCATTACTCAGCATGAAGACACCGCTTTTAATATGGTACGCACTGAAGTTCGCTCGCGAGTAGCAGACTCACATCTGGGTCATGTATTCCCTGATGGGCCAAAAGATCGTGGCGGGCTGCGCTATTGTATCAATGGCGGGGCGCTACAGTTTATTCCAGTCGATGTGATGCCGCAGTCAGGCTATGCGCCATTAGTGAAGTTGGTTAAGCCTGCAAAACCTTAACTATTAATACTGATAATCGACTTTATAAAAAGACGTTAAGGTAATTCTTAGCGTCTTTTTTATGATTGATGCCTTGAGCATAATTACTATCACAGCATGATGGTTCGTTTTATTATCGTTGTATTTTTGCTGTTATAGCCGTTGAATTATGAAAAACCAACCAAACTTCGTTATACTCAAAAGCTGAGCGTTTTCTATTATTACTACTTTTATCATCTAGCGCCGTAAGACCACGTCCTTCTAGGGCGTGGATATCAGGCGTCAACCGTTGTCACCTAAGATTGAACATACCTTGATAACCAAATACATTGAGATCATAATTACCCCATGAAAACGCTCAAACTACGCATCAAAGACAAACATGCCACTCAGCTAAATATCTTAGCGGGGTCGGTTAACTTTGTCTGGAATTACGTCAATGAGCTAAGTTTTAAACACCTCAAGCGTACTGGTCAATTCTTTTCGGCTTATGATTTGGCTACTTACACCAAAGGTGCGGGTGAATATCTAAACCTACACAGCCAAACCTTACAAGCAGTGACCGAAACCCATGCCAAGGCTCGTAAACAGTTTAAAAAAGCCAAACTCAACTGGCGCACCAATAATACTAAAGCCAAACGTAGTTCTCTTGGTTGGATTCCGTTTAAAAAGACCGCTATTAAGCATATCAGCACCCGCCAAAGTGGTAAAAAGTGTCTAAAAAGCACCCTGCAATTCAGCTTAGCTAAAGGTAAAAAACTCACTATTGACCTATGGGACAGCTATAACTTAGCGCTCTACACCATCAATACTTGCGAATTGGTACAGGACAATCGCGGTAACTGGTACGTCTGTGTGACGGTTAAAGAATTTCCAAAAACAGCGTGTGGCACTGGTCAGGTCGGTATTGATTTAGGCTGCAAAGATTCAGCAGTCAATAGTGATGGCGACAAACTACAAACCAAAATCACTCATCAATACGCTGAAAAACTGGCCACTGCTCAAAGAGCTAAGAATAAAAAGCGGGTCAAGGCCATTCATGCCAAGATTAAAAATACTCGTCAAGACCTCATTCATAAATTCACATCAAAGCTTGTCAAAGCCAACAGCCTAATTGTTGTTGGTAAAATAAAATCAACATCATTCACTAAGGGCAAACTTGCCAAATCCGTCTATGACGCAGGTTGGCTTGAAATTAAGCGGCAACTGGATTATAAATGCGCGAACGCAGGTTGCCACTATATCGAAGTGAATGAAGCGTACACCACCCAAACCTGCTCGTGTTGCGGCTCTCGTCAAGACAGTCCGAAAGGTAGATCAGCGCTTGGTATAAGAGTATGGTTTTGTCGTTCTTGTAAAACGACCCATAACAGAGACGTTAATGGAGCAAAAAACATTCTTGCGGTCGGGCTTGGCCGTCTTTAGTAGGAATCCCCTTCCTTTGAGGGCGGGGAGGAAGTCAAAGTTATGTATACCTATTTCGTCGCTGGATTTATTTGGCGGCTTTTCATTTTTGTATTTAAGGCTGTAACATGACCGTTACTCATACCTCTAAACCTTTTGAACCTATTATTACTTCTTTACTCGATAATGATTTATATAAATTTACGATGCTGCAAGCCATGTTGCATCAGTTTCCACAGACACATGGTGTTTATCGCTTTCGCTGCCGTAATAACAAAGACACGCTGTATCCATTGGCTGATATTAAAGAGGCGCTAGAGCAGCAGTTAGACAATTTATGTGAATTACGATTTTTAGAGGATGAACTAGAGTACTTACGTGGTTTGCGCTTTATGCGCTCAGACTTCGTTGACTATCTAGAATTGTTTAAGTTGAAACGTCGTTTTATTACCGTCAGTACGGATGATAAAGGTCGCTTATTTATCGATATCGAAGGGCCGATGATTCAAGCGATGTTCTTTGAAGTATTTGTACTCGCCATCGTTAATGAGCTGTATTTTGATGCGCTATCGAATGCCAGTGTGATTGAAGAAGGGCAGCGCAGATTGGATGAAAAAGTCACATTGTTGCATCAATATGCGATAGAGCAGGAAAAGTGTGATGCTAATACGCCGCCATTAATCATCGCTGATTTTGGTACTCGTAGACGTTTTAGCAAAGCTTGGCAAGCCCATGTGGTTGAGACTTTGCATAAAGCGGAACCAAAAATAGTGAGCGGTACTTCTAACGTGTATTTAGCGAAAAAGCTGGGAATGACACCAATCGGTACGATGGCACATGAGTTTATGCAGGCATTTCAGGCTTTGGATGTGCGTTTACGTGATTCACAAAAAGCGGCGCTTGAAGCATGGGTACATGAGTATCGCGGCGATTTGGGTATTGCGCTGACCGATGTCGTTGGCATGGATGCGTTTTTACGTGATTTTGACTTGTACTTTGCCAAGCTATTTGATGGTCTGCGTCATGATAGCGGCGACCCGTATATCTGGGGTGATAAGGCGATTGCTCATTATAAAAATCTTAAAATAGACCCAAGAACGAAGATTTTAACCTTTAGTGATGGCTTAGATTTAAATAAAGCTTGGGATTTACATCAGTATTTTAAAGGTCAAATAAAGACCAGCTTTGGTATTGGTACCAACCTCACCAATGATATGGGTATTACTCCGATAAATATTGTCTTAAAATTGGTTGAATGCAATGGGCAGCCGGTCGCTAAACTGTCAGACAGTCCAGGCAAGACCATGATTAATAACGACACGTATCTTGCCTATTTGCGCCAAGTATTTGAAGTCGATGAGCCAGAGTAATATTTTTTAAATATCGCTCTTTTCAGTGTTATCTTCTTCAGCGAAGGCGGCATCTAGTGCTTGCTGTACCGCATTGATACGGGTTTCGCAAACGCGATAAGCAGCAATTGACTCTTCCACTGTGGTCATCAGATTATCAATATCTGGCTCATCTTGTTGCTGTAATTCAGCGGCATTGGTTTTTAGAATATCATAAGCCGCCTTAAAGGTTTTTGGGGCGGCCTTTTTGCGTTTGCGAGTAGGGGTTGTCATAAGGTTTCCTAATTTTAAAATAAAGTTTTTGATTAAGTTGAATCGACGGTAGGTTGTACTTCTTATTTATTAATATTTACGTCAATAATCTGTGCTTTTGCTTTACCGTCCTTTAAGAGGATGTGCACCGTTTGTTCTGGATGGAGCTGCGTACCGCTGGTCAGTATTTGCTTATCTTTTGCATCAGTAAGCATGGTATAGCCTTGCTTGAGCACCCGAGAAGGACGGTGCAGGAGCACAATATCACGCAGATGTTCGCTATCACGCTGTGCTTGTATTAACTGCTGCTGTGCCGAATGCATAATCGTTTTTTGGTTATTTTGACTGGCGCTAGTAGCCACTGTTAACTGCTGATAGGCCGCCGCTTGAATCTGTGTGCGTAGCTCACTGGTGAGTCTGGCGGCTTGCTTGACCTGTCGCTGGGCGCTTTGCTGAATACTACGCCACGCATAATCACTGTCTTTTTGCAGAGCGGTTAATTGACCAATCGTTTGTGATTGTATTTGGCTCAACTGGCGTGTCGTTTGTTGTTCAGCGGTGTTTAATTGACGCTGAGCAGCTTGTTTGATTTGCGCTTGGTATTGCAGCGTTTGAGTGACGAGCTGGGCTAAATGCGTCATGATAGCGGCAATCACCTTTGATGGGGTATCAAAGCTAGTATGCGCGACTTCATCTAAGATAACTTTATCACGCTCGTGACCAATGCCAACCCAGACAGGGATGGGCTGCTCGGCAACCAATGCTGCCAATTCATAATCATTTAGATAGGCTAAATCACCGACCGCACCGCCGCCACGAATAATGACTAATAAGTCTGGCAGGTGCTCATAAGTGCCGTAAAACTGCTGTTGGGCGTTAACGATTGCTTGGCGGATTTCGCTTGGCGCATGATTACCCTGAAAGGTCGCGTTATGATAATGGAAATGACAGGCACCTGTGCGCGCTAAGCGATCAGCGTCGGCTTGAAAATCACCTAATCCGGCGGCTTTTTCAGGGGCAATGACCAGCACATGCTCAATATCAAACGGAACAGGCAGCTGTTGATTCAGGTTTAATAAACCTTCTCCTGTCAAGCGATCGACCATCTCTGCATATTGCCGCGCCAAGTCGCCTAACGTGTAGCTAGGGTCAATATCTTCAATAGTGAGAGAGAAACCATATTGCGCATGGAAGCCTGCGGATACTTTGAGCAATACCGTCAAATCACGGTCAAGCGGCATGCCAGTTGCGCGCTCAAATTTTGCTAAGACGCGTGCTGCTTTAAAGCGCCAAAGATTGCCGCGGCAGCTAGCAATGACCTTACCGTCATCATCTTTTTCTGCCAGCTCAAAGTAATAATGCCCGCCTTTGCTAGATAGATTACGAATCTCTGCTTTCACCCATACACGGTGGTTAAAGGTCTGTTTGATAACCATATCAACGGCTGATAAATAGTCACTCAACCGCAGAACGGTATCTTCTAAATTGACTTCTATATTGTTTTCTTGCTCAGCTAACTCGGCTTCCAAGGTCGCTAAATCTTTAGCAGGCGCTAATACCTTAGCTGGTTTCATATTTGACAGGTTGGGTTTGCGCATAATAATAGACCAAAAGTGAGGGAGCTTAAAAACGGGCTGTTTATAGAGTAAGAGTCATAAAAAATCAGAAAGGGTAGTTTACCCCAAAAGTGAGCACACAAAAAGAGAAGCCAACCCGTCAGCGACTAATATATTCTTATCGCTGATTGGTTGACTACATACTTTATTAAATAACAAGCCGCCAAATAAGTGCTTTATGAAATGATAATTATTTTATTGGCAACGAAAGTTGATTTTATACTCGTAATCGTCGTCACGTGATAAGTTCGGCGAGCCCGTACCAAGGATCGTACCGAGGACAGCACTGGCTTGCCCAATCATCCGACCGGTATTTTCATCTAAAATACCGTTATAAGTGACTTTGTCATCGACGATAATAACTTGCTTACCTCTGCAAGTCTTTTGTGCGCTGTCTATCGCATTTTGCTGTGCTTTTACTTTGCTATCGGCGATGCCAGTCGTCTCATAAATAGAGTTGGCACGCTGGATAACTGGTGATGAAGGCGTAGTTTGGCAAGCACTTAGGGCGAGTGCTGCCGCCAAAGTAGCAGTCAGTGCAGCGGTTTTATTAATAGTATTCATAAACGATTCCTAATGTCTGTCTGTCAGTCATACATAAAGTTGAATATCACAGCAAAGTTGAGGATACGCCATGCACGTATCCGTCCATAGGTGGCTCAACAACTATGATGAATCTACCCTATTCGGCTCTGGGGTGTCTAGTCGGTTATTGTGTGCGGTATTGCAGAGACCGCACATATTCATCATATATTCATAGGCGACGTTTACTTATGATGAGCGAAAATGAAAATAAGCGGTACTATGACACAGCAAATCACTTGAAATATAAACCATATCTAGGATAATTGACCTATTCATTTTTAATCAATAAGTAATTTTATGCCATTAATTCCTGCTCCTGCTGGCGTGCTCGAAGTCGACGCGCTTTGGCAACAAGACAATCCTAACAATCCAAATACCGATACAGTGGCGTTACTGTGTCATCCCAATCCGTTATTCGACGGCACGATGAATAATAAAGTGGTGACGACGATGTATCGCTTTGCTCGTGATAATGGTATGCACGTGGTACGCTTTAACTTTCGCGGTGTCGGGCAGTCGACTGGCGAGCACGATTATGCGGATGGTGAAGTCGTAGATGCAATGACCGTGCTACAATGGATTGCAGAGCAAACCAATGCGCGCAAGTTATGGTTGGGTGGTTTCTCTTTTGGCGGTTATGTGACAGCACGGGTGGCTGAGCAGGTACTTGAAGCCCCTCATATTTGGGGGCTAGGCGATTTTGAGATTACTAAAATCGCCCTTATTGCTCCATCCGTTGAAAAAAATAACAGCAGTGATATAAGCTTGCCAGCCGATAAAACGTTTGAGATTTATGGCAATGCTGATGAAGTGATTGACCCTGATAATATGCAAGCATTTGCGGAGCGATTAGGAATTGCTGTTAGCGTTGTAGATGGCGCAGGGCACTTTTTTCATGGGCGTCTGTCAGAATTGAAAGGCTTATTAGAAAAGCATACCTTTGGTAGCGACGCTTAGTTGTTACCTAGGGCGTGTCATCAATTAGCACATGAATACATTTAGTGGTCTTAAAATGGCTAAATTTTGCTAAACATCGTCAGAAATTTTGTCAATATGTTCATATTAACGGCAATTTCTTCCTTGTTTATCTACAATTTTTCTCATTTTAAGCCTCACAATCTAATTGATGACACACCCTAGTAATATTAGGATAGAGAACCGCTATTAAGTCATGAGCTCTGATCGCTTCACTTTAACGAGTTCATGCAGAATCAACCATTACTTTACTATTTATTTTGTCTAATGATGAGTCGTATTATGAGTTTATCTCCATTGCAACGTTACGAGCAAGCCGTCAGTACAGATGAGTTTACTCGAGATGAGCAGCAATTTAAGGCCATGAGCTATCTTGATGAGATACATCATCAGCTCATCAATAGTGCGCCACAGAAGAAAGGCTTTTTTAGCTTTTTAAAGTCCAAGCCGACAGCACCAACGGGTTTGTATATGTGGGGCGGGGTAGGTCGTGGTAAAACATGGATGATGGACATGTTTTATGATTCATTGACCATTGATCGCAAGATGCGTCTGCATTTTCATCATTTCATGCAGCGCGTTCATCAAGAGCTAAACAAGCTGCAAGGTGAGAGTGACCCATTAGAAAAAGTCGCCGACATCATTTATGCAGAAGCGGTTATTATTTGTTTCGATGAGTTTTTTGTTTCTAACGTTTCTGATGCCATGATTTTGGGTGATTTATTTACCATGCTGTTCAATCGTGGTATTACATTGGTCGCCACCTCAAATATTGAGCCATCAGGATTGTATAAAGACGGCTTACATCGTGACCGTTTCATGCCCGCTATCGCTGAAGTGGAGCGTCATACTACGGTGATGAATATCGATTCTGGTATCGACTATCGTTTGCGCGTATTGCAGCAGGCAGAGCTATATGAATCGCCTATGACGAAAGCGAATCATCATTGGTTAGCCAACCGTTTTGCCAGTTTATCTAATAATCAAAAAATCAGTAATGAGCCGATTACGATTAATGGTCGCGAAATTAGAATTAACGCTCGCACTGAGGATATTTTATTCTGTGATTTCCGTCATTTATGTATGGAGCCACGATCAGCGTCTGATTTCATCGAAATTGCCAAGCAGTTCAGTACAGTATTGGTCAATGCCGTGCCTGCCTTAGACGATGACTTACGTGATCCGACCCGTCGGTTTATTTATCTGGTTGATGAGTTTTATGATCGCCGTGTTAAGTTGCTGGTTAGAGCGCAGCAGTCGATTTTGGATCTATATCAAGGAGAGAAATTGGCATTTGAGATTGAACGGACACGCTCGCGCTTGCTTGAGATGCAGTCAGAGGATTATCTGCGCATGGAGCATCGGGTCGATGATGCGGCATAATCAAAGCCTCTTCATAGCCGATGGTAATCTACAAGTTGTCGATTAAAGCACTCATGGTTTTTCATTCAAGTCACTCACACTCAATATTGATATATATTCGTTTGACATAACGTGTTTTTTGACAGTATTGAGAGCCAACCAAAGCATTGGTTTTTTGCATAAAAGATAATAATAAATAAGGAGCGGTAATGACTACATCCGACGAAAATGATAAAAAACTGTCGACCAAAGACATCACCACAGACAGTATGCCGATTAGCAGTGAAGAAATGATTGGTTGGATCAACTCAAGGCGCAGTATGGGAAATTTAGATTTGCCCGCACCGACACATGCCCAAATCGAAATAGCGATTGAGTGTGCAACGACAGCGCCAGATCATAAAAAACTGCGTCCATGGCGTTTTATAGTGACACAGGGGGATGCCCGTCATGAATTGGGCAATGCTTTGGTCGCAGCGGCTCAAGCCAAAGCAGTGCAAGAGGGCGAAACGCTGTCCGAAAAGGACATCGCAAAAACTCAGGCCATGCCATTAAGAGCGCCCGTCATCATCACGGTTGTCACAAAAATACAAGCGCACAAAAAAGTTCCCCCTTTTGAACAAATGCTAAGTGCGGGTGCAGCTGTACAAAACCTGATTTTGGCGCTAAAAGCCCAAGGTTTTAGTACAGTGTGGCGTACGGGACTGCTATGTAATGAACCTGCTGTTAAATCATATTTTAACGTTGGTCCAGATGATTATGTGACGGCGTTTGTTTATACTGGCACCAGTCCCAAAAATGAACCCGCCCGTAAACCGATTGATATCGAGTCTTTAGTGCGATTTGAGTCATAATATATCTAAGCGCTGTTTAGTGGCGCTTTTCTCTTGACGAATACCGCTCTCTAAAAAGACAGTCGGTCGTATAGCAAAAAGATAGATAGCCTCAATACTCAATACTCTAAGCTCTAAAGCGTCATAAGTCATGATAAATAAACCATGATAAATTCTATTAATAATAAATCAGCCAATACGGATAACAGCAAATGACCAGCCCTAATGATAGCAACAAAGACATCAGTAGCGATAATACTGAGGTGAATACGAATGCCCCTGAAAAGCAAAACAGTCTGCTGGCAGGTATCATCGAACGTGCTACCAAATCGGGTATTGGTCGTAAAAAACTCAATCCTAGCGCGGTAGAATCAGCAGTGGCAAAAAACATGGCGGATATTCACAGTAATCCTACCAAGCTACGTTTGGCGTTTTTAGGCGGTGGTAGTTTTGGTACAGCAATGGCAAACTTGGCTGCACGCAATGGCTGTGATACCACGCTGTGGGTACGTAACAAGCGTACGGTAAAGGCGATGATAAAAACGCAGACCAATAAAAAATATTTACCAGGTTATAAGCTTGATGACAGCCTTAAATATAGCCATGACTTGGCAGCAGCCGTCAAAGATAAAGACATTATCTTTATTGCGGTGCCTGGTTTGGCTTTTCGTGAGACCCTAAAGAATATTGCACCATTTATCAGTGGTCAGTCTATTGTGTCATTGACCAAAGGTATGGAAAAAGATACTTTTGCCATGATGAGCGACATTATTAAAGATGAGCTACCTGAAGTGAATTTTGGTGTCATGTCGGGGCCAAACCTTGCGATAGAGATCATGAAAAACATGCCATCGGCGACCGTTATCGCCAGTGAGTCTGAGCCATTGCGCCATGCCGTACAAGCCGCGCTACATAGTGCGTTTTTTCGAGTGTTTGCCAGTGATGATGTTAAAGGTGTGGAGCTTGGCGGCGCGCTAAAGAATATCTATGCGATTGCAATGGGAATGGCGGCGGCCTATGATGTTGGCGAAAATACCAAAGCGATGATATTGACTCGTGCTTTGGCAGAGATGAGCCGCTTTGGGGTTGAGGCGGGTGCGAATCCGCTTACCTTCTTAGGATTGTCTGGTGTGGGTGATTTATACGCCACTTGTAGCTCAGAGCTCAGTCGTAACTATCGTATCGGCAACATGCTCGGTCGCGGTATGAGTATTGAGGCCGCGGTGAAAAAACTCGGTCAAACGGCTGAAGGGGTTAATACTATTCAGCAAGTGCATGAGAAAGCTACCAAGCAAGGCATCTACATGCCTATTACCCATGCATTGTATGCGGTCATTTATGAAGATAAAGCAGCATTAGGTGTGGCGTTACATCTCATGGAAGCTGGCTTCCGTAGTGACGTTGAATTTGTAATGGCGCATGATCATAGTAATGCGGCGCTAACTGCGCAGATGAAGACGTCAAGCGATAGCACTGATGATGAAAGTGGCGATACTGACAGTAAGTAAAAACCCCAATGTTAAATGATGACGTTGTTTTAAGAATTATTATTCTGCAAACAACGTCATCATGACAATGCATAAAGGAAGGTTATGAAAATTATACTAGTACGTCATGGTCAAGCAGAAGATGAATCGCGTCCAGACAGCGCGCGCCAGTTAACTGACTTTGGTCAACAGCAAGCAATGCAGACGGCAGAGTATGTGATGACTCACTATCATCCTGACTATTTTGTCGTCAGTCCTTATGATAGAGCGCAGCAGACGCTAGCAGCATTTCAGACGCGCGCGCCCAAGGTTCCAGCAATCGTACAGGAAAATATCACGCCTTCTGATGATGCGCGTCAAGCTTTAATAGATATTGCGGATATTGACGCTGAGTGTCTGGTAGTGGTGTGTCATATGTCTATCGTTGCTTATATCGCTGGTCTATTGACTGGTGATTATCCTGAATCATTTTCTCTTGCAGAAGCAAGGGTGTTTGAGATGGAATTTGTAATGGCAGGTATGGCAAAAGAGATTGCTCGTTTTGTGCCCGAGCAGCCGTATTGAGATTAGGTCGAATCGTCAGTGATACTGTTGACACTTAGTCTATTGACGCTTAGTGGTGTTAAATTGGTTAAAGAATGAAATTGTCTGAATCCTACCTTTAAAACAGCTTTAATAATTAAGGACACGCTTAGTGTTACATGTTTGGTTACGAGCGCAGCATAGCCCGCTAGCTGTCTGGCATGAAGATATTCAGCAATGGCAAACGGTTGATGGTTGGCAACAGCTGCAAACAATCTATGGTAATTATAAAACCAATGCGCAGAAGACTTTGTGTCTATATTTTCCATCAAGCCATATATTGCAGGTAGATACTGAGCTGAATGCGACTCAGCTTAAACAGCTGGGCAATAGCGGCAAGCAATATTTGTTTGAAGAGACATCCTTGACCCCTGTTGAGCAATTGGCGATTCGGCAAATCAGTGAAGCTGATAATCACCAACTGTATGCACTGGCGCAAAGCGATATCGAGTCATGGCAGCAGAGTGCTAAGCTCGCTGGCATGAGCATAACGGCGTTACTGCCTGATTTTTTATTGTTGCCAACACCAGATGAAGGGGCAGGTCAGCAAGTAACACTGTATCAAGATGAGCAAACCATGCTACTGCGTCAGTCATTGCGACAAGGTATGGCTGTCAGTTATTTGCCCTTAATTTTTGAACGTTTCCCGCATTTAAGTGAAGTGAATATATTGCCGCCCATAACGGCTTTAGATGATTTTTCAAAGCCAACAAATTCGGCAATGCCCATGAGCTTTATGGCAGAAACGGCCGCGCTTGTTGCAGATCACCAGTTATTATTAACCACATTGACCACGACGCCCAAGCCTGTTGACAGCCCTGAGCGTCACGCGCTTAACTTCTTTATTAAATCAACGGACTCAAAGCTCTCACCGTATTTGCGTGTGGCAGCGATGGTCGCGTTATCGGCACTGGTATTACAGATGGCGACCGATGGCCTGCAGTGGTATCAATATAATAAAGCGGCGGTAGCGACCAAAGCTGAGATTGCGGCGCAGTATCAAGCTTGGTTTCCAAACGAGCCATTAAGCTCGCGCACCAAACTGCAAGTGCAATTGCAACCAAAGCTGCGCAGTGACAGCCAAGCACCAGCCTCTCATATGGCAGCATTGACTCGCATATCCCCGTTAATCAAGCAGTCTTCACTGCGGGCGCAAGCGTTAGTGATGGAGCCATCAGCACTCAGCTTTACCTTGATTGCCCCTGATCGTAATAGTCTTGATAAATTTACGAGCACACTTGTTGCACAAGGTTTAAATGCCAAGCTTGCACAGGTAAACAGTAATGAACAAGGGCAGTTTAGTGGTCAGGTTACGGTGAATGTCGTAGAAAATAATAACACGACGCAAACCAATGTAGCGGCATCATAATTTATTTGCCAACTAGGCAGTGGTAATAAAAGTCAAAAAGGTTGGAAAATGAAACGATTGCAGCGCCGCACCAAACGTAATAACATCACGCCAGAGACCAGTAACAGTATTGGAACCAATGTGCTGTCAACGCGTGTAAATAATTTTCAACAGATGCTATCGTTACGCTGGCAGGCACTTTCGCCGCGTGACCAGTTGGCATTGGCCGTACTGTCTATGTTCTTATTATTGTTCATTGGTGGCTATGGTGGTTATAGTATTCATCAAGCGGCAAACGACAGTAAGCGCGACTATCAAGAGCAAGTGGCTGATTACTTTTGGTTGCGTGCCCAAGCTGGCAATATCGATAGTAATGCGATGAATGCAGCGGATGGTGAAGCGGCCATGCCACCTGCCAATAGTATCAGTGCATTGTTAAACAATTCAGGTATTGCCAACGCCCAAGTCGTTGCAACGGGTGATGCCGTGCAACTGAGCTTCAATCATGCCAGTCAAGCAGTGGTCAGCACCGCACTTGGCAAACTCGAACAGCAAGGTTGGCAATTCAGTCAGCTATCGATACAGCAAGACTTGGTTACCAAAGCCATTCAAGTACAAGCGACTGTCACCTCATAAATCGATATGCTGTGGAAACTGGAAGTATTTTAATTCTTGTCTATTGTCGCCCCAAATTAACTGATCATCAATTTCTAAAATAACCATTTGTCATTAGTGTCATTGAAAAATTGCACGTTTGACACAATTAATTAACTATCACACAGCCAGAGATGGATATTTAAGATGAATCAATCTTCTGATCGCAAACCTGACACGCGTAGTCATCAGCAGACCAGAACTGCTGAATACCAGAGTAATTCGTCAGTTGAAGCTGCATTTGATCATGAAATGACTCAGCAAAGGCAGAGCTATGGGGCGAGTGACAATATGAGCAACGGTAAGCGCCGTTCTTTAATCACTTATAATCACATTACTTATTTTTTATACGTAATCAGCTATTTTACCGCTGGATTACTGTGGGTTGTACCAATTGTGATGAACTATGCGAAGCGCCATGACGCAGAGGGTTCGTGGTTGTCCACGCATTTCGATTGGCAGATTAAGACCTTTTGGTATAGCATCGTATTTTTCTTCTTAGGTATTATTATCATTACCTTTGCATTAGGGGGGTTTGGCATTAGTATGCTGGCTGATAGCAATAATATTGCCATTGGTTCGGTATTATTAGCGGTATTTGGCCTGCTAATCATGATTTTCACCTTCATATGGCATCTTTATCGTATCGTCCGTGGTTGGATAGCCCTGACGGATGGTCGTCCTGTACCTTAGGGACTGTAGAATACATCTGTCAGTTCCTTAGCCAATATGTAGGTATAGCTATTAGCACTCTAATACAGAAATTTAGCGCATGAAACTTTGCTCTTATTTCTGTTAAGCTGATATAATCGCAGCGCTTGATTTTATTCGCACTATTCACTCACTATTTCTTTCGAGCAGGGTCTGCCATTACTATGTCTTATGCCTTACTTCGCCCTTTTTTGTTTAAGATGGATCCAGAGCACGCCCACGAGATGACCTTATCTTTATTAGATAAAGCACATAAAGCACGTGTTTTAGGTTTGGTATACGGTCAGTCAATGCAGCCAACAGACTGCATGGGCTTGCAATTCACCAATCCGGTCGGCCTAGCGGCAGGACTGGATAAAAATGGTGATTATATCGATGCGTTGGCTGAGCTGGGCTTTGGTTTTATAGAAGTGGGCACGGTCACGCCAAGACCGCAAATAGGCAATGATAAGCCAAGGTTGTTTAGAATCAAGCAAGCGGATGCTATCATCAATCGAATGGGTTTCAATAACCAAGGTATCGATTATCTGATTGAAAACGTCAAGCGCTGTCAATACAAAGGCAATATTGGGATTAATATTGGTAAAAATGCCGATACGCCAGTAGAGCAAGCCGCCGATGATTATGTCTATTGTTTAGAGCGTGCTTATCCGCATGCCTCCTATATCACCGTTAATATCTCCTCACCAAATACTAAGAATCTGCGTGATTTACAAAGTGGCGAGGCCTTGACTCAGCTTTTGGATACGATTAAAAATCGTCACAGCCAATTAGCCACTGAATATGGTTTTTATGTGCCACTGGTATTGAAAGTTGCGCCTGATCTAGAGCCGCTACAAGTGGATTATATCTCGCAGCAATTGCTCGATTTTGAGATTGATGGGTTGATTGCGACCAATACAACGTTGAGCCGTGTTGGTGTTGAAGATTTACCTGATGGTGAGCAAGCAGGTGGTCTATCCGGTCGCCCAGTCAGCCACATTAGTACCCAAATTTTACAACAGTTCTCCGATCAGCTAGATGGTAAAGTCGCTTTAATAGGCGTCGGCGGTATTGACAGTGGTGCAAAAGCCGTCAAAAAAATCGAAGCGGGTGCAGATATGGTGCAGCTCTATACGGGGCTCATTTATCGTGGTCCTGGGCTGGTACAGTCTTGTATTCAAGCAATCGGTGGCTATTACGACGCGATGGAGCTATAGCGGATCAGTATTCCTAGCTCATTACCTATCAGATGCACAAGACGACTGTATTTTGAGCTGAGTCATCAAAAATTAATATGTCACGAAAACGAAAGTAAACATCCGATAAAAATCAATAAGGTATGAGGCGTAGAACATGAGTGGTCTGGATATCGTGATTGCTATTGTTGTTTTGATCGGCTTATGGCGCGGCTTTCAAGTCGGATTGATTAAAACAGCCGTTGGTCTAGTCGGTTGGTTTATTGCCTTGATTGCTGCCACGCGTTTGGCAGGAGTGGTTTCGCCGCAACTATCAGGCATGGTACAAAACCCTGTTTTACAAATGGCAATGGCATTTTTATTGGTGGTGATAATCATATTGGCCATCATGCACTTAGTGGCATTTGTATTCTCAGGCGTACTTAAAACCTTACGCTTGGGTGTCGTTGACAAAATGGCAGGTGGTGTACTGGGTGCTGCTAAAAATGTACTGATGGTCTTAGTTGTGCTTAGCGTCAGCGCGCCGTTACTGGTGCAAATGCCACAATGGCAAACGTCAGTGCTCGCGCCTGAGCTATTGCCTTATGCCCCGATGGGTAAAGCGTTGGTCTCAGATGTGTTAGGTATGGCTTGGGATCAAGTCAATCAATCGTAAGTATTTTTACGGTTAACCTTTAATGTCTCAATGCTTCGATGCTGATAGCTTGGGTTTATGGTGCTAGAGGTTATCGCTTCTATCATATCCTCTTTGTAAGTTATCCTTGATAAAAAATTATTTAATCGCATTTAGAGACCACAAATGCCAATAAATAGTGCATTTTTCTAATAGTCAAAAGATAAATATTCGTTAAATTCTGAACAACAATCATCAGGTCGTCGGTGAGTGACAGTACGCATTTTTGATAATCTACTGTTAGCAGTCTTGCCACTATTGTAGTACTAATTAATGAGTCAAAATAGGATATAGCTATTATGTGTGGAGTCATTGGAGTTGCAGCTCACGAACCAGTCAATCAGATTCTTTATGACGGTTTGACGATGCTACAGCATCGTGGGCAAGATGCAGCGGGTATTGTCACTTTGCAAGATGGACGACTCTATCTACGTAAAGAAAATGGCATGGTACGTGACGTATTTATGAATCGTCATATGATGAAATTGGTTGGTAAGTTTGGTATTGGTCATGTGCGTTATCCAACAGCAGGCACGTCAAGCAGTGCCGAAGCTCAACCATTTTATGTCAACTCACCTTATGGTATTACCCTTGCACACAATGGTAACTTGACCAATGCTGAGAGTTTAGCCAAGTCTTTATACATCGAAGATCGCCGACATCTTAATACCGATTCAGATTCAGAAGTATTGCTAAACGTACTTGCCCATGAAATGCAAAACTTGGGTAAAACCAAAGCAACGCCTGCTGATATCTTTGAAGCAGTCACGGCTGTATATGGTCGCGTCGAAGGCGCTTATGGCGTGGTCGCTTTGATTACGGGTCATGGTTTGCTCGCATTTCGTGATCCAAACGGTATTCGTCCGCTTATTTTCGGTAAGCGCATGGCACCGAATGGCGGCACCGAGTACATGGTTGCCTCAGAGTCAGTTGCGCTGACAGGATCAGGATTTAGTATTATCCGTGATGTAAAACCTGGCGAAGCCATATTCATTGATTTAGATCATAAATTACATACCCATCAGTGTGTTGAGCAGCAAGAATACACGCCTTGTATCTTTGAATATGTGTATTTTGCCCGTCCAGATTCTATCATGGACAACATCTCAGTTTACAAAGCACGCTTACGTATGGGTGAAAAGCTGGCTGATAAAATCCTTGCTGAATGGGGTGAAGATCACGATATCGATGTGGTGATTCCTATTCCAGATACCTCGCGTACGTCAGCGATGGAGCTGGCACTAAAAATGAATATTAAGTACCGTGAAGGGTTTATGAAAAACCGCTATATCGGTCGTACCTTTATCATGCCAGGTCAACAACAACGTAAAAAATCAGTTCGTCAAAAACTCAGCGCCGTACCACTTGAGTTCAAAGGTAAAAACGTACTGTTGGTTGATGATTCTATCGTTCGTGGTACCACTTGCCATGAAATCATCCAAATGGCACGCGATGCTGGTGCGAATAAAGTATTTTTTGCTAGCGCCGCGCCACCAGTTAAATATCCAAACGTCTATGGTATCGATATGCCAGTACGCAGTGAGCTTATTGCCTCAGGTCATACGGTAGAAGAAGTACGCGATATCATCGGTGCTGATAGATTGATTTTCCAAGATTTGGACGACTTGATTGATGCGGTAAAAGATACCAAGTACAGCAAAGTTGAAGGTTTTGATTGTGCCGTATTTAATGGTTGCTACATCACTGGGCAGATCAATGAAGCGTATCTTGAGCACTTACAAGAGCAGCGCAATGACACTGCCAAAACAGGTAAAAAAGGCGTACAGATAGTGGCTGATACCCCAGTTGATATGATGGGCGTCGAAGAGCTTTAAGTTATCAATTTCTTAAAAGTATCAGTTTTTTGCAGCACTGTTAGAAAGTAAAAGGCTGGATTCTCATAAGAATCCAGCCTTTTTTCTATTTTGAATATAGTTCAATTACAGGGTTTAAAATTATTCATATGAACTATATGCTGTCATCCATTCATGTGTTCATCAATTTTCTAGGACACGCCCTAGTATCCACTTAAAAAATTGGTAAATACCCATAGCAAGCCATTAATGGCAGCGATGCCAACGACCATACTGACCAATAATTGACGGCTGATATGATAAACGAACAACACCAAAATAAGGGCACCAATTTGTGCCATCAATAAATGGAGTTCAGCGTTATTTAGCCTAGTCGTTGCCGATAAATTTTGATAAGAAAGGCTGGTTAAAATAAGCAATACCATGACTGATAGTGGCAAGCTCTCATTGAGCCGATGCAGCCAAGGTGTGTCTAACAGCTTTCTGGGTATTAAGGCGGGTAGCGCACGGGTAATAAAGGTCACGGCGGCCATCGCAAAGGTTGCGAAAATAAGGTAACTACTGGTCATTGTTGGCTCCTGTCATATTACGCTGCGTCCAAAACCCACGAGCTAAAATCAATAGCATACAGATGGTGATTGCCACCAATAACAACCAATTACTAGTAAATAAAGATGCCACCGCTAAAGAAATGACAGCAATAGCAATGGGGAAATAACGTTTGATACTTTGGAACTGCTCATAAGCTAAGATCGCAAACAGACAGACTAAGGCAAAATCCAAATGTGGTACCAAATCGCTCAGAGTACTGCCGATCATGACACCAACTGTGCTTGCTAATACCCACCAGCTTTGATTAAATAAGCTCAATGGTAGTATCAACGCTTGTCTTGACTCATTAGGTAAACTGGTCATAACAGAGAAAGTTTCATCAGTCAGGGCAAATAGACAATAGGTTTTGGCAAGCTTATGTTCTGGTAGGTATTGCAATAATGGCATACCATAAAATACATGACGTAAATTAATAGCGGCAATATTGGTTGCGATGCTACCAATCGGTAAACCAGCGCTCAGCATTGGCAAACAAGCATATTGAGCGGCGCCCGCATACAGTACAACACTCAACATAATCGTTGCCCACACAGGGATGCCGGCAACTTGTGCCAGCACACCAAAGGCGATACCCGCAGGTAAATAGCCCATCGCCACAGGCAGGCTTTTTTTGAACCCCGCCACCCAGTCGTAGCTGGTCTCATGCTGTTGATGTAATTCTTTTGAATGAGTAGTCACATGACATCCTAATTTTTGCTGTTTTTTGGTTATTATTAATATTTTGCTGAAAGATTAATGTTAGAAAACTGGTTTTAAAATGAAGACAAGCCCGAGCAATGGCAAAAACACCCTAGAAAAAATGCACTTAATCGAAGAACATTACACAGTTGGTTGGAGTTTTTCATAGCTGGCTGTTTGATGAGCTCGGTACAAGAAGCCACCCAAAATAACCAGCCGAAGTAATAATAAACACCACACGCTTAGCCAAATACCAGTCATATCCCACTGTTGGTAGAGCAACCAGCTGAGTGGAAAAAAGATAGCGGCGAGTATCAAAGCTGCGTTACGAATCACATTGCCGGCAGTTAAGCCAAAAAATATACCATCTAGCCAATAGGCACCAACGCCAACGAGAGGTAGTAATACCGCATAAAGGTGGTACTCATATGCCAACGTAAAAACGGACTCGATATTGGTCATAAATTGCAAATATGTTGGCATTGCCAGCCACCATATCGCACTTAACATGATGGCTAAACCATAACTGACGATACCGGTGCGCTTGACGATAATACGAAAACGTGGCCAATCCCGTCTTCCTGCTGCTTGACCGCTTAACGTTTCAGCCGATACCGCAACGCCATCAAGAGCAAAGGCTGAGATACTTAATACTTGAAGCAAAATAGCATTGGCGGCTAGGATGACGTCACCACTTTGAGCCGACAAGCGGGTAATCCAAGCGAAACTCAACGTCAAGATCAGAGTACGGATAAAAATATCTTTATTTAATGAAAATAGCCTAAGCATTTTTTCTTTAGAAAAATGTTGCTTGTCGGCAGTGAATAAGGCTTGCCAAGATATTTGCAAATGCTGACGGCTGAGCCACAACGCTAATATCACGCCCAGCCAAAAGGCAATAGTGGTTCCTAACGCCACCCCAACCAAGCCCATCTGCATCCCGTAGACAAAAAACAAGGTCAGAACGATATTCAGCATGGCGATAAAGCCTTGCTGGTAAAGCATGTAGCGAGTCTTACCTTGACCAGCAAACCAACCAATAAAGGCAAAGTTCATTAGCTCAGCGATGACGCCCCAAAAGCGTACATCCAAATAAGTCTTTGCCGCTTGCCCACTGTCGGGGTTGGCAGATAGAGCTTGCAAGCCAAAATCTATCAACCAAGGCTTTGCCAGTAACAGAATGCTACCGATAGCAAACGCTAATAACAAGGCACGTTGCAAGATTGATAGTAGGGGTGATGGGGTTGGGGTTAACAACTTTGTGGTATGAGTAGAATTATCAACATGATTGAGCGATTGTCCTAGCGCTTGAGCCGATAGCCCAGACGAGGCATATTGTAAAAAGTTAAAACTCACGAGCAATAAAGACAATAATTGTATCGCCAAGCCCATCCCGGCAAGTTTAGCCGTGTCATTCATATTACCCACGATCGCGGTATCGATGACGCTTTGTAGTGGCATTGCTAGGTTGGCTAATAAAACGGGCAACGCAATAGCAATGATACGTGTATAGCGAGTATCAATCGGTGGCATAGCACTAGGTGGCGAGGTGGTCATTGACATTTTTGGCTCGTTTATCGATGAAAAACAAGAAGGACAGAGTTAATGTCATTAACGCTATGACATTACCGTATAGTCAATTCACTATAAAGGCATTACGGCATTAACCTTACTTGAAGTATGACTTATATATTTGTACTTTGTTGCCTTGACTCTGTTTTAAATGGAGTTAGCTCTAGCAAGTGTGATATTCAAGGCAAAAATAGCTACAAAGACAAAAGCACCTAGACTCATTATTCACGAGTCAGGTGCTTTTTTTGATGCTTGCTTAAATACTATCTTAGCTAGCGATTAGCTTTAGAAAGTATAAAATTTATTAAGCATTGTCTTGTTCAAACATTTTTGGATCATTGAAAGTGACAATTTCTTCTTCAAACTCAGGTTTTACTTTCACAATAAAGTCATCGCGTGATAGACCCATACGTAATGGAATCGAGCTTGCAATATACGTTGATGAGTAAGTACCGGCAAGCAGACCAATGAAGAGCGCTACTGAGAACCAGAACAGTCCATCGCCGCCTAAGAATAGCATGGCAAGTACAACCAGTAAAACAGTGGAAATGGTCATAATGGTACGGCGCAACGTTTCGGTCAAAGACAGGTCAACGGTCTGGCGAGGTGTGATACCACGGACACGACGAAAATTCTCACGAATACGGTCATACACAACAATTGTATCATTGATAGAATAACCAACCAGTGCCAAGACGGCCGCCAAGACGGTTAAGTCGAAAGGAAAGCCAAATAAGGCAAAAACACCAATGGTCACGATAGCATCATGAAACAGCGATAATACCGCACCAAGAGCGAGTTTAAATTGGAAACGTAAGGCAACATAGCCCAACATACAGACCAATGCTAATACCAGTGACATGACTGAGTTTAGATAAATTTCATTACCAACTTGGCTGCCAATAATATTAACGTTACTGATTTCAACATTATTATTAGGCAGGGTTAATGCTTTAGTCAGGCTACTATTTAGGCCGTCTACGTTATCAGACTGTGGTGGCAAGCGTACGAGGAGTTCTTCTCGCGTACCAAGATACTGTACCACGGCATCATCAAAGCCATTATCGGCCAATGCTTGTACGACTTCAACTTGCTCAACAGGCTGCTCGTAACGCACATCTGCGGACACACCACCCGTAAAATCAAGTCCTAAGTTTAGACCGTTTACTGCAATTGCAATGATACTACCAATAACCATCAATAGAGATAAAAGTGCCATTGGCTTTTCTATCTTCATAAACGGAATAATACGCTGGTTGCCAACGGCTTTGATACCGCCTTCAGCGATTGCAGCAGCATCATCAGCGGCATCACCCGATTCTATCTCAGGATTGGCTGACAGTGCTTGACTGCCTTTACCCGCATCCTTACCACTGCTCAGAGCTTTGTCTTTTTTTGATTTAGCGGTAGTTGGGTTATTGGCTTTGGTATTACTACCTTTCCCATCACGGCGTGGTTTTTTACGGCGGTGTGTGCTTGCCTCAACATTTGAGCCACTTGAACCATCTCGATCTGGATTATTCTGCTGTTCTAAAGGATTGTTCTTATCAATCGTCATAATGTTCTCCTAACCGATGCTCAAACGTTTGATAGATTTACGCTTACCATAAGCAATCTGTACCAGCGCACGTGTCACCATAATAGCGGTAAATAGTGAGCTGACAATACCAATAGCCAATGTAACCGCAAAGCCTTTAATCGGACCCGTGCCAATTGCAAATAGAATAAAAGCAATCAATAGGGTGGTGATGTTGGCATCGAAAATACTACTAAAGGCTCGATCAAAACCTGCCACGATGGCGGATTTGGGCCGTACCCCGTTTGCTAGCTCTTCACGTATTCGCTCAAAGATCAGTACATTGGCATCGACGGCCATACCGATGGTCAAAACGATACCAGCAATACCAGGCAAGGTAAGTGAAGAGCCTAAGATTGACATAATAGCAATGATGATAATAACGTTCACGGCCAGCGCCACGTTGGCAATCACGCCAAATAGACGATAGAAGATAATCATAAACGCAAACACTAATAGATAACCGACTTGCGTAGAGAATAGACCTTTATCAATATTGTCTTGACCTAATGATGGGCCAATAGTGCGTTCTTCTACAAAGTACATCGGTGCGGCAAGTGCGCCTGAGCGTAGCAGTAGTGCAAGCTCGGCAGCTTCCGCGCTACTATCTAGCCCAGTAATACGGAAAGAGGAGCCAAGGACCGCTTGAATATTGGCACGGTTAATGACTTTGGTTTCAGCATAAGGCGTTCTAACTTCGCCAGTTTCGCCAGTTTCTGGATCTTCTTCGTAAGTGATTCTTTGCTTGTTTTCGATGAACAATACAGCCATCTGTTTGCCAACGGCGGTACGAGTGGCATTTTGCATGAGCTTACCACCAGCACTATCTAAAGTAATGCTGACTTCAGGAGAGCCGCTTTCATCCACACCAGTTTGAGCATTAGTGACTTTATCACCCGTGACAATCGCTTGACGTTCAAGCAGTACCGGCGGACCATCAAGCGTCTCAAACGGGAAAGCTTCGGTACCCGCTGGAGGGATGCCGCCCGTATAGTTTTCGCTGTCTTCAGCAACCATACGGAACTCAAGGTTTGCAGTGCGCCCTAAGACACGTTTTGCCTCAGCAGTATCTTGTACACCAGGAAGCTCGACGACGATACGGCTAGCACCTTGAGACTGTACTAAAGCTTCAGTCACACCAAGTTCAGCAATACGATTGCGAAGGGTGGTCAAGTTCTGATTAACCGCATAGCTATTGATTTCATCAAGCGTTGCATCATTGTACGCTAAAATCAGCGCAGGACCTTGCTCATCAATAGAGGATTGCAAGCTAAACGTATTGCCCATTGAGCCTTGCAGAACATTCTGTGCACGGTTACGAGCATCTGTATCAGCGAAATGTAATACCACACTTCGATCTTCTGTCTTAATGCCTTTGATCGCAATTCGCTCAGCACGTAGCTCGCGACGCATGTCACGACTGGCACTGGTCAAACGCTGTTCAAGCGCCTTGTCCATATCGACTTCTAGTACAAAACGTACACCGCCACGTAAATCAAGGCCGAGCTTCATCGGTTTTGCCCCGATATCACGTAGCCACTGCGGCGTCGTTTGCGCCAAGTTAAGCGCGACGACATAGTCTTCGCCCAAGTTTTGACGCAGTACTTCCTGAGCTTTGAGCTGATCGACTGGATTGTCAAGACGTACCAGTGCACTGTTGCCCTCAAACGTTCCATCGTGGTTATTGATGCCAGCCTCTTCAAGCAAGCTTTGCGACTCAGTCAAGATACCTTCAGACAGCTGTGTACCTGCAGCGGCGCTTGTAATTTGCACGGCAGGTTCATCAGGATAGAGGTTAGGAGCAGCATATAGACCGGCAATGATTAGCACGACGGCAATAAGTAAGTATTTCCAAGCGGGATATTGCATAATCACTTCTTTAGGTTGATAAACGACTGGCGACGTAGGCCACAAGTTAGCAGATGGGAAGTTAGCGATAGCAATGGTTGAGTGCTGTATCTAGCAGTCGTCATCATGCACCATTGCGATCATCCGCGATGATAGTAAAACAGTAGAGCAAATAATACAGACGTATCTTTATATAGTCATCAAAAATATATAGTCAGCAAAATATCACTGATAAAATCAATAAAGAAAGCATGGTCAAAAGCATAAACATAAATTGTCTATACTCTATGAGACTGTTTTTACATCATTGCTCTATAGCGAAAAATGACCGTAAATAAGGTACGGTCATTCTTAGGCACTGTATTAATCACTATATTTATTAATGACAGATGAGGGCGTGTCCTCAATTCAATCGATTATCCTCTAAATGGGCTAAAAATGGCTAAATTTTGCCAAACATCGTCAAATAGCTTATTAATATCTCGATATTATTTAAGCTACTTTCCTTGTTTAACAGCAATTTATTTCATTTTTACCACCATTTTTAAAATGAGGACATGCCCTAGTAATCATTAATAAAACGCGACTAATATTTCAATCAATCATTAAACGCTTTCGATTGTGCCAGCAGGTAACACTGAAATAACAGAAGCACGTTGTACTTTGACATCAGTATTATTGTTCAGGCTGACCACCGCATAGTCACCTTCAATGGCTTTGATACGACCCATCAAACCACCAGCAAAAATGATTTCGCTACCGACAGTCAATGCATTGACCATGGCACGATGTTCTTTGGTACGCTTAGATTGCGGACGAATGACTAAGAAGTAAAAAATCGCAAAAAAAGCAACAGGCAATAGTATTTGACTAAATAGTGACATCGCACCAGCAGCTTCTGGTGCAGCATGGGCAGCTTGGATAAATAACAACATAATTTCTCTCAGTAAGTCATAGATAATAATAAAATTAAACGCATAGTAACAAAAAATCCCAGACTTGGTAACTGTTAATCATAGGCTGAGTATGTTTTTCTTAAGGTAATGGCATGCTAGCGGTCATCACTTTTTGCGGCAATATTTTTGCCACATCATATAAGTGACGCCAAAGCGCTGAGAGTATAACAAAATTCAAGCAGCGAATGGATGCTAGGTAGTAGTAGCGTAGCAAAAGGTATGGTCAAGGATACCAAAAAACAAAGACTTAACAATAGCGTCTTATTGTGAAATGGCATCATCAATGCTACTATCAAATGGCAATAATTCCCTGCATTTAGCACACGGTTTATTAGTATATAATAGATCCTATTATCTGCTGCTAAATCAGTTTTGAGCAGCGAGTTACCATCGTTTTAGCAGATAACTAATAGCTAATTAATCATGTTTGTTTTGTTGTTTGCTGTTAATGATTTAGTATCGTTTGCTCATTATATTATTATCCCTTTTACTTTTTTCTGTTTAGGTTACCTAACTTGTTTACCACTTTTATGTTTGTACCTCGTTTGTGTCGTCCGCGCGCTTGTAAAGAAGCGTCTGCTAAACCTCCTCCGACATCACGCTATTCAAAGCGTCTTCGTCGTACCAATTCAATTGCTGGGTTATCAGCGCTGACGGCGATGCTGCTATTGCCATATCCAGCTTTTGCCGCTGATGCTTTAGCAGAGCCTACCGCGATCAGTGTGCTATTACTCATACTTTTTGTGGTTGTCGCTATCGGTATCTCGTTTGTCTGTTCATTGGCTGAGTCTGCATTACTGAGCATGACGCCGTCTTATATCGCTGATGTTCAAGAAAGCAATCCGAAAAAAGCAAATATGCTAAGACGCTTAAAGGTTGATAACATCGATCAGTCATTGGCGGCTATTTTGACTTTGAATACAGTGGCTCATACATTAGGTTCTATCGGTGCTGGTGCCCAAGCCACGATTGTGTTTGGTAGTGCATGGTTTGGACTGTTTTCTGCCATTATGACATTGGCGATTTTGTTTTTATCTGAAATTATTCCAAAAACGCTTGGGACACTGTACTGGCGTCAACTAAGCGGTATGGTCGCTTATTTCGTTCGAGGCATTATTCTGCTGTTGTATCCACTTATTTGGATATCAGAAAAGTTAACCAAATTGCTAGTACGTGGCAAAGAACCCCAAGCATTCAGTCGTCGTGAATTTGCGGCACTTGCCAGTATCGGTGAAGAGTCAGGACAGATTGACCCATTAGAATCGCGCATTATTCGCAATTTGCTGGCATTTGGTGCGATTAAAGTCGAAGATATCATGACCCCGCGTTCGGTGATGCTGGCGTTTGAAGAAAACAAAACAGTCGCTGAATTGTTGGTCGATCGCCCAAAACTGACATTTTCACGACTGCCAATTTATGATGGTGACTTAGATAACATCACAGGTTTTGTATTAAAAACAGACATGTTATTAGCAAAAGTAAACCATGCGATGCACAAGCCATTGACTCAGTTTAAACGTGACATTACTTTTGTTTTTTCAAAAATGAAACTGTTTGATTTGTTAGAGCTGATGCTAAAAAACCGTATTCATATCGCTATTACAGTCGGTGAGTATGGTGAAGTCAAAGGTTTGGTTACTTTAGAAGATGTGTTTGAGACTTTATTGGGACTTGAGATTGTGGATGAAATAGACCGCGTCGAAGACATGCAAGCACTAGCTCGACAAATGATGGACAGACGAGTAGAGCGATTGGGTATGAAGCTTAGTGATGATGAACAACAATACGAAGATAATAGTACGGACGCTAAGTAAGATTCCGTTTGGCTTATTAAATTGAGATTGGATTGACAGAAAGTGAATCAAAACTGGAGCAAAAACTGAGCTGTGTACTGCGTAAGCGGCTCAGTTAGTATATTTTGTATTTATGATAACGATGGGCAGTGACTCATATTTTCAGAAATAATTGTGCCATATGGTTGGTATTTTAGTATTCGCAATAATTACACAGGGTGTCACATAGCTGTGAGAATTGAATGATAGTCTCACTCTATGGTAAAAGTACACTGTGATCATTAATAAGTAGGTGATGATTAAACAGATATTTTTCACAAGTAAAATGAAGAGGCACACGCTAGCTAGTGCTTGCTTCATTTGTCATGATGTTAATGAGTAATAAACGACTACTATATTTAATCAATAAAAAACGTTAGTCATCAAAAGATGGCAACAACGATAACAGCATTGCTAAGGATTATGATGAAACGATTATGGGGAAAAGGGCTTTTGGCATTATTGCTAAAAAGTGCCAGCGTGGCGGCGGTAGTGACCGTTGTAAGTACTGTGAGTATCAGTGCACAAGCGGCAGCCATGACCGAAGCTTTGGTGCAGAATTATATAGCAGCAATGAAGTCATCAGCGAATAGCCAAAATGTCAATCAGGTCGCCCGTCTTGTCTCTGACGATGCACTGATTTCATTATCTAGAAAAGGTAAGTCTACCAGTTTAGATAAAGATGCCTATTTGAAGTTGTTGCAAAATAGTTGGAATAACACCTCTAATTACCGTTATGATATTTCTGTGGATAATATCATTATTACGGGCGATCAGGCCAAAGCCAATGTAACGACCAATGAGAGCTGGGTAAAAGATGGTAAAAATGTCTCATTTGTCACCACTTCAAGAGTGACGCTGACGTTATCGACTGGTAATGCGGTACTGCTACGTGCCGTATCACAAGTAACGATTAATTAATCGTTACTCGACCAATAACTCAGTACGAGCTAGTCAGCAATTAGGCATTATCAACAATTAGGTATTAATGGATAAGCATTGATTAAGAAATGTCTTGATCAGTGGATGATCAAAAAAGATAGTGCATTAATCAGGCTCTTCGAAAGCTAAGCATTCCATCATAAATAGCCATACAGATTCACAATGTTGAATAACTAAATGATTGATGGCATTTCGTGAGAGGTCTGAAAATTGACTCAACTTATGATGATTATCTTTTTATATTAGACTGGTCTTTGCTTCACATTGCATACTATACTAGCAAGCAACTTTATCTTATCATTTTCTGTCGTTAGGAAACTTCCAATATCATGTCTACTGTGCTATCAAAATCTCGCTCATTTATTGCGTTGCCATTGACGCTTGCGGTATCAACTCTACTTATCAGTGCTTGTAGCAATACGTCAGCGGTAAAAAAGGGTGCGACCAATAGCTCATCTGTTATTACTAAACGCCCAGCTACTAAAGCGCCTGCAGCAAGCAGCAGTACGGACTATTCAACGGCATATTTAGATGCAGATAGCTTGGATGAGTTAGCCGATTTACTCGAAGCCACTGACATGACTATGGTGGAAGGCAACAAACTTGCTATTCAGCAGTATGGTGATTTATGGAGTCGCTTACGTGCTGGCTATCGTATGAATGGCGGTCAGCCGACTTATAATCAACGTATCGAAGGGCAAAAAAGCTGGTTTACCAGTCGACAAGACTATTTAAACCGTTTAACTGCACGTGCTAGTCGCTATATCTATCACACTGTACGAGAAGCTGAGCGTCGTAACATCCCGACAGAGCTGGCTTTGTTACCTGTTATTGAGAGCTCTTACGATCCAAGTGGTACCAGTAGTGCAGCAGCAGCAGGCTTATGGCAGTTCATTCCAAGTACGGGTCGTATTTATGGTTTGAATCAAAGTAGTACCTATGATGGTCGCCGTGATGTCATCGAATCAACTCGCGCCGCTTATGACTTCTTGACCGCACTACATAACCAGTTTGGCAGTTGGGAGTTAGCATTAGCCGCTTATAATGCGGGTCCTGGCCGCGTGCAAAAGGCCATTGATGCTAATAGAGCTCAGGGTTTACCGACAGATTATTGGTCTCTGAGATTGCCTACTGAAACGATGAATTACGTGCCGCGTTTCTTGGCGGTAGCGGAAATTGTTGCCAAGCCTGAGCAATATGGTGTTTATTTGCCAGCCATTGCCAACCGTCAGCATTTCCGTAGTGTACCTGTGAACTATGGCGTGAGCTTGGCTGAAGTTGCGCAAATGACAGGCGTGAGCTACGACGAATTAGAAAGGTTAAATACGGCCTTAACGTCAGGGCGTGTAGACTCTTCTGGTCCCCAGCGTATTATTATTCCTAATGATGTGAGTCTTAATACCGATGCTAAATTGAGCTCATTGAGAGGCAATGGTACGGGCAATATACTGGCATCGAGTAATACAAGCACACCAAGTAGCACGACCACGACGCCAAGCTATAACAACAAACCCTATACTGGCTCCTCATTACCATCGACAGGTAGCGCCTTGGCTGATTATGCTGCAAGTGCTAGTGTGCCGCAGCAAACGACCAGTTATATATCACCGTCAGCCACGCCTACTAGCAGCTCTGTCTACAGTAATAACGCCTCGGTGCGTACTGAGCCACCATTGAGCACGGCAGAAACCAACAAGATCAATGCTGAGCTAAAAAGCAGCAACAGTCTACCGACCACCTCTGCTCAGATTACACAGAATAATACGATTGTCCAAGAACCACCACTGAGCAAAGAAGAGCGTGATTTTATTGCCAATCAAATTCGCAGTAACACGCCTGAAACCAATGTGATCAATGCTGATGGTAATATTAATTTATCCGCAGTACAGACGCAGCAGTCTATTCTAGAAGCCAGTGGCGAAGAGAAAAAGCTTAGCTTTGCAAAAACATCAGTAAGCAAGCCAAAACCCCAAGGTGCACGTACCACTTATACCGTCAAGCGTGGTGATACCTTGTCTAATATCGCCAGTCGTGCGGGTGTCAGTTGGCGCGATATCGCTGAATGGAATCAAATAGATGCCAGCTCTAAGCTGCTATCAGGCAGTACCTTATACTTATACAATGCAAAAACCATCGAACCGTTGAGCACAGCTAACAATGCCGCGGCAAGCCAACCAGAGAGCTATGTAGTACAAAGCGGCGATACGCTAATTGGTACTGCTAACCGCTTTGGTCTATCGGTGACTCAGTTGGCAACCTACAATAATTTGAGTAGTAGAGCGGATTTACTACGTGGTCAGAAGCTATGGCTGATACCAGGTAAGGTGACTGCGCCAGTGACCACGCCTGCTGCTCCCTCGACCAAGCCAAGTAAATCAAGCACCGCTACTAAGAACTATAAAGTAAAAGCGGGCGATGGCTTGATTGCTCTCGCACGTCAGTTCAATGTTTCAACTGATACACTTGCCAGCCTCAATAATATGAGCACTACAAGCTCACTATATGTTGGTCAAACTCTAAAAGTACCTGCAAGTGTCGATTTCGATGCAGCAAACACCTCAAGCTCTAGTAGCCGTAACAGCAGCTCAAGTTCGGTGGCAACCACCAACTATAAAGTAAAATCTGGCGATACTTTGATCGGCATTGCCAATAGCGTGGGTATCAGTCCAGCTGAGCTTGCGGCGGTGAATAGCAACTTTGATGCAAAAGCACGCTTACAACGTGGTCAAACCATCAAAGTACCCGTGTCTAAAGGATTGGTTGATCGTCAGCTAAATGATAAAACTGTCAGTTATAAAGTAAAATCAGGCGATACGTTAACAGGCGTGGCGCAACGTTATAATATCGGTCTTAGTGACTTGGCAACAGCGAACAACCTGAAAACCAACTCTAATTTGATACTCGGTCGTACGATTACGATTCCTGCCAGTGGCAGCGTTGTAGCTACCTCTAGTAGCAATAACCAAAGCAGTAGTTCGGCTAGTAGCACTGCCGCAACTAGCACAGCGAGCAGTGGCAAAAAATTGGGCAACACCGAGAGCTATAAAGTTAAATCAGGTGATGGTTTGATTGCTTTGGCACGTCAATTTGGTGTTTCGATAGACGATTTGGCTGCCACCAACGATCTCGCGACTAATGCCCAGTTGCAGCGTGGACAAACGCTTAAAGTACCAAAGCTCACAGTGAGCTACACCGTTGGGTCAGGAGACAGTTTGATTGGCTTAGCACGTAAATATGGCGTCTCTACGCAAGAATTGGCTGAAATGAATAATATCGCGGCGGATACGATGCTACAGCGCGGTCAGCGCTTGACCGTACCTAATCGTTAAGAGTAAGTTGCTTAGTGAAATAATAGCTAAGTAAATACGATTAAGACAGATCATTCTGCACAAAAAAGCTGCTCTTTATAAGAGCAGCTTTTTTTATCTGTGACATTCAATTCTCAAAATATTTAATAATATTTATCAACTAAACGGTTTGAGTTTTGATAGTTTCAAGATAACTTCTAATATTGCTAACATAATGCATCGCTTGACCATAACGACTATTGGCAGCTTTATTATCAGCTAAGTACGCATAAACGTTCGCCCAGTTTTTATCATCAATACCTTGATCTCGCAGTTTACGCTGAATACTCTTTACTGCATTTGGTCCCATGTTGTAGCCGGCAAGCGCAAACCAAATACGATCTGTCTTTGGCACATCAGCAAAGTCATCTTTCATTTGCTCTAAATAACGCGCGCCGCCGCCGATACTTTGGTAGGGATCGACGCGATCTGAGACGCCCATTGCTTTGGCTGTATTATTGGTCAACATCATGAGACCACGCACACCCGTTGGCGATACAGCATTGGCATCAAGGTGTGATTCTTGATAACCCATGGCCACCAATAATTCCCAATCATGATTATAATTGCGTGCTTGCTCTTCAAAAGACGATTGATAATCAGGCAGTTTTTCGGTCAACGTTTTTTGGAAATGATCTTGGCTATAGGCGTCTTTCAGCAAGTTTTGATTGTAAAAGGCAGCAAGTTTTTGTGTGTTTTTCAGCTTAATGCTGTCACATAAAAAGTAACTGGCTTTTTGTGATAATGGGTCATTGGATGAATTGAACGTCCAACTGACTTTTGGATGTAAACCATTCTTTGTTAAGCTGGCGTCATAGCCGCAACTGATGTTGATAGACGATAAGTTAAACTTGCTCTTTAACTGCGTACTGGCCGTTGTTAATGCCATGTCTACCTCGCCCGATCTCAGCGCCTTTAGGGCAGTTTCTTCATTGGCATACGCTTTTAGATCGATATCAACGCCAAGCTCGTCAGCATAAGTACGTACCAAATCAAAACCAAAGCCATGTTGAAAACCGTCAGTCGCAAAATAAGTGCTGTCACCGGGGACGGCAGCGATGGTTAACGTGCTTTCTAGCATGACGTTATCATAGGCTGGCACTGGCGCACGCATCGTCGTCAGACTCTCAGCAGGTAAAGAGAGAAGGGCGATACTAGAAACTTGCGCAAGCTTTTTGGTTCTAGAAAAACGACTCGATGTCGTCGGGGTAACGGATGAAACGATGTTACTTTTAGTGTTCGGTAGGCGTTTAGATGGACGAAGTAAATAAGAAATACGGCGTCTAGCCCCTTGCGCAGATACTTTCACACGATAAGTAATACGCTGCATGGATGTCTCCTGATTTTAGCCATCCTGCTTACCGTAAAACGCTTATGAATGTATGCTTATAAAGTAGTCATACATTGATGTCGCATTTTAGACAACCACACACTTCTTAATAAGATAAGTGCGTCGTCATCTTGTTTAATAATAGTGCCGCTAATGAATTTTTATCAGATGTAGCGGTGCAGTTTTTAATTAGCTGGTTATCTACTGGCGTATTCAGTGTATCAGGTAAGAGGGCTAAAAAATCTCTCAAAATATCAATATAAAACATCGATATAAAGTATCAATACAAAATGATGAACGCACGACACCACGAAGGATATAAATCGGATGATTCCTTCATCGATGCATAGATAGGGCTAAGAATAAAACAACTATATATTAAACATAGGTAAGGTCATGAACTAAGTTATTGAGACAAAAACATAAAATGAGCGGGGTGCTTATACACTCAGCTTTTCTATGCTGATATTAATGACCATGTCGTCTTTAAATCATTTGTAATAGAGTCAACAGTGATTAATTTTTTGTCCAGCAATAAGGGTAAGCAAGTCACTATTCTCATTATTAATAAAAAAATGATAGAAAATTTACTCAAACATTCTATCAATCAGCGGTTGCTAACCCAGTATCGCGACACTTAAATCAAGATAAACCATGCTGCTGAAAATATATCACGCACAGTGTGTCTATTAGTAAACCGTCCAAAATCTCGTTATCTATATGACCTCAATAGCTATACAACATAGTGAGATTTTAGGCGGCTATACTTATTTAAGTACCATAACCGGAAGCTGTAATAAATGGGAAGCCTCATGACAAGACATTCTTTCTTCGGATATTAATATGCGGATATTCCCTGGATTATTCAAGTGTGGTTAAGAAATTAGCGATAAAACTTAACAATTGGGCTATAGACGGTTAAAAATGCCCTTGTTATTGGTACACCATTGAAAATTGAAGCAGTAAAAATCATGCATACTGGGCAACCATACTGCTTATTATTAGCTTTTTTTTCTGAAAATTATTCTAAATTTAGATAGCTATGAGTAGAGTTGAGGGCACAGCTTAAGCAGGGTTATCAATATCTATAAAGGTCACGGGTATGCCAAATGCCTGAGAAACTAGGTGACCAAGTGCTTGAATACCGCCGCGTTCTGTCGCGTGATGTCCACAAGCGAAATAATCAATGCCCAGCTCACGGGCAATATGGGTGGTACGTTCTGATATTTCGCCAGAGATAAAAGCGTCACAGCCCATCAATGCAGCTTGTTCGATCATATCTTGTGCGCCGCCCGTACAAATGCCCACGTGTTCGATAATTCTGTTATTATCGATATGAGCGCTTGTACTATTCGGTGCGCTATAATTGGCAGAGATATGCAATGGCAATCGTCCTAGCGTCTGAGTAATGTGAGTAATGAGGCTTTGAGCATTCTGCGGGGTACAAGTGGCGATATTACCCACTGGATGCGACTCACTAGGGTATAAAGCGCCGATAACGGTCATGTTTAATGCGTCAGCCAGCTTGGCATTATTACCAATGACGGGATGGGCATCGAGCGGCAGATGATAACCAATCAAAGAGATACCATGCTGCATAAGTTTACGGATACGCTGACCTTTCATACCAGTGATGGGGGCAGGTTCGCCTTTCCAAAAACAACCATGATGCACCATAATGGCGTCTGCATTATCAGCAATCGCCGCATCAATCAACGCCTCACAAGCCGTTACACCAGTGATGATGCGTTTGATAGGTCGACCCCCATCTACTTGTAAACCATTAGGGGCATAATCTTTAAAAGCATCTGCTGATAAATAGTCATCACAGAATGTGGTTAGCGCTTGAACGGTAATGGCGGTATTTGAGGGCTCGGTTGCGATATTGTGTGTGGTCATGGTATTCCTTTATAATTGATTCAGTGGGGCAAGCATTTATCGCTAACATGTGGCTTTTGATAATGAGTATTTTAACATGTGGCTACAGTAGGATAGACAATCCTACTCACTGAAATGGTACACGATACGTTACAACTGGGTAGTATTGGCGGTTATAATTTATACATGTAAGCGTGCCGTATAGATAGTGCAAAAAAACAACCATCTAGTGGACTGTGAACGTTTGATAAATGCTGCTCAATGCGTCCTAATATATACCATGCTTCTCACCTTATTTATCTTCGTCTGTTTGTATCAAATTTATAGAGGTTTTATATGTCGTCATCTCGGAACACCAGCAGCAAGGCGTCTGTATTAAAATGGTTACCTTGGGTTTTATTGCTAGTCGTGATTGCCGCATTTATTTGGTTGTTTGCGAGTATGAAGACGGCATCAGAGCAGGCATGGGAGCCGCCCAGAACCACACCTGCTGAGCAGCAAGCGTCAGCACCGGTTTCTGATACACCCGCAGCGATTTCTTCTTATCATAATGCGGTTGCTCGCGCCTCACAATCAGTCGTGAATATCTACACCACGCAAACGATGGCAGAGCATCCTTATATGAATGATCCTGTGTTGCGCCGCTTTTTTGAGTTCCATGGTGCACCGTCAGAAGAGCAGGGCAATACCAATTTAGGCTCTGGGGTGATTGTCTCAGAAGATGGCTATATCGTGACCAATGCCCATGTGATCGAAAAAGCCGATGAAATTACGGTCGCCTTTAATGATGGTCGTAAGAGCCGCGCTAGAATCGTTGGCACAGATCCAGACAGTGATTTGGCAGTGATTAAAGTAGATATGACCGGTTTGGCACCACTTGGTTTTCGTAAAGAACCTATCCGAGTTGGCGATGTTGCATTAGCGATTGGTAATCCGTTCGGTGTCGGTCAAACGGTAACGCAAGGAATTATCTCGGCGACAGGACGTACTGGGCTTGGGGTCAACAAGTTTGAAGACTTTATCCAGACCGATGCAGCGATTAACCCAGGTAATTCGGGCGGCGCACTCGTTGATGCTTATGGCGAATTAATTGGTATTAATACGGCCATTTACTCACGCTCTGGCGGCTCTATGGGTATCGGTTTTGCTATTCCTACCGCTATCGTTGAGCAAGTGATGAATGCCATTATCAAAGATGGTAAGGTGAGCCGTGGTTGGTTGGGGATTGAGATACAGTCACAGTTACGTGACCCAACGCAGCTTGAAACCTCGACTGGGGTAGAAGTGCTTAATGTCGTTCCTAAGAGTCCTGCTGCTAAGAGTGGTCTGCGTATCGGCGACATTATTTTGACGATTGACGGTGTTGAGATGACGGATGCCAATACCTTGATTCAGTATGTCGCTCGTAAAGCACCGAATACCACGCTGAATGCGCAAATATTACGCCGTGGCAAAAATGCCCAAGTTAAAATCCTGTTAGAAGAGCGTCCAGCGCAAGAGCCGATGGAACGTCCGGTCGTGATTCTTGATGAAAATGTTGGTGGTATAGAAGATCCAAATTTACAAGGTGAGAGACAAGATGTGCCGATGATGTCAGAAGCCGAGCGCGACCGTATGCGTGAAGAGCTGTTGCAGCTGTTTGAAAGAGATGGCGCGCCTTTATAAGGTGATTCTTCATCACATAAAGCTCAATCAAAATAAGCTTAGTCAAAATGGCTTGAACGATGTATAGACAGTAAAAAAGCGCGTTATCTTGAAGATAACGCGCTTTTTGTTTCGAATTTTTTAGCACTACTTTTGTTAGTATTACTCTATAGTAGGCTCGTGATTGATATAAATCACACCCTGCACACGGCAACAGCAGGGCAGTATCTCGTCTTCATCAATCATGGCAAGGGGTGCAAACGGATAGTCAATAACGTGTGAGCTGGCGATACGCTTTATTCGGCAACTGCCACAATAGCCTTCCTTACATTGATAATTTATATCATGTCCGGTGCGTAGCAATCCATCAAGCAAGCTTTCATCGTCATGCAAGTAAAATTGTTTCTTACTCGTCATTACCCAAGTCATAGTTTTATCCTGTTTGTTTCCCTAGCATTTTTCGCTGTCTTTCATACTGCCTCTAAAGCTCAAAATCATCAAAATCACTGTCTGATAAGTCTGAATCAATTTGACCAACCAAGTATGAGCTGATTTCCGTCTCTTGCGGGGCAACTTGTACGTTGTCAGAAGACAACCATGTATTAATCCACGGGATTGGGTTTGATTTAGAATTCGGGAATGCGACTGGTAAGCCAACCGCTTCCATACGTAAATTGGTGATATATTCGATATATTGGCACAGAATGTCTTTATTGAGACCAATCATTGAACCGTCTTTGAACAGATAGCCTGCCCATTCTTTTTCTTGTTCAGCTGCTTTACGGAATATCTCGATGCTTTCTTCATAGCACTCTTTGGCAATGTCGACCATCTCAGGATCATCACGACCGATGCGCATGAGATTCAAGATATGCTGAGTACCCGTTAAATGTAGCGCCTCATCACGAGCAATCAATTTAATAATCTTGGCATTACCTTCCATTAACTTACGCTCGGCAAAGGCAAAAGAGCAAGCAAATGACACATAAAAGCGAATGGCTTCTAAGACGTTGACTGCCATCAAGCACAAGTAAAGCTGCTTTTTCAGCGATTTTAAATCGACGGTAATTTGCTTGCCATTGATCGTGTGTGTGCCTGCACCGTATAGGTTGTATAGCGATGAGTTATAATATAAGTCATCGTAGTACTTGGCGATGTCTGCGGCGCGCTCTAGGATATGATCGTTTTGCATGATGTCATCAAAGACGATAGCAGGGTCATTGATAATATTACGAATGATATGGGTATAGCTGCGCGAGTGAATGGTCTCAGAAAACGTCCACGTCTCAATCCATGTTTCAAGCTCAGGAATCGATACCAGTGGCAATAGCACGACGTTTGGGCTACGACCTTGGATAGAGTCGAGTAGCGTTTGATACTTTAGGTTACTGGTAAAGATATGCTGTTCGTGTGAGGACAGATTGCCATAATCCATACGATCACGTGATACATCGACTTCTTCTGGACGCCAAAAGAACGACAACTGCTTTTCGATCAATTGCTCAAAGATGGGGTGCTTTTGTTGGTCGTAACGTGCTACGTTGACCGGATTACCAAAAAACATCGGCTCTGTTAGCGCATTGTTTGGCGTTTGGGAAAAAATCGAATAAGTCATGAGACTGCCTTTATCATTGATATGGTTATTAAGTTATAGGGTTTTGACTAGATTTGGTTTGACTGAATTATATTACAAGTTCTCTAAAGATATCTGTTCTGGCGTCTGTCCATCATTCATATACGCTTTAAATATCTCACTTAGCTCACTATCGTCCAAACCTTCCAATTCATCGATCGCACTCTTACGCAGCGCACTCAAGCCATCATCATCTGATAGTTGCTGCATTTCTTTCTGTGCGTCTTTTTTAGTCGTTCTCTTTATTGGTTTTTTCAATACTTTTGTGGCGACTTTCTTCAATGCTTCTGGTTTTGCTGCTGCGCCTTCGCCTAATTGCTCACGGACGTCTGCGATGTCGACTTCCACTTGTACGATATGCGAGCCACCATCGTTTAGGTCTGAAAATACGTTTGGGATAAACAAACCACCGTCTTTGATGATTGCGGTATATTGCACATGACCTCCGTCGTTTTTATTGTTTGTGTTTCTATATTTCTATGATAGCGCTGGGCGCTGTCTATAATGACTGTCTCAATATCTTAGCTTCATCATGGCTGACGCGTCGCAAGATTGTCATATACTTTGTTGTTTTCTCTTTTGCCGACTGCTAATACATAAACCACTACCACATCATCTTTTACGGTATATACCAGACGATAGCCTACGGTGCGTAATTTGATTTTATAAGTATCGGTATGTCCCGATAGTTTTGACGCAGGCACATGAGGGTTTGACAATCGCTGCTGTAATTTTTTCTTAAACTGTTGCTGAATACTGGGCGCTAATTTTTTCCATTCTTTTAACGCGAGAGGATGAAACTCAAGATTATAAGTCATCCAATGTGACCTTTATAGATGTTTGCCCGTCATTCATCCGTGCGCTAACGGTTTGGCTTAATGCCATGTCGTCCATCGCTTCCATCATGCGCTCGAATACGTCTGTGGAAACTAAGTAAGCCACGGGTTTATTGTGGTTTAGAATAGCAATGGACTCGCCGTCTGACTGTTTAATCAGTGCCGAAGGGTTGGTCTTTAACTCTGATATACTGGCTGTTTGTGTTGCAAATATTGGCTGCATAATTTATTCTCCACTAATATTAGGTCTATATATAGGGCTAATATTAGCACAGAAATTAGGTCTTATTTGTTAATCTATATATTTTGTAGGGTGCGCCTCGCGTATGGTTAAACACAATTTTCATGTTGTCGGTGCGCTGGGCGCACCCTACAAATACTCATGATTTAAAAAGGTATATCATCATCAAACCTTTTAGCCTTATCTAGTCTTTGCCAAACGTGGTTTATAATTATCTTTTGTTTCTCTTTGGATGATTCGCTTAAAAATTTATGAAATTTAGAGACAGTGCCAACTTCTAAAGTTTCTGCCGTTCTATATTCGAAACCTCCTTTGATGAAGCATTTCACTAGACTGCCATTGTTCTGAATGAAGTCTTCTAACATAGAGTTTTTGTATAATATGCCAAGGTTTCTGATTATTTCTGATGTTTCAGTTATATATGAGGCACTCATATCAATATGTATTATTGAATATTCCAATCCACTTGCGAATGCCTGATAAATATCTTTTTCATAATCATTAATAGGCTCTTGTAGGACTGTTGCATCTATTATTTCTCTTTCAACATCAAAAAAAGAACTAATTCTATTTGAGGGATTTATTCCAATCATTCTATTCAAAATATCTGAATAATTAAAAGAGTTTAATTCATTAATATGAATGATTTCTTCAAATAACTTTCCGACAAAATATACTTCTGTTTTAAAATCATATCTTTGATTAGAAAAGTCTATAGGGAGAGAGTATCTCCAATTTAGTTCAATACTTCTCATAAAGTCTGAATCGATATTAATTTTTTTACTAAAGCCAAAATCAATTATCTTCACAATACCTTCGTCAGAAATCAGTATATTGTTAGGTCTAATATCTCTATGTAATATACCTGCTTGCTCTAGATGGGCAAACCCACTTATAACCTGCCTAAATATTTCATTAAGCTTATCAGGGTTATCAATCAAGTATTCATTGATATTTTTGCCTTGAATATGCTCCATTAAGATGTAACCAGTATAAATCTCTGGGTACAAATAGTAGTTAAATACACGAACAATATTCTTATGGTTTAAGAGGTGTAATAGCTTAATTTCATCTTTGAAATTACCAAAAAAAATTTGTTTATGCTCGTCATAAAAAGGTGAATACTTCTTACAAACGAATCGTTCATTGATAATCTCGTCTTCAAGAAGAACTGTACGTCCAGTACCGCCTTGTCCAATTTCTTCTATAAACTTGTAATCTTTCTTACGAATAAATTCGATTAATTTACCTTGCATCTAGCTACTCTCTGAAAAGTCATTCCAGTGACTTTATGATAAATGATGACTTGAGTTAGATTACAGAAAATAGCGGGCTTAACCCAAAAACTAAACCCGCTATCCATCAAAAACTCTAGATCTTACATGCACCGCCAGCACAATCATCTTCCATATCCGCTTGGGCATCGTTCGCACCATCACGCGTATTATGATAATACAACGTCTTCACGCCAAGCTTATAAGCGTTTAATAAATCTTTAAGCAATATCTTCATTGGTACACGGCCACCTTCATAACGAACGGGATCGTAGTTGGTATTGGCAGAGATACTTTGATCGACGAATTTCTGCATGACAGCGACCAGCCTTAGGTAACCGTCATTGTTTGGCATTTGCCATAGTAGCTCGTACTGATTTTTTAGCTTATCAATCTCAGGCACGACTTGCTTTAGGATGCCGTCCTTTGACGCTTTGATAGAGACCAGACCGCGTGGTGGCTCGATACCGTTGGTCGCATTGGCGATCTGACTAGAGGTCTCAGATGGCATTAAGGCGGTTAGGGTAGAGTTGCGCAGACCGTGAGAGGTGATTTCAGTACGTAGCGTTTCCCAATCGAGATGTAGCGGCTCTTGGCAGATTTTATCCAAGTCGGCTTTGTACGTATCAATCGGCAGGATACCTTGTGAGTACGTCGTCTCGTTGAACGCAGGGCAAGCGCCTTGCTCTTTTGCCAATTTGTTTGACGCTTTCAAGAGATAGAATTGCAAGGCTTCAAATGTTTGATGCGTTAGACCAAGCGCGCTGTCATCTGAATAGCGCACGCCATTTTTAGCCAAGTAATAAGCGTAGTTAATCACGCCAACACCGAGCGTACGGCGACGCATGCTGCCGTTTTGAGCTGCTTTGACTGGATAGTCTTGATAATCGAGCAGGGCATCAAGCGCACGGACGATGAGCTCAGCTGGCTCTTCGATATCGCTGACGTTTTCGACTTTACCTAAGTTGACCGCTGATAGCGTACAAAGGGCGATTTCGCCTTCTTCGTCATTGATGTTATCAAGTGGCTTGGTCGGTAGGGCGATTTCCATACATAGGTTTGACTGGCGAATCGGTGCAACCGTCGCGTCAAATGGGCTATGCGTGTTGCAATGATCGACGTTTTGGATATAGATACGACCCGTGCTGGCGCGTTCTTGCATCATTAGGCTGAACAAGTCGGCTGCTGGGATTTGACGGCTACGAATGCTTGGGTCATTTTCGTACTTGGTGTATAACTCTTCAAACTTATCTTGATCTTCAAAGAACGCATCATACAAGCCAGGGGTGTCACCTGGTGAGAATAGCGAGATGTCTTGACCTTTGATGAGGCGGGTATACATCGTTTTATTTAACTGGACGCCGTAATCCATATGACGCACACGGTTGTCTTCCACGCCGCGGTTGTTTTTGAGTACCAAAAGTGACTCAACTTCCAAATGCCATAATGGGTAAAACAACGTCGCCGCACCACCACGGACGCCGCCTTGTGAGCAGCATTTAACAGCAGTTTGGAACAATTTATAGAATGGGATACAACCCGTATGCTGTGCTTCGCCGCCACGGATAGGGCTACCAAGGGCGCGGATACGACCCGCGTTGATGCCGATACCAGCACGCTGTGACACATAGCGTACGATGGCGCTGGTGGTCGCGTTGATCGAGTCTAAGCTATCACCGCATTCAATCAATACGCATGAGCTGAACTGGCGCGATGGGGTACGCACGCCTGCCATAATAGGTGTTGGTAGTGAGATTTTAAATTGTGAGGTCGCATCGTAAAAACGCTTTACGTAGTCCAAACGGTCTGACTTGTCATAACGGCTAAACAAACACATACCAACCAGCATGTACAAGAACTGCGGGCTTTCAAAGACGGTCTTGTTGACGCGGTCTTGGACGAGGTATTTACCTGCCATTTGCTCAACGGCGGCATAAGCAAGGTTCATATCGCGCCAGTGATCAAGATATGCTTCTAATTCATCAAACTCAGCACGGCTATAATCAGCTAGGATATGCTGATCATATTTACCAGCGTCGGTCAGTTTTTTGACATGATCATAAAGGTGCGGCGGGGTAAATTTATTGTAAGCAATTTTACGCAGATGGAAAATCGCCAAACGCGCAGCCAAATACTGATAATCAGGCGTATCTTCAGAGATAAGATCTGCTGCTGACTTGATGATGGTCTCGTGAATATCGCGAGTCTTGATACCTTCATAAAACTGAATGTGCGACTTTAGCTCAACTTGCGACACAGACACATTATCCAAATTGTGAGCTGCCCACTCGATTACCTTATGAATTTTATCCAAATCAATAAGCTCTAATCGTCCGTCACGTTTGGTCACTTTGATTTTGTCGATGTGTGTCATATTGCCCTCTT
Source organism: Psychrobacter sp. TWR1-1-1 (assembly GCF_049895865.1). Lineage (NCBI taxonomy): Bacteria > Pseudomonadati > Pseudomonadota > Gammaproteobacteria > Moraxellales > Moraxellaceae > Psychrobacter > Psychrobacter sp. TWR1-1-1. Next base: position 4,480 of record NZ_JAFCTE010000013.1, on the reverse strand, counting down.
AAGTTGATAACTTGGTAATTATTTATAATGTTGCTTATAGTGATGCTGCACAGTCAGTAAACGGCAGGCATTCTTTATAATGCTACGATGCTTGCGCCGCGATAGATGTTTTTTTAGGCAAAAATCTACCGCTACTCATAGTGACAATTAAATTCACTGAGTACTACATATAGCGTGTTTGTTAGTAGGTAGGCACAATATAGCGGGAAAATTTTGAAAATGCTATATTGATTTTAGCATCAAACTATGTTGCTGTGAGGTTGTGCTGTGTCCGAATTTTAGCAAAGGACGATGGGGTAAGGGTTAGACGCGATTGACTCAAATAATAAGTTTTTTGTAAAAACGGGCTGACAGTTTGCTTTTCATTCGCGAGTAAATGACCCACCAATAAGGGGACATAGAACAATAATAATGAGGGCGCAGATTGTACAGCAAACCACAAAAAATCGCCACCCGTATGTGATTAATAGCGAGTGACGATTTCGACGGAAAAGCGGCTGGCTTTTTTTAAACGACAATTATCTGTCTATACGACCAAACGAACTGTTTTGGCAGCGTCGAGTGAGGCATACAGCACATTGACCTGATCGGCTGCTGTAAGATATAGATTGACCCGTGCTGAATGGAAGCGACCCGTTTTAGACGGTTTCACTTCTATCGAGGCCAAATCAAAATCAGGGAACTGACTGCCCAAAATAAGCTTCACTTCGTTGAGTAAGTTCTCACGCTCGCCTTCATGACCAATGATGCTAAGTGGATAGTTCATTGGAAAGTCCCAGAGCTCAGGATTTTGAATATCCGTTCTTTTGCCTGTGATCACACCTTGATTGGGCGTTAGGTTGGTCATTTTTACTGATTTTTCATTTGTTGGTGCTTGGTTGTTGTTTTGATTGGTGCTGTCTTTTGGATCGTCAGTCATGATGTGTGCCTCGCTTTATTAAATGTTAGCTATTAGCATAAGAGCTTTATTCACCATTTATAGTGGCACTAAACTTATAATTCAAGTGCTAAAATGGCAATGACAGTATGCTATGGATCACTGTGATCTGTCATAAATTTTGCTAAGTCATCCATGATAATCAAATGCTAATACACCTATCAGCTTATTTTTTATAAGCACAAACAGCGACATAATCCCCACGGTCATAGCCTTCGATGACTTCTTGCACTTTGTCATTGGCATACATAGGATGGGTCAGTAAGGTTTGTGCATACTCAAAATCGACAAAACCATTGGCTTGCATCAGCGCGATTTTTTCATCAGAGGTGCGCCAATTTGCTGATTTAACCAGCTCAATAGGATAGGGATCAGCAGGAGAGATGTGCGCAAGCAGCGGATGCTCCCAAGTATTTAATGAGCTTGCCAAATTATATAAGCTCGCAAAACCGCTTTCTTTTGGCACATCGATAACAATCAATTTGCCGCCCGTTTTTAAGGCATCAAATGCTTTTTTAATACAGATATCCAAATCGTTGATGTAGCTGACACTGCCGTTAAACATGATGATATCAAACTTATTTGGCTCAATATCGCAAGTCTCGGCAGGACTAATATCCACTTGCAGACCGCGTTTTTCGGCAATGGCGGCCATGTCTTTAGAAGGCTCAATGCCGTGCTTGACATGGATATCATAATCCTGCGCCAATAGTGATTCAAATAACCCGCTACCACAGCCGATAGACAATATCTCACTGTCCTTATCTAAGAAATGAGCGACCAGTTTTAGCTCACTGGTCAGTAAGTTTTGGTTGTCAAAAAACCAGCTGTCATACGCGCTTGCGTGTTCATCGAATGCTGCCATGGTGTTTCTCCTTGAGTATTTTTTGTTGTATCGTTAATCCACTATAAAAGAGTGACAGCGTTAACTTCGCTTAAAGTATTACTCATACATCTGCACTCGGTTGTCTTATCACTGTTTTAAATTGAATCAACTATATTGAATAGTACGTGACGTTAAATTTGCCATAAAGCTAGCACTTTGCATAGGGGCTAGGACAGATCAAGCGCTTGCTGCCAAAAATTCACTTCCATACGTGAAGCAGTATTAAATAACTGTTGGAACTTGTCTGCCTGAGCGGGGTTAGCCTGTGCTAGTAGCGTGTTGATCTGCGCGGTAATCGCTTGAAATTCGTCACTGGCAAAGACATCAATCCATGGCTGGTAAGGATTGTCCGCGACAAAACCTTGTTCTTTAATGCGTTTGCCAATTTCGCCATAACCCATCAAACAAGGAGCAATCGCCGCATAAAGTTCAGCCAATGAGCCTGACATCGCAGCGTCCAATAGGTAGCGGCTATATGCTATAGTCACGGTAGATTCAGGGGTGCTTTCTACTTCTTTAAGTGGGATATCCCACTCATGACATAAATCGAGATACATGCCAATTTCCATGTCGAGCATGGCGTTAATGCCTGCTTGACCGACACGCATTTGTGCCAGCGTATCACTCTTATACACGCTCAACGCCATCACACGGGTATAGTGAATAAGATATAAATAGTCTTGCACAAGATAGTGACGAAAGCTGTCAGGGGCGAGCGTACCTGCCGTTAGCTGTTTGACAAAATCATGCTGAATGTAGCCATCCCATGTGGGGCAATTGTGGCGTAACGTTTGGTAATTCATAATGTTCACTTACTGTTATAAAATGCGAGTAAGCAAAGAGTAGGAGGTGATCAGTGAGCAGGCACAAAAAAACCTTACCAGATTATGTGAATAAACTGGCAAGGCTTGCTTAGCAATAAGATGCTTAAGAGGTGTGCTATAAAATGTCACGCTTGTTTCCTACGTCAGTGCTAACTGCATCAGGTTCGCGGGTCACTCTCAGCCATGATTTTGAACTGTAGTTAAAGCATCAAAATCAAAGCACCCCGACAAGGTTTATTTTTCAGAAATAGATATAAAGTTTACATAAGTTTAAACTGCTCGTACTTAAGCAATCGGCTCTATGGTAGACGAATTCAGCCATCATTAGCAAGTGATGCGCAAAAAACCATGAATAAAGGTTGTCTTGCAAGCGTAAATAGACAGGATTTTACCTTTTATTAAGCTGGTCAAGTACCACGATAATGGCGAGAGAAATCACTATTTTCAAATGCATTTTTTATTCATAAAAGCTCTACTATTGCCTATATTATTTAGCGACCCAACGGTAGGATATATAAAAAATATCTCATAAATTAAGGCAACACGTTTATGGGACACTGTCTCATTTAGCATTGATTGCTTTATGATTTATAGGTGTTCAGCTAAGAGGCTATGGTAAATAGCCATTGATAGGAGTGATCTCAGGCGGAATATCTGCCTCTTCTAGTGCTTCTCGCAGATTGATCTCGATAGTACGCGACAATGCAGTCAGGGGTAGTTTGTTGGCGGCTAAGCCGAAAGGCTCTTCTAGCTCTTCACTGAGGGCATCCAAACCAAAAAAGGTATAAGCGATCACGGCACAAATCAGTGGGGTCACCCAACCGAGCGAGGCCACCAAGCCAAAAGGCAACATGATGCAATACAGATAGGTCGTGCGATGGACCAGCAGCATATAAGCAAAGGGCAGCGGTGTATTATGAATGCGCTCGCAGGCCGCCAATACAATGGTCATAGACGTCAGGCGCTCGTCCATGTTCTGTATGACTTGCTCTGACACCAGTCCTTGACGCCGAATGTCGCCGAGCTGCTTACCCATGAGGCGCATGATGTAATCAGGTAGGTTGCGCGCTTGGCGCATACTATCATGGTGTTTCGATGCGACAAAAGGCTCGACATCATGCCAAGGTGACGAGCCGCGCAGGCGATGGCGCACAGCATGCGCAAAAGCAATGGTCAGGTAAACCATCGTTCGCCCAGTCTCGTGCCCAGTCTCGGTATCAGCATCTATAAAAGAAAGCACTTGACGGGTTAAGCTACGCGCATCATATACTAACTGACCCCAAAGCCCTCGAGCTTCCCACCAGCGTTGATAACTGGCATTGTTACGAAAACCAAGAAATAGCGACAACGCGATTCCTAGCAAGGTAAAAGGAGCCATACCATAATAAGGAAAAGAGTCAGGAAGCCAGTGCTGAATAATTGTTATAAGTGTGCTGAGAAGCGCGATCAGCAAAATTTGCGGATAAATTTTTGGAATGACAGAGCCGTGCAGGGTAAAAAGTATCTTGAGAGCGTTTGGGGTTTGCCGGACAATCATGGTGTTTCCTAGCGGTGGTACGTATATATTTCTGGCATAGTATATAGTGTAAGATTGCATTATAGGATAAAAACCTACTAATTTTTCGCTCTGATGAATGTGTCAGAATTTGATGGTTTTATAGCTCTTGATAAAAAATAGATAGAACGTATATGGTTTTATCTATATGTCATGGTCTGAACCGCCCCGGGATTGTCGGAGACCTAATATTCTGAGAGAATACGACAATGAAAAGACAAACCTATACTCCTGAGATTAAAGAACGCGCCGTTCGCATGCTGATTGAAGCGGCAGGC
>NZ_JAFCTE010000012.1:0-75640 GCF_049895865.1 Psychrobacter sp. TWR1-1-1 | reverse complement strand
TCGACGCTTCAATCAGCATGCGAACGGCGCGTTCTTTAATCTCAGGAGTGTAGGTTTGTCTTTTCATTGTCATATTCTCTCAGAATGTTGAGTCTCCGACAATCCCGGGGCGGTTCAAAAGCATGATATTCATCATATAAAAATTAAGTTGAATAGCGCTTCTCAATAATGCCTTACTATTAAAACTAAGATGATAACCTATGATAAATAACCATCTATACCATACTTCATGCATGACAATTCCACTACTTGTCGCTGCCTGTGCGTCTATGTCTATGGTAATAACTTTGGCTATGATAAAAAACCCTACTTTGCCATAAGAACCTATCTTAAAAGGTATTTGACAAGCAATTAATAGTGCATGGCTCCTATCAAATTGAGAAAATAAACGGTATTTATGAAGTATCAAGTTCTGAGAAAAAAAGCAGTTATACATATGATAAAATCAAGAAACAGTTCGAATTGTTTGAAGAAATAAAGATGTTGATTATGATAGGTAGTATATTATGAACAAATGGCTAGTCGCAGTTATATCAATAGGAATAACAGTTAATGCTAATGCTGAAGTATTCAGTATGATGGATCAGTTTTTTGAAGATTTTGAGGTCGTAGATGACGACTACCATTATGTAGACTTAAACACTGCATCTATTTTTTTTGATTCAATGGATCGAGTGGCTAATGAAAAAATCAATAACGAGCAACCTGAGTTTAATCTGGGAGATAAAAATTACCTGATGAGCTGGAAAATGAACTTATATTCAAGCTCAATAGCAGTTAAGAATATGGAGCCTAGCCTTCAAGAATTAGGTGTTGATGAACTTTGTCAGAGTTTTTATAGTGCAAAATATCAAGCAGCTAATAATGTTGTGGTTAAGCTATCAAGTTATGACAATCAAGATAATCTAGTAGAAACAGTGGTTTTAAACAAAGAGGTCTGCTCGTAGTATAGCAGTATGTAGGTTTTATAAAGCGTAAAAATAATAGGGTTGGAAGGAAGTGAGATGTTTATTAATCATAAGCGGTGCCCAGATTGTGGAACTAGGCTTAGAAAGAATGATTGGCGGTGTAGAAATTGCGAGAGTCAAAGCTTAACTAATTGGTCGCTCACATTGCCAATGTGGGTAATCGGCTTGTTGATTATCGGAATAACAGCGACATTTATGATTGGTAATTTATGTAATGCCGAGCTGCTTCATCCAGTCATGAATAACTTTGGCATACAATGTTAATTTTTGCCAAAAAAATAACTCAACGACCTAAGCCGTTGAGTTATTTAGTATTTCTTGGTCGGAACGGCAGGATTTGAACCTGCGACCACTACACCCCCAGTGTAGTGCGCTACCAGACTGCGCTACGCCCCGAATGACTGACTATTTTACGCAAAATTATGCATATTGCAAGGGCTATTTATAGTAGCCAAAATCTATCACATTATTTTGCCTATTACAGTCAGCTGAACCAACCAGTAGCTTGCCTTACTTAACCCAAAAGCTCTCTTAAGATTTGGTTCACTTGCTGCGGGTTGGCACTACCGCGGCTGGCTTTCATGACTTGACCGACCAGACCGTTAAAGGCTTTTTCTTTACCGCCACGATATTCTTCAACCATGGCTGCATTCTTAGCGATGACTTCTTCAACGATGGCTTTGATAGCGCCCGTATCGGTTTCTTGCTTAAGACCTTTTTCTTCGATGATTTTATCAGCGGCATCATCAGCATCACCGCCTTCGCGCTCGTATAGGGCGCTAAAGACTTTCTTAGCCAATTTGCCAGATAGCGTATCGTCTTTGATTCGGGCTAGCATACCAGCCAATTGCTTGGCGCTGATAGGGGAGTCAGTAATTTCTTTATCATCTTTATTTAGCGCACCGAGTAGGTCACCCATCACCCAATTGCCAGCCATTTTGGCATCTGCTTGCCCAATTTCTGCGACCACAGCTTCAAAGTAATCGGCAATTTGACGACTGCCAGTCAAGATACGTGCATCGTATTCTGATAGACCAAGCGCTTTTTCAAAACGCGCACGACGAGCAACTGGTAGCTCCGGCATTGCTGCACGAATGCTATCAACCGTATGCTGTTCGATACGCACAGGTAGCAAGTCAGGGTCAGGGAAATAGCGATAATCGTTGGCATCTTCTTTGGTACGCATCACACGAGTTTCATCACGCTCTGGATCATAAAGCATGGTCGCTTGAACGACTTTGCCACCGTCTTCTAAGATATCGATCTGACGCTCGATTTCACGATTGATGGCACGCTCAATAAAGCGGAACGAGTTGAGGTTTTTCAGCTCAGTACGTGTACCCAATTCAGCACCAGGCTTACGGATAGAGACGTTACAATCACAGCGGAATGAGCCTTCTGCCATCACTGCGTCTGAGATACCAAGCCACGTGACCAGCTGATGAATGGCTTTGATGTAGGCAAGTGCTTCGTGAGCAGAGCGCATGTCTGGCTCAGAGACGATTTCGATTAATGGCGTACCAGCACGGTTCAAATCCACACCAGTCATACCATCGACGGCGTCGTGTACTGACTTGCCAGCGTCTTCTTCTAAATGCGCACGAGTGATACCCATACGTTTGGGATATTCGTTCTTATCCCCTTCATTGACCACGACATCGATATAGCCTTCGCCAACGATAGGGTTGGCCATCTGGGTGATTTGATAGCCTTTAGGCAAATCTGGATAGAAGTAGTTTTTACGGTCAAACGTATTAAATAGACCCAACTCAGCGTTGACGCCGATACCGAATTTTAAGGCACGATTGACCACGCCAGCATTTAGCACTGGCAATACACCAGGCAGACCTAAGTCTACAATGCTGGCTTGGCTGTTTGGCTCATGACCAAAATCAGTTGGCGCACTTGAGAATATTTTACTCTCCGTATTTAGCTGGCAGTGAATCTCAATGCCGATGACCACTTCATAACCATCGACGAAAAGCTCTTTACGTACGGCGTGTTCACGGACGGCATTGTTATCAGTAATAGCTGTACTCATTATACCGTCTCCTTCGCGATGGCAGAGTGTTGTAGATGATGATCTGTATGCTGCTGGAATAAGTGAGCAGTCGTGAGTAATTGGCTCTCTTGCCAATGTTGACCGATTAACTGTAAGCCAACAGGCAAACCTTCTGAGGTTAGACCAACTGGCTGGCTAACCGCAGGTAGACCCGCTAAGTTAACAGCGATGGTATAAACGTCACCCAAGTACATGGTCGCAGGATCAAGGTTGTCAGTAAGCTTGTAAGCAGCGGTTGGTGCTGTTGGGCTAGCAATCACATCACAGCTAGCAAACGCTTCATCGAAGTCTTTGACGATTAAGCGGCGAATCTTCTGTGCTTTAGTATAGTACGCATCGAAGTAGCCAGCCGATAGCGCATAAGTGCCGGTCAAAATACGGCGCTGTACTTCAGGACCAAAGCCTTCAGAGCGTGAACGCGTGTATAGATCGAGCAGATCGGTTGGATTCTCACAGCGATAGCCAAAACGTACGCCGTCGAAACGTGACAAGTTAGATGAGGCTTCTGCAGGTGCTAGCATATAGTAAGTAGCAAGCGTGATTTCAGGATCAGTAATGTTCACTTCGACAATCGTCGCACCCAGCTCTTCATATTTTTTCAGAGCAGCACGTACGGCTGTTTCTACCTCAGCGTCTAATCCAGCACTAAAGTATTCTTTTGCCACACCAATGCGCAAGCCAGAAAATGGCTTATCACCAGCCGCGGCTTCAGCATCATTGATGTCTTGTACGTAGTCAGGCATATCGTATTTGATAGAAGTCGCATCGCGTGGATCGTGACCAATCATTGGCTGTAGCAGATAGGCACAATCTTTAGCGCTGCGTCCCATGCTACCAGCTTGATCAAGGCTTGAGGCATAGGCAATCATACCAAAGCGAGAGACGCGACCATAGGTTGGCTTGATACCGGTTAAACCACAAAATGAGGCAGGCTGACGAATAGAGCCGCCAGTATCACTACCCGTTGCGACTGGGACAAAACCTGCGGCAACGGCGGCAGCACTACCACCTGATGAACCACCAGGGACGCGCTCTAGGTTCCAAGGGTTCTGCACAGTGCCATAGTAAGAGCTGCTGTTGTCTGAGCCCATCGCAAACTCATCCATATTGAGCTTGCCTAAACTAATCATGCCTGCTTTGTCGATGTTAGAAACGATGGTAGCATCATAAGGCGAGATAAAGTTATGCAGCATCTTAGAGCCACAAGTCGTCAGTACACCTTGAGTACAAAAAATGTCTTTGTGCGCCATCGGTACGCCAAGTAATGGACGCTGATCGCCTTGTGCGCGCATCTCATCTGCTGCCTTTGCTTGCGCGCGTGCTGTCTCAGAAGTATGAGTGATAAAGCTGTTTATCTCGCCATCTAACGCATTGATGCGCTTGATATAGTGTTCGGTTAATTCCGCGCTGCTAAATTGTTTGTCTTGCAAGCCCGTAATAAGCTGCTGGGTACTTAATAAATGAAGTTCTGACATAAGGTGTCGTCCGTCAAAATGTGAATAGCATAAAGTAAAATAGAGTAGCGGTTAAAGCAGCGCGCTGCTTATTCAATCACTTGTGGAACCAAATATAAGCCATCTTCAACAGCTGGGGCGACTGACTGATTGCGCGCGCGGTTGATATCGTGTTTGGCCACATCAGCCCGCAATTCTTGGCAAGCTTCATGAATGTTTGCTAAGGGTTTGATGCCTGTAGTATCCACGTTAGATAGCGTATTCATAAGTTTTAATACTTTACTAATATCGTCGGCATAGCTATCGGCTGTGCTTTCATCGACACCCAAACGTGCAAGGTTGGCAACTTCTAGGATTTCTTCACGGCTGACGTTGCTGTCAGACGTTGCTGGTTGCTGTGACATAGTTTCTCCAGTGAAGGACAGTTTTTGTTAGAGTAGAATGCGGCTAAAATAGACAAGCATTAGATATAGATAATTATTAACACAAACTAAAACAAGGGGTTTATCTTAAGATGTATATATAGTGGCTTTATTATAAAGCATCTGGCTTAAGTTTACAGAGCATGACGCTTGATTGATGCACAATATCAACCAAGATGGCGTGATTTGCAAAATTGACCGTATAATTCACGATTGATTCTCAATTGCTTACCCATTACGTTCTGAAATACGTTACAGTATGCACCTGTGCTGCTAAGCAAAATTATCATTTGCCTGTAGAGCCTTGTTAGTTATTGAATTAAATGATGTTTCATTAAGTCGAATGGTGTTTACTGCTATTTTAAACTTTGTAACAACTTTTAGCGTTTAAGACCAAAATCCTGACTTACTGATGCAAATATCTGTGTTTTTTTTGAGCCAAATCGGTATAATTTAGCTCAGTTTTTCCATTGCATCATTATTGCTTAGGTTTGACTTGTTGCGAGGTTCAAATTTCGCCATAAGTAATGTCTAACGACGACCTGCTCAACGCTGACGAGTAACGCCTCAGTCAATCTCATTCGCCTCATTCGCCTCATTCGCCTCATTTGTAATACGCTGGAAATATTAGTCATGAACCTGTTTGGATTTTTATCAAATAATATCGCTATCGACCTCGGTACTGCGAACACTCTCATTTTTATTCCTAATAAAGGCGTCGTACTTGACGAGCCTACGGTGGTTGCGTTACGAAGTAATCGTACCCAAAACCCTACCGTTGCGGCTGTTGGTATTGATGCCAAGCAGATGCTTGGTCGTACACCTGCCAACATTACAGCGATTCGCCCATTAAAAGACGGCGTGATTGCTGACTTTGAAGTGACGCAAAAAATGCTCAAGCATTTCATAACGAAGGTAAAAGCCAAGCGTTTTATGGCGCAGCCTAACGTGGTGGTTTGTGTGCCTTGTAAGTCTACTCTGGTTGAGCGTAAAGCGATTCGTGAAGCGGTATCTTCAGCAGGTGCGAGTAAAGTACTATTGTTAGAAGAGCCAATGGCAGCTGCCATCGGTGCTGGCTTGCCAGTTCATGAGGCCAGCGGTTCGATGGTGGTTGATATTGGTGGCGGCACGACGGAGATTGCCGTTATCGCTTTATCTGGTTGCGTTTATGCTGAGTCGATTCGTATCGGTGGCGATATGTTTGATGACGCGATTATCACCCATGTGCGCCGTACCCATGGTTGCGTGATTGGTGAGACGACAGCTGAGCGTATTAAGCACGAAGTTGGCTCTGCTTTGAATGAAGACAGTCAGCTAGAAGTTGAAGTTCGCGGTCGTAGCATGGCAGAAGGCGTGCCAAAAACCTTTACTGTCAACTCAGAAGAAGTACAAAAAGCCCTGAGTGATCCGCTGAGCGGTATCGTTAGCGCGGTGAAAGCTGCACTTGAGCAGACGCCACCTGAGCTGTCATCAGATATCGCAGAGCGTGGTATTGTCTTGACGGGCGGCGGTGCGCTGTTGCGTGATTTGGACAAATTGATTTCAAGAGAGACAGGTCTACCTGTGACCGTTGCTGAAGATCCATTGACTTGCGTCAGCCGCGGCGGTGGTATTGCACTTGATTTTATCAATAACAAAAGCTTGAACATGATTTTTGTTTAGATTGCTTTAGTTAAGCACTGCGGTATTGATAAATCATCTTCGTCGTGCTTGATGATAGCTTGCGTAAAAATAGTGGGTCAAAACAGTATAAAATTAAAGGTAGCCAGTTGCGCTGCCTTTAATTGCATTAATCAACTAGAACCCAGTACTGGCTACTGCTTATTTTATAACTCCTGAGTTAGACGACTTATGACCCCAAGTATTTTTGCGCGCCAGCCGTTAGCACTTCGTAAGACTGCCATTGTATTAATAGCAGCTCTAATACTGATGTGGTTCGATAGCAAAAATTCAGAATGGTTTAATCCAGTACGTAGTACCAGTCATGCCGCTATGCAGCCTATTTATGAGCTATCACTGTTACCGAGTTATGCCAAGCATTGGGCAGGTGGCAGCTTACAGTCTAAAGAAGCGCTGCGCCGCGAAAACATGCAATTGAAGTCTCAGCTTATCCATGCGCAAGCCAAGTTGCAGCAGCAAGATTATATTTTGGCACAAAATGCGCGCCTGCAAGGTATTTTATCAACGACTAAGCCTGAACAATTTGATCTTAATTTGGCACAGGTAATCGGTACAGACACCAACTTACTCAGACAAATCGTAGTGCTCAATAAAGGCGTTCAAGACGGGGTTCAAGTTGGACAAACAGTGATTGATGAGGACGGTATTTTAGGGCAGATTATTAATGTCTATCCCAATACCAGTCGCCTACTATTGATTACTGATGAGCAGCAATCGGTTGCGGTTACGGTTAAGCGCACAGGTCAACGCGCTATCGTGACAGGGCAAGGCATACCAACCTCATTAAGCCTTGATTATGTATTCAAAACCTCAGACGTGCGTGTGGGTGATGAGCTGGTGTCATCAGGATTGGGTGGGCGTATTCCAGCAGGGTATCGTGTCGGGCGTATCGCCCATATTAAAGATACTCAAGCCGATAACTTTAGAAGTATAGAAGTGACCCCAGCGGCGAACTTTATCGATAATGCGTATGTATTAGTCTTGCAATATAAGCTGGTGAATAAAAATAATATGACTCTCAATGACCGTTAAGAAGTTAGGCGCTAAACACGTAAGCACCAATCAGACAATGGCTGGCATCTATTTATTAACTGGTCTGTTTGTCGATACATTTTCAGCCATGGTTTTTACCCCATCAATGCCCACTCATGCTTTAACAGCAGCCATCAATACATTCGTTAAGGTAAGTACCCATGTCGTATCCTGATTCTGAGAATGCAACGGTACTACTGATTGCTACCATCATTCTAAGTTTTGTTATTGCGTCATCGCTCAATGTATATCCGTTAAGTCCTAGTATGGCTACCTTACGCCCTATGGTCATGATCATGGTGCTGATTTTTTGGTTGTTATTTCAGCCACGCTATGTTGGTATTTTTACAGCATTTACCATCGGTCTCATTGCTGACTTACTCATGGATACCCATTTGGGACAGCAAGCCTTTGCCGCCGTGGCAGTCGCCTTCTTCATAAAAATAACCAGTATTTATATTAGGCAACTAAATACCATCAGTGCATGGTTATTAGCAAGCTTAGGATTGTTTGTTTTTCAATTATGTTTATGGATATTGCAGATGTTTATCCAGAATGTCTTTGTCGCACAATCTGCCTTATCACTGTTGATGAGTATAATCAGCTGGCCATTGGTACTACTGGCTTTGCGTAAATTTGCGTCATAAGAAAAATTCTGCTAATAACCAATAAGATTGTAGCGCTGGTGTTTATTAATCATGACTAACTAATGTTAATGCACTAACAGGCAGCAGTTTTCGGTAGTAGGCAGATAAATTCAGATATAAAGAGAGTAGCGATGGATATTATTTTAGCTTCTGGTTCGCCGCGCCGTCGTGAGCTGTTAGAAAGAGCACAACTAGAATTTAGCACATTGAGTGTAGATGTCGATGAAACAAAGCATGATGATGAGTCACCTACAGACTATATCGAGCGCATGGTCGCCACTAAAGCTGAGGCTGCCATACAGCAACTAGCATCACGCTTGAAAACGGATAAAAGCTGTTTTTCTGACTCATTTATCATTCTAACGTCTGATACCATCGGTGTGCTGGCAGATGGTCAAACAGTGCTGGTCAAGCCAGTCGATCGTGAGCACGCTTATAGCATGTGGCAACAGATGTCTGATAGTGTCCATGAAGTATGGACAGCAGTTCAAGCAACGCATGTATCATTATCTTCTAAAGTGGCTAACAGCTCAACTCATGAGCCAGTATTTCAAATCATTAATCAGCAACGAATCACTGAGCGTACCGAAGTGACCTTTATAGCGCTCACTGCAGAGATGATGAGTAACTATTGGGAAAGTGGTGAGCCTGCTGATAAAGCGGGTGGTTATGGTATACAAGGTTTGGGTGCTATTTGGGTCAGCCGTATCAATGGTAGCTATACCAATGTCGTGGGTTTACCACTTCCACAAACGCTGGCGTTAATTAAAAACGTCACAGATATTAGTGTCAAGTAAAATACCAGACAGACCCTGATGGAGATTATTGGTCTCTCAGAGATTGGCTGTCACTCTAACCTGCTGCACATAATAACACGCGAGAGTAATGGGCGAGAGCCAGCTGCATTTGTTACACTATAAAGATAATAGACGATGAACGTCTAACAAGAAAGCTGAGAGATAAGAGAAAAACATTATGTCCGAAGAGCTGCTGATTAATATTAGTCCAATGGAATCCCGTGTCGCAGTCTTAGACAATGGCATCTTGGGCGAGATTTATATTGAACGTCATCATAAATTGGGTCTGGTCGGCAATATCTATCTGGGTACAGTCGTACGCGTTTTACCTGGTATGCAGGCAGCATTCGTTGATATCGGGCAGTCGCGGACAGCATTTTTACATGTCAATGATATGCAGCGTGAGCCGCGTCCAGTAGCAGAAAATAAAAGTAAAGCGGCTGACAATAGCGATAAAAACTCGGATAGCAATATAGAAGATGCTGTGGTAGAAAATAGTACTAATAACTTGGCTGTCACGCCACCGGTGATTAGTATACAAAATACCGAAGTCATCCCTGTTTCTAAAACGTTGATTCAACATCGCTTGCATGAAAGCCAACGTATTTTAGTGCAAGTGACCAAAGATCAGTTGGGCAGTAAAGGCGCTCGCTTGACCACCAATATATCCTTGCCATCTCGCTATTTGGTGTATCTACCTTCAAGCGAACACATTGGTATCTCACAACGTATTGATGGGGAAGAGGAGCGCACCCGTCTTAAAACTGAGTTGTCTAGTTTGATGCAAACGGTCAATCTAAAAGGCGGTCTCATCGCTCGTACCGCTGCTGAACGTGTCCCTGTCGATAAGCTTGAAGAAGACATTTATTATCTATTGCAGCTGTGGCGTACCATCTGCGCGCGTCGCCAAGAGATGAAACAACATCAAAGTTCTGAGCTTATTTATCAAGAGCTATCATTACCGCTGCGCTCTATCCGTGATTTGGTACACGCGGATACCGAGAAAGTCATCATTGATAATGCACAAATTTATGAACAAGTCAGATCCTTTGCCAAAGAGTTTGTGCCTTTTGTCTATGACCGCATTGTACATTATACCGCTGAGCCATCTTTGTTTGATGTCCATCGCGTCGAAGATGATTTGCGTGATGCTTTAAAACGTCGCGTAGATTTAAAATCAGGTGGCTATCTCATTATCGACCAAACAGAAGCGATGACCACGATCGATGTCAATACGGGATCATTCGTAGGCGGGCGTTCGTTAGAAGATACGGTTTATAAAACCAATCTTGAGGCAACTCATGCAATCGCCCGTCAGCTGCGTTTGCGTAATCTAGGTGGTATTATCATCCTAGACTTTATTGACATGCTTGAACAGCAGCATAAAGATGATGTGTTAGAGAGCCTGCAATCACAGCTAGTACAAGACTATGCCAAAACTAAGATTACTCAGGTCAGTGAGCTTGGGTTAGTAGAGATGACGCGTAAACGTACGCGTGAGTCGCTCGGACAGCAGCTATGTGAGCCGTGCTCGACCTGTCAAGGACGCGGCTTTGTTAAAACGGCTGAGACAGTGTGCTTTGAGATATTCCGTGAAATCATGCGTTGTGCTCGTACTTATAACTCTCCCAAGAAATTTACGGTCGTTGCTCATGCTGCAGTGATTGATTTACTTCTCACTTCAGAGTCAGACACGGTGGCAGATTTAGAGTATTTACTTGGTAGAGTGATTACCTTTGATGTCGAAAATCTCTATACTCAAGAGCAATATGACATTGTTTTGGATTAACGGTTTTAGATGGATGTTTCATAGCTTTAGATTAACAGTGCATAATTATCGATTCATATAAGCGTGATTATTAAGCACAGATACGGTTGTTTACATATTACTGTTTATAAAGGGTAATATCATAAGTCGCTACAGATATTACCCTTGCAATGACTGAAATACTATGTATAATATACACCACTGAATTATATATGCGCCGCCAATCAAACAGCGGGCGCTATGACAGCTAGAGCATCGTTTCTAGCACTATTTCATTATGCCTTTGCTGACATCCTATAATGGAAGGGTCGGCGGGGCTTTAAACTATTTTGCTTTTGGCACGCTACAAGTTCGGATAAAGAACTCATTCTGGTTAAGAACAGAAGGCCGCTTTAAGTGAATATTTAACCAAACGGCTTTTGATCATATCTTTGCAAAGCAAAAATGACAAAAGCACATATTAGGAGCTTGCTGGCATGGCTAACCAGAGAATCCGTATCCGTCTTAAGTCTTTTGATCATCGTCTGATTGATCAATCTGCACAAGAGATTGTTGATACTGCAAAGCGCACCGGTGCGCAAGTTTGTGGTCCTGTACCGTTGCCGACTCGCATTGAGCGCTTCAACGTTCTAACTTCACCACACGTAAACAAAGACGCTCGTGATCAGTACGAGATCCGTACTCATAAGCGTATGGTTGACATCGTTCAACCTACCGACAAAACTGTGGATGCGCTAATGAAGCTTGACTTGGCGGCGGGTGTTGACGTTCAAATTGCTTTGGGTTAATGCACATAAACACCCAACCCATTAATATAAGATATAAAGAGGTCTAAAATGGCGATCGGTTTAGTCGGTAAAAAATGCGGCATGACCCGTGTCTTCACTGAAGCAGGCGCATCTATCCCTGTAACAGTGGTTGAGATCAGTGCTAATCGCATTACTCAAGTAAAAAATACTGATGTAGATGGCTATCAAGCCATCCAAGTTACCACAGGTACCCGTCGTGACAGCCGCGTAGCAGCAGCTCAAAAAGGTCACTTCGCTAAAGCTGGCGTTGCCGCTGGTCGTGGTGTTTGGGAATTTCGTGCCAATGATAGCGATCTTGAAGGTCGTGAAATTGGTGGTGAGATCCTAGCTGACTTGTTCGAACAAGGTCAGATGGTTGATGTCACAGGTAACAGTAAAGGTAAAGGCTTTCAAGGCGGCGTGAAGCGTCACAACTTCAGCATGCAAGATGCCACTCATGGTAACTCAGTATCTCACCGTGCCATTGGTTCAACTGGTCAAAACCAGTCACCAGGTAAAGTCTTCAAAGGCAAAAAAATGCCAGGTCAGATGGGTAACAAACGCGTTACCGTTCAGGGCCTAGAAGTGATATCGGTTGATGTTGAAAAAGGGTTACTTGTCATCAAGGGTGCTATCCCAGGTGCCACCGGTGGCGATGTCATCGTACGTCCGTCAGTCAAAGCCTAAGCAAGGGGATTAACGTGGATTTAAAAACAGTTACAGGGGCGGCAGTTGAGCTTTCTGATACGGCTTTCGGTCGTGAATTCAACGAAGCATTAGTGCATCAAGTCGTCACCGCATATCTTGCTGGTGCTCGTCAAGGTACACGCGCTCAAAAAACCCGTGCCGAAGTTTCTGGTGGTGGCATTAAGCCATGGCGCCAAAAAGGTACTGGTCGCGCTCGTGCAGGTTCTATTCGTAGCCCAATCTGGCGTGGGGGCGGTCGTGCATTCGCGGCTAAACCACAGGATTGGTCACAGAAAGTTAACCGTAAAATGTATCGCGGTGCTATGCAGTGTATCTTAGCTGAATTGATTCGCCAAGAGCGTTTGATTTTGGTCGAAGAGCTAAGCGTTTCTGGACCTAAGACTAAAGAGTTGATTGCAAAGTTAGGTGAGTTAAATGCATCACGTGCATTAATCGTCACTAAAGAAGTTGACGAAAACTTATACTTAGCTGCTCGCAACATCCCACATGTCAATGTACTTGATACAAGTGAAGTGGATCCAGTGAGCTTGATCGCTTTTGATAAAGTGATCATGACAGTCGAAGCTGCGAAACAATTTGAGGAAGCACTAGCATGAATAACGCAAGACTTTATCAGATCCTAAGAGGACCTGTATTCTCAGAGAAATCTCAAATGCTTGGCGACTCACTTGGTGTGCAGGTATTTAAAATTGACTCTAACGCTACTAAGCTTGAAGTCAAAAAAGCGGTTGAGATGATGTTTGAAGGTGTTGAAGTTTTAAAAGTAAACACTTTGAATGTTAAAGGTAAGACAAAGCGTTTTGGTAAAAGTATCGGCCGTCGTAATGACTACAAAAAAGCCTACGTTACCTTAAAAGCTGGTCAAGATGTACAAATGGCTGATGCTGGTGAAGAGGTCGCGAATACGACTGCTTCTACTAGTGAAACAGCGAACAACGAATAAGGATTACACTCATGCCTATCGTAAAAGCAAAGCCAACATCACCAGGCCGTCGTTTTGTTGAAAAAGTGGTGCATCCACACCTTTATAAAGGTCGTCCGTTTGCAGCGCTTCTCGAATCAAAAAGTAAAACTGGTGGTCGTAACAATAATGGTCGCATAACGACTCGTCATATTGGCGGTGGTCATAAGCAGCATTATCGTATTATCGATTTCAAACGTACTAAAGACAATATCCCAGCCACGGTAGAGCGTATTGAATACGATCCTAACCGTACTGCGCACATTGCTTTACTTAAGTACGCTGATGGCGAACGTCGCTATATCATTGCTGCTAAAAAACAAGCAGTTGGCGATACAGTAATGTCAGGTGAGCTATCACCGATTCGTCCAGGTAACTGTTTACCGCTAAAAAACATCCCATTGGGTACTGTGATCCATAATATCGAACTTAAGATCGGTAAAGGCGCACAGATGGCTCGTTCTGCGGGTGCTAGCGTTCAGTTGTTAGGTCGTGAAGGTATTTATGCTATTCTACGTATGCGCTCTGGCGAAACACGCCGTGTACACGTGAACTGCCGTGCCGTTATTGGTGAAGTTTCTAACACTGAGAACAACTTGAAATCACTTGGTAAAGCCGGTGCTTCACGTTGGCGTGGTGTTCGTCCTTCTGTTCGTGGTGTTGCTATGAACCCGGTTGATCACCCACATGGTGGTGGTGAAGGTCGTAATAAAGGTCGCCATCCAACCAGCCCTTGGGGTCAGAAGTCTAAAGGACTTAAAACGCGTAGTAATAAGCGTACTGACAATATGATCATCCGCCGTCGCGCCAAGAAGAAATAAAGGAAGAATTTCATGCCTCGTTCATTGAAAAAAGGTCCATTCATAGACGCGCATTTGTTTGCTAAAGTTGAGAATGCATTAGACACCAACTCACGCAAGCCAATTAAGACTTGGTCGCGCCGCTCGATGATCCTACCACAAATGGTTGGCTTAACCTTGTCTGTTCACAATGGCCGTACTCATGTACCGGTTATCGTGAGTGAACAGATGGTTGGTCATAAACTAGGTGAATTTGCCCCGACTCGTACGTATCGTGGTCATGGCATTGACAAAAAAGCTAAGAGATAAGGTGCTTACCATGGAAGTAACTGCAAAATTACGCGGTGCCGCCATATCGGCACAAAAAGTTAGACTCGTTGCCGATGAAGTTCGTGGCAAATCTATCGAGCGTGCTTTGGATATCCTAACGTATAGTAATAAAAAAGGCGCTGTATTTGTTAAGAAATGTCTTAACTCAGCCATCGCCAATGCCGAACACAACAACGGTCTAGATATTGATACCCTTAAAGTATCAACCATCTACGTTGATGAAGGCATTACGCTAAAACGTATCCTACCACGTGCTAAAGGTCGCGCTGATCGTATCAGTAAGCGTACCTGTCACATCACTATAAAGGTAGGAGAATAAGTTATGGGTCAAAAAGTACATCCAATCGGAATTCGTCTTGGTGTTGTAAAGAAGCATAACGCAAACTGGTATGCTAACCCTAAACAATACTCAGAATACCTAATCAACGACATTCAAGTTCGTGAATATCTGCGCAAAAAGCTTGATAGTGCTATGATTAGCAAAATCATGATTGAGCGTCCTACAGGTGCTGCTAAGATTACCATCGCCACTGCGCGTCCTGGTATCGTTATCGGTAAGAAAGGCGAAGACATCGAAAGACTTCAAAAAGAATTGACCAAAATTATGGGCGTACCTGCTCAGGTCAACATTGAAGAAATCACCTCGCCTGATCTTGATGCTCATTTAGTAGCGGAAGGTATCGCAAGTCAGCTTGAGCGTCGTGTTATGTTCCGCCGTGCTATGAAGCGCGCCGTACAGAACAGCATGCGTTCTGGTGCTAAAGGTATTAAAGTTGAGCTGTCTGGCCGTCTTGGCGGTGCTGAGATTGCTCGTACTGAATGGTACCGTGAAGGTCGTGTGCCATTGCATACACTACGCGCTGATATCGACTATTCGTCAGTACGTGCGGAAACTACTTACGGCACCATCGGTGTAAAAGTTTGGATCTTCCGTGGCGAAATCCTTGACGGTATGAACAGTGTATACAATCCCGTTAAAGAAGAGCAGACTCGTGCGCCAAAACGCCGTGGTCGTGGAAACGGAAACCGTCGAAACACAGACAGAGGTTAAACTATGTTACAGCCAAAACGTACCAAGTTTCGTAAAATGCACAAAGGTCGTAACACTGGGCTAGCTCATCGTGGAAGCACCGTTGCATTCGGACAAATTGGTCTAAAATCGTTGACTCGTGGTCGTATGACTGCCCGTCAAATTGAAGCAGCACGTCGTACCATCACTCGTAAAATTAAGCGTGGTGGTAAGATTTGGATTCGTGTATTCCCAGACAAACCAATTACCAATAAACCACTAGAAGTACGTATGGGTAAAGGTAAAGGTCCTGTAGAATATTGGGTATGCGAAATCAAACCTGGTAAAGTGCTATATGAACTCGAAGGGGTTTCAGAAGAACTTGCTCGCGAAGCGTTCACGCTTGCTGCAGCAAAACTGCCCTTTAAAACTACCATTGTTAAGCGGACGATAATGTAATGAAGATCAGTGAATTACGTGATAAATCATTAGAAGAACTGACTCAGTTACTTGATGAAAAGCAACTTGATGCTTTCCGTATTCGTATGGCTAAAGCAACTGGTCAGTTGGGTAATACCCATGAAGTACGTGTTAATCGTCGTGCGATTGCTCAGCTTCAGACTTTGATTAACGAGAAACAACGAGGCGACTCATGAGCGATAACAATCAAACAGCTAATGCTAGCGTATTGACAGGACGAGTTGTCAGTGACAAGATGGACAAGTCCATCACAGTTTTGATTGAGCGTCTGGTTCGTCATCCTTTGTATGGCAAGCAGCTTCGTCGTTCTACAAAAATCAAAGCCCATGATGAGAATAACGTTTGCCAACAAGGCGACCTTGTCCGCATCAAAGAAACGCGTCCAATCTCTAAAACCAAGTCTTGGACTTTGGTTGAAGTGGTTGAAAAAGTAGAAAAAATCTAAGTAAATTGCATTAAAAGCCAGAAGCTGTTAAAATAGCCGCCTTTTTAAGGATGCTGATTGCGCCGAGCGTATATCACTCACATTAAGAGTAGCAGCGGTTATTATTATTAAAATGCCGACTACTCATACTGTGCTAGCGGTAGCAACTGGTTTTTATTGCTCATACGTGTGGAGTAACGCTATGATTCAGGTTGAATCGATGCTGGAAGTTGCAGATAATAGCGGTGCAAGACGAGTTCAGTGCATTAAAGTACTGGGTGGCTCTCATCGTCGTTATGCATCAGTTGGCGACATTATTAAAGTAACGGTTAAAGAAGCCATTCCTCGTGGTCGTGTTAAAAAAGGCGACGTGATGAATGCTGTAGTTGTACGCACCAAAAAAGGCGTTCGTCGTCCTGATGGTTCTGTTCTGCGTTTTGACGACAATGCTGCGGTATTGTTAAATCAAAATAAAGCACCGATTGCAACTCGTATTTTTGGACCGGTAACTCGTGAACTACGTGGTGATCAGTTTATGAAAATTGTATCACTAGCACCAGAAGTATTGTGAGGTAATCCATGTCAAAATTACGTAAAGGCGATACAGTTATCGTGATTGCTGGGAAAGACAAAGGCAAGCAAGGTACTGTACAAGCTGTAAAAAATGATCGTATTAAAGTTGAAGGCATTAATATTGTCACTAAACATCAGAAGCCAAATCAGGCAACTGGCGTTGAAGGTGGCATTCTTAAGAAAGAAGCTTTTCTACATATCTCAAATGTCGCAATATTAAATGCGCAAACCCAAAAAGCTGATCGTATTACTTATCAGTTCGGCGAAGACGGCAAGAAACAACGCGTCTATCGTTCGAACGGTGAAGTAGTGGCGACTGCGTAAGACACTAAGGGTGTAATGGTAATGGCAAGATTAAAATCTTTATATAACGAAGAATTAAAGCAGCAAATCAAAGAAGAGCTTGGTTTGGCTAATGTGATGCAAGTGCCTAAAATCACTAAAATCACACTTAACATGGGTGTAGGCGGCGCGTCTCAAGACAAGAAATTGCTTGAAGGTGCAGTAGCTGATATGACCGCTATCGCTGGTCAAAAACCTGTCGTCACCAAAGCGCGTAAATCAGTTGCTGGCTTTAAAATTCGTGAAGAATGGCCAATTGGCTGCAAAGTAACGCTACGCGGTGAGCAAATGTACGAATTTTTAGATCGTCTCATTGCCATTGCAATTCCTCGTATTCGTGATTTCCGCGGTTTTTCACCTAAAGCCTTTGACGGACGTGGTAACTACTCATTGGGTATCAAAGAACAGATCGTATTCCCAGAAGTAGATTTTGACAAGATTGATCGTATCCGCGGTATGGATGTGACAATCACCACGTCAGCTCAATCTGATGAAGAAGGTCGCGCGTTGCTTAAAGCATTCGGCTTCCCATTTAAATAAGGTAAAGACGTTATGGCAAAGAAGAGCATGATTAACCGCGAATTAAAGCGCGAAAAAATGGTTGCTAAGTACGCTGATAAGCGTATCAAGCTAAAAGAAACTATCAGTGATATGACTGCAAGTGACGAAACTCGTATGGAAGCGATGCTAGAGCTACAAGCTCTTCCACGCAATTCATCGCCAGTACGTCTACGTAATCGTTGTGCTATCACCGGTCGTCCTCACGGTTACTTCCGCAAGTTTGGCTTATCACGCAATATGCTGCGTGAGCGTGTCATGCAAGGCGATGTGCCTGGTGTTCGTAAAGCAAGCTGGTAAGGGGTAACTATATGAGTATGCAAGATACCGTTGGGGATATGCTAACCCGTATTCGTAACGCACAAATGGCTAACAAAGTATCGGTAGCAATGCCGAGCTCTAAATTACGTAAATCAATTGCTGATTTGCTAGTTAGCGAAGGTTATGTGGCGAGCGCTGTTGTTACTGAAGAAGCAAACAATAAAGCAACCCTATCTATCGAATTGAAATACTTCGAAGGCCGCGCTGTCATCGAAACGATTCAACGTTTTAGCCGTCCTGGTTTACGCCAGTTCCGCGGTAAAGACGCTATCCCTACTGTTAAGCAAGGTATGGGTGTTGCTATCGTATCAACTAGCCAAGGCATCATGAGTGATCGTGCTGCACGCGCTGCTGGTATCGGTGGTGAAATCGTCGCATTTGTAGCGTAAGCTACACGACGATAAAGTCTATTTGATGATTGTTAGACTTCTATTGATTGAGTAATAATGAATTATTTCAAATTGATAGGTGTCTAACGCAGTCAACTATGCTAAACTAACACGCTTTTTAGCCTGTTAGTTTTTTCGCTAATATAAAGAAGTTAATTTTTTAAGGAATATTCCTATGTCTCGTGTGGCTAAAGCCCCAGTGACACTGCCAAACGGCGTAAGTGTTACTTTGAACGATCGGCAGGTCGAAGTGAAAGGCAAGAACGGCATTTTGTCTTTACGCCTGCATGAATTGGTCGAGCTGAAACAGGAAGATGATGCGATCATTTTCTCACCTACAGTCGATTCAAAAGAAGCTATGATGCACACTGGCACCATGCGCGCTCTTGTTAACAACTATGTTAAAGGCGTGAATGAAGGCTTTGAAAAGCGTCTTCAGTTAATTGGTGTTGGTTATCGCGCACAAGTTGCTGGTAACAAGGTAACTTTGAACGTTGGTTACTCTCATCCAGTAGAATATACGTTGCCTGAAGGTGTGTCAGCTGAAACCCCAACGCAAACTGAAATTGTTTTGAAATCAAACAATAAACAGCAGCTTGGTCAAGCAGCGGCTAATATCCGCGGTTTCCGCCCACCTGAGCCTTATAAAGGTAAAGGTATTCGTTATAGTGACGAGCATGTGATTCGCAAAGAAGCCAAGAAAAAATAAGGTGAGTTGAAATGTTTGATAAAAAAGCAGCTCGTCTGCGTCGAGCTAAGAAAACCCGCGCGCATATCCGTTTCTTAGGCGTTCATCGCTTAACGGTTACTCGCACGCCAAAACATATTTATGCCCAGATTATCTCTCCTACCGGTGGTGAAGTGATTGCTCAGGCATCTACCTTAGACGGCAGCTTGCGCTCAGGCGCGACTGGCAATGCTGATGCAGCAACGTCTGTGGGCCAAATGATCGCAGAACGCGCAAAAGCAGCTGGTATCACTAAAGTTGCCTTTGACCGTAGTGGTTTTAAATATCATGGTCGAGTTAAAGCTTTAGCAGAAGCAGCTCGCGAAAACGGATTGGAGTTTTAATCATGGCTAGAAATGATAAAAATGATAAAAATGAACAGACTGACGGTCTAGTAGAACGCTTAGTTACCGTTGATCGCGTTGCAAAAGTTGTTAAAGGTGGTCGTATTTTCTCTTTCACTGCATTGACTGTAGTGGGCGATGGCAATGGTCGTGTTGGTTTTGGTCGCGGTAAAGCACGTGAAGTGCCAGCTGCTATCCAAAAAGCACTAGAAGCTGCCAAACGTAATATGATTACTGTTGAGCTTAATGATGCAACTTTGTATCATCCGATCAAAGCACGTCATGGTGCTAGTAAAGTTTATATGCAGCCTGCATCTGAAGGTACTGGCGTAATCGCTGGTGGCGCAATGCGTGCTGTATTAGAAGTTGCTGGTGTCAAAGATGTTTTGACTAAATGTTATGGTTCTACCAATACTGCTAACGTTGTTCGCGCAACGTTTAACGGTTTACGTGATATGTCAACTCCAGAGAAGATGGCAGCAAAACGTGGTAAATCTGTAGACGAAATCTTGGGTTAACTTAGACTAGGTGAGTTACGATGAAAAAAATGAAAGTCACTCAATTTAAATCGGGTGCCCATCGCCTAAAGAGCCACAAAGCGAGCTTGAAAGGATTGGGTTTACGCCGTATTAATCATACTGTTGAAGTAGAAGATACACCTTCAACACGTGGTATGGTCAATCGCGTTAACTACATGGTAAAAGTGGAGGAAGCGTAATGGGTCTTAGATTAAATGAATTATCACCAGGTGTTGGCGCAAAGAAAACTGCCCAACGTCGTGGTCGTGGTATCGGTTCAGGTCTTGGTAAGACTGGTGGTCGTGGTGTAAAAGGTCAGAAATCTCGTTCAGGTTCTAGCATACGCTCAGGATTTGAAGGTGGTCAAATGCCTTTATATCGTCGTCTACCGAAATTTGGTTTTACCAGTAAAATGGCAATGAAGACGGCTGAAGTACGTCTTTCTGAACTAAATAAAATTGATGGCGATGTGGTTAGCCTTGAAACACTTAAAGCTGCTAACCTAATCCGTCACGACATGAAGCGTGCCCGTATTATGTTGTCAGGCGAAGTCACTAAGGCTTATACCTTTAAAAGTATCAAAGTGACTAAAGGCGCTAAGCTAGCAATCGAAGCTGCTGGTGGTAGCATCGAGGAGTAGTAACGTGTCAAAACAATCAATGTCATCGACTGGTATACCGCTCAATCCATTTGCATTCATACGCAAGTATGATGAATTATGGACGCGTTTATTATTCTTAATCGGCGCATTGGTTGTTTATCGTTTAGGGTCACATATTCCAGTACCGGGCATCAATCCGGTCAACTTGGCTGATCTGTTTTCGCGCAACGAAAACACCATTTTGAGCATGTTTAACATGTTCTCAGGTGGTGCACTAGAGCGTATGTCCATTATGGCGCTCGGCATTATGCCGTATATTTCAGCATCGATTATTGTACAGATGATGTCTGCAGTATTGCCATCGCTTGAAGCCCTCAAAAAAGAAGGCGAAGCGGGACGACGTAAGTTGAACAAGTACACCCGCCAAGGGACACTTGCTTTAGCCCTAGTACAGTCATTAGGAATGTGTGCTGGCTTAATCAGTCAAAATCTTACTTTATCTTCTGGTCTGACCTTTTATATTCCAGCGGTTACCTCATTGGTAGCGGGCGCTATGTTCTTGATGTGGCTTGGTGAGCAGATTACAGAGCGCGGCGTAGGTAATGGTATCTCAATGCTCATTTTTGCGAGTATTGTGGCTGGTACGCCAGGTATGATTTCGCAGTCTATTGAACAGGTTAATCAAGGGCAGATGAACTTGATTGTACTGTTTATTTTTGTGCTACTAGGCATCGCGGTTACTGCTGGTATCGTTTATATTGAACGTGCTCAGCGCCGTGTTCCAGTGAACTATGCGCAGAAGCAGCAACAAGGTCGCAAAATATATGCTCAGCAGCAGTCACATTTGCCGCTGAAGCTTAACATGGCAGGGGTTATCCCAGCCATTTTTGCCAGCTCGTTATTGTTGTTTCCAGCAAGTTTAGGGCAGTGGGTCGGTCAATCAACTGATCCTACCCTTACACAAAAGATACTACAGAATATGGCATTGGTGTTGTCTCCAGGACAGCCGCTATATTTGGTTCTGTTTGGCGCGATGATTATTTTCTTCTGTTACTTCTATACGGCATTGGTATTTAGTCCACGTGAAGTAGCTGAAAACCTTAAACGTAGTGGTGCGTATATCCCAGGTATTCGCCCCGGACAACAAACTCAGCGTTACCTAGATCATGTATTAAACCGACTGACCTTTATTGGCGCGATGTATATGACGGTTATTTGTTTAATGCCAATGGTCGTCCAGTCATCGTTTGGTGTACCGTTTCAACTCGGTGGTACGTCTTTACTGATTATGGTGGTTGTGGTAATGGACTTCATTTCGCAAATCCAAGCGCATTTGATGACCCATCAATATCATGATCAGACGTTAATTCAATCGCCCACTCAACCTTAAATGAGCGGTACGATATCTCAAAGGAGCATGCTATGAAAGTTCAAGCATCAGTTAAAAAGATTTGTGGTAGCTGTAAAGTTGTGCGCCGTAAAGGCCGTGTACATATCATCTGTACAGCAGAACCTCGCCACAAGCAACGTCAAGGTTAATATTTAGTATTATAAAGTCTCAGACTTTTGTTACTATTTCAATTAATACTTGAAAAATGACGGCGGATGGGATATCATCCGCCACTTGCCGTAGTTTATGCAAAAACTTTTATAAGACCGTCAATGAATAGGCTTGTAACCAAGTCAAAGCAGCGATAATAATTATAAAAGCTTTAGTATTGACAGCAACAAATCTGAAAAATAAAGCCTTATTGATAAATAACGCTTATTTTTCTTTAATGGAGAGAAATCAATGGCTCGTATTGCCGGCGTAAACATTCCGGATAATAAGCATGCTGTTATTTCACTAACTTACATCTTTGGTGTAGGTCGTACCACTGCTCAGAAAATCTTAGAAGCAGTTGGCATTGCCCCTACTACTAAAGTTAGTCAGTTAGATGATACACAGTTAGATGCTATCCGTGCACAAGTTGCAAATTACATGACTGAAGGTGATCTTCGTCGTGAAGTGTCAATGAATATCAAGCGTTTAGTTGATCTTGGTTGTTACCGTGGCATCCGTCATCGTCGTAACCTACCAGTTAGAGGTCAGAATACTAAGAATAACGCTCGTACTCGTAAGGGTCCGACACGCCCTCTCAAAAGATAATTAACTTAGGAAGCTAAAAGATGGCTAAAGACACTCGTAGTCGCAAGAAAGTGACTCGTCGTTCAGTATCGGAGGGCATTGCCCATATCCATGCGTCTTTTAATAACACCATTGTTACGATTACCGATCGTCAAGGTAATGCACTGGCTTGGGCCACTTCAGGTGGACAAGGCTTCCGTGGTTCACGTAAATCTACACCATTTGCAGCTCAGGTTGCAGCTGAAGTCGCTGGTAAAGCGGCTCAAGAATATGGTGTTAAGAATATCGACGTTTTGGTCAAAGGACCAGGACCGGGTCGTGAGTCTGCGGTAAGAGCACTAGGTGCATTGGGTTATAAAGTTAACAGCATCTCTGATGTAACCCCAATCCCACACAATGGTTGCCGTGCGCCGAAAAAGCGCCGCGTCTAATATTAAAGACGAAGCTTTTTATCCCAAAAGCTTATAGGAGACATAACAATGGCCCGCTATATTGGACCAAAACTCAAATTATCACGTCGTGAAGGCACGGACTTAGGTCTTAAGTCTGGCGTTAAACCATACGACGTAAAAACGAAAAAAGCTGGTCGTCCACCAGGTCAACACGGTGTAAGCCGTAACAAGACCTCAGAATATGCTTTACAGCTGCGTGAAAAGCAGAAAGTTAAGCGTATCTATGGTGTATTAGAGCGTCAGTTTGCTAATTACTATAAAGAAGCTGCTCGTAAGCGCGGTGCTACTGGTGAAAACCTGTTAGCCATGCTTGAGAGCCGTCTAGATAACGTTGTTTATCGCATGGGCTTTGGCTCAACTCGCGCCGAAGCACGTCAGCTAGTCAGTCATCGTACTGTTATGGTAAAAAAAGCTGGCCGTGATGAGTTTGTTCGTGTGAACATTCCATCAATTCAGTTGCAAGATGGTGATGTCATCGCTATCCAAGAGAAGTCTCGCGAGCAATTACGTATTAAAAACGCAATTGAGCTGGCTACCCAACGTGGTATTCCAGAATGGCTAGATGTTGACCACAGCAAATTACAAGGCACGTTCAAACAAGCGCCTGATCGTATTGATCTACCTGCTGAAATCAACGAAAGCTTGATCGTTGAGCTATACTCTAAGTAATGACGTACTGCTCGATGTCGTGAAAACGGCATTGAGCAATCAACGTTAATTAAACCAGTTTAATAAATCGAGGTGACATCATGATGCTAAATGCAACTGAGTTTCTAACGCCGAATGCCATTAATGTGGATACGGTTAATGAAACGATTGCGAAAGTCACGCTCGAACCGTTAGAACGCGGCTTTGGGCATACCCTTGGTAATGCCTTACGTCGCATCTTGTTATCTTCATTACCTGGTGCTGCAGTCATTGAAGCTGAGATTGATGGTGTTGACCATGAATACTCAACGCTTGAAGGGCTACAAGAAGATGTACTTGACTTGCTTTTGAATCTAAAAGGCTTGGCTATTACGCTTCATGACCAAAATGAAGTATTTTTGACCTTGGATAAACAAGGTCCAGGCACTATTACTGCTGCAGACATCGCGTTACCGCATAATGTAGACATCGTCAATCCAGAATTGGTGTTGGGTACATTGAGTGATCGTGGTCATCTTAAGATGCGTTTGCGTGTAGTAATGGGTCGTGGATATGAGCCAGCAAACCAGCGCCGTGAAGATGGTGATACTAAAGCAATCGGACGTTTAAAGCTTGATGCAAGTTTTAGTCCTGTGCTTCGTGTTGCTTATCAGGTTGAGAACGCTCGTGTAGAGCAGCGTACTGATCTTGATCGTCTTATCATTGAGCTTGAAACTAATGGCACTATAGATCCAGAAGAAGCAATTCGTAAAGCAGCCACTATTTTACAACAACAGATTTCTATCTTTGTTGACCTAGAAGCTGAAGAAGCGCCTGAGCCTGTGAAAGAGAAAGAAGAGGTTGATCCGGTGCTATTACGCCCTGTGGACGATCTTGAACTAACGGTTCGCTCAGCCAACTGCTTGAAAGCTGAAAACATTTACTATATCGGTGATTTGGTACAACGTTCAGAGACTGAACTTCTAAAAACCCCAAATCTTGGTAAGAAATCATTAACGGAAATCAAAGACGTACTAGCGTCTAAAGATTTAGAGCTCGGTATGCGCCTAGATAACTGGCCACCAGCTGACCTTCGTGTTGATGATCGCTTTTCTTATCGTAGCCGTTAAACTTTAAGGATTTTTGACTATGCGCCATCGTAAGAGTGGAGTCAAGCTGGGTCGTACCGGCAGTCATCGTAAGGCAATGTTTCAGAACATGACTAACTCATTATTTGAGCATGAACTGATCAAAACAACTTTACCAAAAGCAAAAGAGTTACGTCGCGTTGCCGAGCCATTAATTACTATGGCTAAAGAAGACAGCGTTGCTAACCGTCGTTTGGCATTTAGCCGTATGCGTAGCAAAGCTATGGTAGGCAAACTATTTGGCACGTTAGGTCCTCGTTACCAGACCCGTCCAGGTGGATATTTGCGTATCGTAAAATGCGGTTACCGTGATGGTGACAATGCGCCAATGGCATATGTAGAATTGGTTGATCGCGACTAATTTTACAATAAGCAAAAGATGTATATAAAAAAGCTCCAATTCAATTGGAGCTTTTTTTGTGTCTGATACTTGAGTCTATTACCGTAGTAGTGAATCTACATCCGCGGCACCTTGTCTGATAATTTCAGGCTGGCCACCAGTCATATCAACAATCGTAGTGAGCTTAGTAGTTTTTATACCTGCATTTATCAAAGCGTCAATTTGATTGCCTAATAAATCCTCAATCTCAAAGGGATCATCTAGTATGTCATCACGGTTAGGCAGTATTAATGAGCTGGTTAAGATAGGTTCATCCATGGCCTCTAAAAGCGCTTGCGCAATGGGGTTGCTAGGTACTCGAATACCGATGGTTTTTTTCTTCGCATGTGCCAATTTTTTTGGTACGTCTTTTGTGGCATTGAGGATAAAGGTGATGGGCGCAGGAGTAAGTGCTTTGAGCTGTTTAAATTGTATATTGTCCACTGCAGCATAGTTGGCAATTTCGCTTAAGTCACGGCACAGTAAGGTAAACTGGTGTTTATCATCAAGTTCACGAATTTGTTTGAGCTTATCGAGTGCATCCTTTGCCCCTAAGCGACAACCAAAAGCATAGCTGGTATCGGTAGGGTAGATAATGAGCTGGTCTTTACGTAACAGATCCGCCACTTGCTCAATCAGCCGTGGCTGTGGATTTTCTGGATGAATATAAAATACTTGCATAGCAGTTCCTTATTTTATAATTATGGGTTTTTAAATGTGAGGTTTTTGACTAAGTAGAATATTGGTGGCGCTTACGCTTCTTTCACTAAGTTTACTAAAAAAGCATCACTGCCTTCCTAGTATAGCGCAAAGCCAATATAAGTTTGGTAGCGAGGCGTTACTATGCGTAGACAATCGTTAACGCAAAAATGCCACACCTTTGCGCTGATATGCTGCTGTTACTCTAGATCAGCTATAGAAACACTGAGTAAGGCGTGTAATAAAGTTTTAGCATCAGGTGGCAATATATTGGGCTTAGCGATGTATTGTTGCACTTGTCGGTAGACGTCATTTGCGAATGTACTATTGCTCGTATCAAAGTCAGCAAACAAATTATCTTGTGACACCTCAAATGATCGTTCACAAGCGAGAGTAAATAAACACTCTAACGCTTGTGGCTTAATCTCTACGCGCTCAAATGCTTGCTGCTGAGCGGCGGTACGCCCATCTGGTGCGTACCAGTAGCCAAAGTCAGGCAAACGTCTACGAGCCTCTCCAGCCACACACCAATGGCTTAGCTCATGCAATGCGCTAGCAAAAAATCCATGAGCAAATTCAATTTTTGCGGGTTCGTTATTTTGTGCCGGAAAGTACTCTGGTTCTCCTTGTCCACGAACCAATGTCACATTTTGATGAGCGAATAAAGTATTGAATAATTGGATGAGCCAATCAGTAGCCGCTTGCTCGTATTTATTAACCAATGATGGAGTGCCATCTAAGCTTTTGATAGCAGCTAACCTTTCTAACCTTTGCCATTCACTTTTTACATCCTCTAAGCACTGATTGTTGTTAAGGTTCCACGAGTCAGTGGAAGAGGCATTCACATTACTGGTTAACGTAGTGAGACGTTGCAATAGTATTTTTGCTTCAAGTGGAGAAAGTAGGTTCGAGAAGTCAGGTTTATCATTAAACACATTCATAGGTAAAACACTGGTCAAATAAAAGATAAAAAGAAGAACTATCTTTGAATATAAATAGGCGAAATAAAGAGATGAAAATAGAGCTCATATCAAATAAATTTAACATACTAGCGCTAGCGTCGCTCAATGCTTTCCGTTAGTATGGCAGGCAATATTATACACCGTTTTGATGAATGAGGTCGCGCATGTCAAGCACTCCAGAAAGTAAACCGTCAGCAGGTTATGCTGATAATAAAAAAGTGCCTTTATCTACTAGTATGCCTGAATCTATTTCTTTGGATAAATGGGCAGATACTGGATATGAATGGACAGGAGAGGTAGAGCCAAGCGCTTTCAAACGTCTTGCTGCTACCTTAGCCACCGAACATGAACAAGCAAACATCTCGCTTAATGCCAATCTGTATCGCCGCAATAATATCTTACATTTGGCATTCACACTGACGGGTGAAGTTTGGTTAACCTGTCAACGTTGTCTACAGCCAGTGGCTATCGATTTGTCTGATGATTATAATATTGCGCTACTAGAAGATGAGAGCCAAGCACGTTCAATCAATGATGAACAAGACTATTTATTACTTGATGAAATTATTACTGAGCCTGCACCAGAGCTTTTATTGCCATTCAAAAAATTGGTAGAAGATGAGATATTACTGAAGACGCCAATGTCGCCAAAACATGACGACTGTGAAATGACGGTAGAGCAATTTGGTGAGATTCCAGAAGAGGAAGAAAGCGAAAATCCTTTTGCTGCTTTAGCCTCGCTAAAAGGCAAGTTGTAATCTTATTAAGAGACAAGTCATATATCAATGTACTACTTAATAAATTTATGATACCTTTCATCAGCTTTCTACCAAAGAGTGAGAAGCAGGGCTTTATTAATCCGCTAAACATGCGTATAATGTCCCGTTTATTGCATTCTAGCAATCTGCTACTGGCAGGTAGATGCTGATCTTGCAGACTAACTATAGATTTTAGACGTAATCAACACTTTACTACGTGGCAATCTATTTAACTAATGATGCGTAAGACTTAGGTTGTTGTGATTATATAGCCTCTGTCAGTGTCGATTAAAGCTGAATTTCAAGCTTATCCCCTTTTAAGTATAGGAGCTATATCATGGCCGTTCAAAAAAGTCGTAAAAGTCGTTCTCGTCGTGACATGCGCCGTTCACATCATCGTATGGAAATCGCTGAGATAAGCGTAGATGCTACCACTGGTGAAAAACATCGTCGTCATCACATGACTAAAGATGGTTTCTACCGTGGTCGCCAGTTGTTTAAAGTTAGTCAAGACGCTTAAATTATTGGCTATTCAATAGCTGATTGTAAAAATAATGATAGTACTGGTGACTGTCATTATTTTTGCAACGCTGTTATTAGGTAATATGCTTTGAGCTGAAGAAAGCCAAGTTATTTCGCTATCATATATTATGTGGCTAGATAACTTGGCTTTTTGCTATTGGCTTTTATGGTAGGTATTTGAACAACCTTTTACCATGCGCCTTTAGAAAATATGAAAATGAACCGATATACTCTACCATTTTAATTTGAGTGGTATCTTTTACTATACGTGTTTCAGTAGCATCCGCTATGATAATAGTGTGCGTCAGTGTATAGTTTATCGATAATCCGTTTTTTTAGACAAATACTAAAGCAACGGCTTTATATCGCCTCTAATAATATAATAAACCCCAATTGTTTTTAGGGATATTTCCAATTAAATAAGGAATATTGGTTATGGCCTCTGTACCCGATATGGTAAAAAAGCCGCCGACACGTATTGCGGTAATTTTTCCTGGTCAAGGATCGCAAGTAGTCGGGATGACTAGTGAGCTTGCTGAAATCTATCCAGAGATTCTCGATACCTTTACTGAAGCTAGCGCCGCGCTTGGTGAAGACTTATGGGCAATCTGTCAAAATGAAGAAAAACTCAATCAAACACAATATACTCAGCCAGCATTACTGACGGCCAGCATCGCCATTTGGCGTATCTTAAAACAAAAAATAACCACAGCGCCTTGTTATTTAGCGGGTCATTCTCTAGGTGAGTACAGTGCGCTTTGTGCGGCTGAAGTCATATCGCTTGCTGATGCGGTTAAATTGGTACATAAGCGCGGTCAGTTGATGCAAGAAGCCGTTGTAGGTGTCGATACTGCCATGGCAGCAGTGTTAGGGCTTGAGGACAATCGAGTAGAAAACTTGTGTGAGCAAGCGACTGAACATGTCGAAGGTGCCATTGTAGGTGCAGCCAACTTTAATAGTCCAGGACAAGTGGTGATATCGGGTAATGCTGCTGGTGTGAATGCCGTTATTGATAAAGTGCAAAACACCGGCAAAAAATCCATCCCGCTAAAGGTAAGCGTACCATCACATTGCGCGCTTATGGAGCCAGCCAGTAGTGCATTGGCTGAGATTCTGGCAGAAATAAAATTTGATCAAGCGACGATTCCTGTTATCCAAAATCGACATGCGCGTGTTGAGAGCAGTGCGGTCGGTATCAAGCAGGCATTAACGGAGCAATTAAGCCAACCAGTATTATGGTCAAAAACCATGCAAGAGTTGGCTGACAAACAAATTAATATTTTAATCGAATGCGGCAGTGGCAATGTATTGAGCAACTTGGCGAAGCGCCAAGCACAGCCAATTACGAGCTATCCTACTGACAAGCCCGCTCGTCTTGATAAATTAATGGAGGTGTTATCATGAGTCGTACGATTACTCTAGTGACAGGTGCTAGCCGTGGTATTGGTAAAGCCGTTGCCAAACGTTTTGCCAAAGAAGGACATTTTGTTATTGGTACAGCGACTACGGAAAAAGGTGCTGAACTGATTGATGGTTATCTCCACGATAGTGGCGGTATTGGACGTGTTTTAGACGTACGCGATACCGCACAAATTGATAAGCTGTTTGAAGAGATTGAGAGCGTCTACGGCGCAGTACAAGTATTGGTCAATAATGCAGGTATCACCCAAGATGGTCTGCTGATGCGTATGAAAGATGACGACTGGGAAAATGTTATCGATACCAATTTGACGTCGGTATACCGCATGAGTAAACGTGCTGTGCGCGGTATGATGAAAGCACGTCGTGGTCGTATCATCAATATAACCTCTGTCGTTGCGCAAATGGGTAATGCAGGTCAATCTAACTATGCGGCGACCAAAGCAGGCGTCGAAGGGTTCAGCCGTACGCTCGCGCGTGAAATTGGCTCACGACAAGTGACGATCAATTGCGTAGCCCCTGGTTTGATCGAAACGGATATGACGGACGAGCTTGATGAGCGCCTATTGAACTCTATGCTAGACGCTGTACCTATCAGTCGCCTTGGACAGCCAGAAGACATTGCAGCAGCCGTACATTTCTTAGCCAGCGATGAGGCCAGTTATATCACAGGCGCTGTTATCCCTGTCAATGGCGGTATGTATATGTAGGTGATAAACAAGTGTTACACAGTTATAATAAAAAACTCTGTGCACGAGTGTAAACTATAATAAAGGGTGTTATAATGACGGATACTTTTATGTCAAAGCCCTGTATTATAGCAGGGCTTTACTAGACATCAGTCAAAACGTATAACCAGCTATAAAACAAGTTACAAAGTACTCAGATAGCTGTGCTAATCTGAAGATATGATTTTATATACAATGCTGTAGAGCCTAATGATAGGCCTATGGTGACTTGCCAAAATAATAGATCAAAAAGGAGAAATCTACATGAGTAATGATACCGAGCTAAGAGTTAAAGCTGCAGTAGCTGAGCAATTGGGTATGAATGTTGAAGATATCAACAATGATGCATCATTTATGGAAGACTTAGGTGCAGATTCGTTAGACCTAGTCGAATTGGTTATGTCATTTGAAAGTGACTTTGGCATTACCATTCCTGATGAAGATTCAGCAGAATTAACGACTGTTCAAAAAGCGATTGATTATGTACAAGCGCAGCTATAATTAGCTAGTGGCTTAGCGAGTTATTTTAGCCGCCTATCTGTAGAGATAGGCGGTTTTTTTATGTTGATAATTTGCCATGGCAACAGGTGGTTATATGACTAATCAATACGTTAACATAAGCTACGCAAAATCAACATTACTCAACATACTATTACTATCTACCTCACATATCTTTGTCTATACTCATAATAGTTAGCAGTAACAAAGTATAGTGATATATAAAGTGTGGTTATATATGAAAGTATATGCCATTAAAACAATAATGATGAA
This sequence comes from Psychrobacter sp. TWR1-1-1, assembly GCF_049895865.1. NCBI lineage: Bacteria > Pseudomonadati > Pseudomonadota > Gammaproteobacteria > Moraxellales > Moraxellaceae > Psychrobacter > Psychrobacter sp. TWR1-1-1. The sequence continues at coordinate 44,344 of NZ_JAFCTE010000012.1, read as the reverse complement.
TAATAAATAACAATATTTAAAGGAGTATGTAAATGGGTATGTTCAGTTTTGCAAAAGATATCGGTGATAAAATTTTCAATCGTGATGACGCCAAACACGATGCCAAGTCAGAAACAAAAGCAGACGCTAATACGCCAGTACAGAGTAGCGAGCCTTCTGCGCAATCAGTTGCCAATATTTTACTTCGTCGTATTCAGCAGCAAAATCTTAATATTAGCGATTTGAAAATCAAGTATAACGGCTCAACAGATACTGCAGAAATCAGCGGTAAAGCTAAAACACAAGCAGACCGTGAAAAAGCGATTATCGCCATTGGTAATGTACAAAACGTGGCCAAGGTAATCGATAATATTGATATCGAAGAAGATGCGCCTGAGTCAACGATGTATACAGTGAAATCTGGTGATAGCTTGTCTAAGATCGCAAAAGAGGTTTATGGTTCAGCGGATGATTATATGAAAATCTTTGAAGCCAATAAGCCGATGCTATCTAGCCCTGATAAGATTTATCCTGGTCAAGTACTACGCATTCCTAAGCCATAATATGGTTTTGAACTGTCAGAGATATGCGTGAATAAAATAAAGAATGCCTCTTACTGTAGTAAGAGGCATTCTTTTGGCATACAGAAATATAAACTTAAGATTTAGAGATTTTTTAACTTCTCGTACTGTTCTGCTATGGCCCAATTGATATGTACATCGAGCATTTCGTTATGTACGCCCAACTTTGATTGTAACTGAGTAATGGTCTCTTCATTACCATTAGCATTTCCAAGACCAATCGCGATATTACGCAAAAAGTTCACATAGCCTGTGCGTCTAAGCGGGCTGCCTTCAGTTTTTTTCATAAATTCAGTTTCTTGCCATTGCCACAGCTCCAGCAGACTGCTGCTATCAAGGTTATGCCGTGGTGCGAAGTCCTCTACAGGTGTAAGATTGGCGTAGCGATTCCAAGGACAGATGAGTTGACAATCGTCACAGCCAAAGATGCGATTACCAATCGCGCGGCGGTATTTTATATCAATAATACCGTCGTGCTCGATAGTAAGGTAGGAGATACAAGCTGCAGCATTGAGCTCATAGGGCGCGACAATCGCTTGAGTGGGACAGATGTCGATACAAGCGCTACAACTGCCGCAATGCTCTTTGACGGGTTTGTCATCAGGTAACTCAAGGCTAATAAATAGCTCACCCAATACAAAAAATGAACCTGCTTGCTTGTTGATTAATAAGGTGTGCTTTCCTGTCCAGCCAAGACCAGCAGCATCGGCAATGGGTCGCTCGAAAATAGGAGCAGAGTCACTAAAAGGCCTAAAAATAAAATCTTGCTCTGAACCTATATTGAGGTGTTGCCACTCAGGAAGCATGGCTTCTATTTTTAGTGCCAATTGTTTCAAACGACTGCGCATCGTTTTATGATAGTCGCGTCCTCTGGCATAACGAGCAATGATACCTTGATTGGGGTAGTCATTGTCAGTAATCGTACGTGGGGTTGGTGCTTGAGTCAGGTAATCCATACGGACACTGATGATGGTTTTTGCCCCTTCTACCAGTTGGTCAGGATTTGCCCGCAGTTCATGGTTGTTATGCATAAACTGCAGTTGCCCCTCATAACCTTTATCGAGCCATTGTTGCAATTGTACAATCTGCTTAGCAAATAAAGGGTGATGCACCGATAAAAAACCACAGTCGGCAAATCCTAAAGCCTGTGCTTGGGTTTTAATCCATTGTTTGACATCGGCTGTGGTGGTAAATGTTGGGCTATTATTCACCTTAATTTTTTTTTCGGACGCAGGCTTAGGTTCAGTAGAGATTTGCTTAGCTGATTTCTGCTGGGTTGAAGAGATAGGCAAGTTTACTTTAGGAAGATTATTCATGTATGACAGTAGGCGATAGAGTGAATACCGATATAATAAGCCAGTGAGCTAAGAGCGCAAGTATAAAAGCAAATAATTTCACATTCATATTGATACATACGTTGATGTAAGCGTTTGCTAAGCTGATGCTAAATGATAGTAATCATATCTCAATAAAATAAAAAATCAGCAAAAAATACTCAAGGATTAGTTATGAAAAATCAGACCAATTTATCACCTATAAAAAGTGCAAAACCTATCCCGTTATATAGTAGTGAACAACTCTATGCGATGGAGCAAGCATGGTTTGTAGAGAGGCATGATAGTTTTGGGTTGATGAAACAAGCAGCCTGGCAAATGGCGCAAAACATAGAACAATTATATGAACAAAAGCAATTAAATATCTCTTCATCAGCCACTACTTATGTGCCTCTTCGTCATATGCGTCAGCATCGAGTGAGCATTTGGGTTGGAAAGGGTAATAATGGTGGCGACGGTTGGCTCATTGCTTATTATTTACAGCAAATGGGTTGGCAGGTACAAGTGGTAACAGTTGGTTTTGAGAGTGATGATTTTGATACCAATGACATAACAGCATTTTCTGACGCACAAAAAGCCCTAAAAGAGGAACTATTGGCTAATTGCCCTTATCGACGCTTTGAAAATAGTGCTTGTGATCTAGAAGAAGGAATAGATGGTAATCTGCAAGCCGATGTTTATATTGATGCGCTGTTTGGTATTGGACTGGATCGTGCGCCTACAGGTATTTACAAAACAGCCATTAGCACCTTTAATAAGTTATCTGAACAAAATAGTACCTTGGCCATTGCGGTTGATATTCCAAGTGGTCTGGTGGCTTCGACTGGCGAGGTGTTTGAGCAGGTGGCTATACAGGCTGATATAACGCTATGTTTAATTGCACGGAAATTCGGTTTGCATACCAAAGATGGTATGGATTGTAGCGGCAAGGTAATTGATATACCGCTGATACCTTATCCAATAAATGATAAAAGGTTTATGCCAGTAGCAACACTGATTACTACTGCATATGGTCTAAGTCCTCGCCGTCAAAATAGCTACAAAGGTAGCTATGGTCATGTACTGATTATTGGCGGTAATCGTATCGATGGCTCACAAGGTATGGGCGGCGCGGCGATACTGTCTGCTTCGAGCTCGATGGCGGCAGGAGCGGGTAAAATTACAGTTGCTTGCCATGAGGCTTTTCATAGCGCCCTATTAACTTCGCTACCAGATGCAATGACGATTAATTTGCATGATGTGGATGGAGTGCAGGAGTTAATCAAGTCAGCCACTGTGATTGCGATTGGTATGGGGCTTGGTCGTGATGAAAAAGCAAAAGTGTTATTTATAAAGTATCTACAAACTGCGATGACAGCTAAAAAGGCAATAGTGATTGATGCTGATGGACTTTATCATTTAGCATCATTGCCATTAGAGCATCATGAATTGGTCAGCCAGCTGCGAGAATATAGTGTTAATTATCAAGTTTGTTTGACCCCGCACAGTGGCGAAACTGCTAGATTACTGAATAAGAGAATCAGTGAGGTGGAAAGCGATAGACTACAAGCGATAAAACAGTGCGCTACAACTTATGGTGGTGAATGGGTGCTAAAAGGCGCAGGTTCTTTGATATTAGAGCAGGGCTTAGGTGAGCATCACGTTTATGTTTGTGCTGTCGGTAATGCGGGTATGGCGACGGCTGGCATGGGTGATGTGTTATCTGGTGTCATTGCTAGTCTGCTAGCACAACAAGATTTATCATCAGGAATGCAAAGCTTGCATCAAGCGGTTGTTATACATGGATTAGCAGGGGATACGCTGGTCAATCAAAGTAATAATACGTTGTTGGTTGGACAACGAGGACTACAAGCTCAGGATATGCCAGCAGCCCTTCGTCATGTGATGCAGCTATTGATTAACGTCTATAATTAGCATTAAGCCTAGGTAGTTGAGCTGCCACAATACTGATCAATTGCCTGCTGTACGCGTTCACGTTTGAGCTCAATTTCACGACCGTCTAAATATTGACGCTTGCCATTTGCATCCATCTCATAAATACGTCCGCCGACATTCAAGTTGGTCAAATTATTGCGGAGTGACTGGCAACGCTGTGCATTGGCTTGTGCTTCTTGTTCTTTAATCCGTGCTTCAAGCGCTGCAACTCTTTGCTCTTCTACGCTTTGAGTATTAGTACTTTGATTGGCATCTGTTTTGCCAGCCAATTGTCCTGCATTGCTTTGTCTGCCATCACTACGAAATTCAATCAGCTCAATGTTTTTACCATTTTGCGGCGCATGTTGGCTGTATTTGACTTCACCATGTGCACCAACAGATTTATAAACTTGAATAGCATGACTGGCATTCATCGACAGCATTAGCACATACGCAGTACTCACAAGCAGTTTGGTAGCAGTATTTATTTTAGACGCATATGCCATAGTAGCAATCCTCTCAAGGGGTAAAAAACAGATGTGTATATATGTGTCAATATAACATTTAAGTGTTGGAATGGTACTAAAAATGTACCAGCTTTCGATTCTAACAAATAATCCTTATGAATGTATATTATTTAATAACTAATAGTTAGGGATGGGCTTTAGAAGTTTTTCTTGACAATAGCTCACAAACCATCGAATATAATAGCAGTTGATTGGTCAGTGAGCGGCTTTTATGATATTGCCGTGGCACTTGAAAATGAGGATGATAGGTTACTTATCAGTGGCTTACGCATTTTTCGTTTCTTTGTGACAATGATATTGCAAAGATAGTAATCATAACGATTGTTATCGATGACTTTATGTATTGTCTCCGGACTTATCTGTCTACAATGACTAAGATAAACTTATTATTTGAAATGCGCTAAGCGTGACTCTAGCGGTTGTATTAAACATGGAAAAATATTCAGTAATTAAATCTTTTTAATAAGCCTGTCGTAAAATCTAACCATTTTACAAATTAGTATTGGCTGTGAGAGTGATTTAAGTTGTGAATATCAATGCCTCTGTATAAATCAATCTGTTGTAAATGCTATCTGCTATTTATCAATAATAAGCTTCTTTTATAGATGCACACGCATCTTGTCACTGTACATCGATAGACTCCTGCCATAAAACTGACCTTACATATATTGCTGTGTTTGAGTAGCCTGCTGTCTTATAAAACAGCGTTACTTAGAGATAGTGGGCACACATTCTTGATATGGATAAGGATTTGCAGCCATTTCTATAAGACGAACCATCTTGTGTAAATAGCATGATTTCCTCTTGTAAATGAACGCCAATTCTTGACAAAAAAAAGGTGATGACAGTGACGCAAACCACGCAAAGTCCGAATATGACGGGACATACCCAAACGGGGAATGCCGCCAAAAATTTTGAAGAAAAGCAACAACGCCTCGCTGAGGGTAGTGAGCAACCTATAATGCTATCTGGTGCTGAGATGTTGGTGCAATCACTGACTGATGAGGGCGTCAAATATATTTTTGGCTATCCAGGTGGTGCGGTTCTTCATATCTATGATGCTTTGTTTCAACAAGAAAATATCGAGCATATTTTAGTACGTCATGAGCAAGCAGCCGGTCACATGGCAGATGCTTATTCGCGAGTCACAGGGCAGACAGGTGTAGTATTAGCGACGTCAGGTCCGGGTGCTACTAATACCGTAACGGCTATCGCAACAGCGTTTATGGATTCTGTGCCGATGGTGGTCATCGCAGGTCAGGTACCTAGCAGCCTAATTGGGGAAGATGCCTTCCAAGAAACAGATATGGTCGGTGTATCACGTCCTATCGTGAAGCATAGCTTTCAAGTGCGCCACGCTAGCGAAATCCCAATGATTGTCAAAAAAGCCTTTTATATTGCCCAGTCTGGACGCCCAGGTCCTGTAGTCATTGATGTGCCAAAAGATATGACCGCGCCAAGTGAAAAGTTTGCTTACGCTTATCCAGAAGAAGTGTTTATACGTTCGTATCAGCCGTCATTAAAAGGCCATAGTGGTCAGATTAAAAAAGCGGTTGAAACGCTGCTTGCTGCAAAGCGTCCGATTGTTTACTCTGGTGGTGGTGTTGTTTTAGGCAATGCGCATAAAGAGCTTACTAATCTTGCGCACCGTTTAAATTTACCAGTAACCAATACCTTAATGGGCTTGGGCGCGTTCCCTGGTTCTGATAGTCAGTTCTTGGGTATGCTCGGTATGCATGGCACTTATGAAGCCAATATGACCATGCATCATGCCGACGTCATCTTGGCAGTTGGCGCACGTTTTGATGACCGTGTCACTAATAATGTCAAAAAATTCTGTCCGAATGCGACGATTATTCATATTGATATTGATCCTACCTCTATTTCAAAAACGATTAATGCGCATATTCCGATCGTGGGTGATGTTAAATCTGTCCTGACCGATATACTAGAGATTGTCGGTGATGATAAAGAGCTAGACCAACCAGCATTGTTGGATTGGTGGTCACAGATTAATGAGTGGCGTAAGCGTCATGGCCTGCGTTATGACACTAGCACCGATAACGGCATTAAGCCCCAAGCGGTCGTTCAAGCTTTAGATAAAGTGACGAATAGTAACGCTATTATCACCAGTGACGTCGGTCAGCATCAGATGTTTGCCGCGCTTTATTATACCTATAATGAGCCGCGCCAATGGCTAAACTCAGGTGGTTTAGGGACGATGGGTGTTGGCTTGCCGTATGCGATGGCAGCCAAACTTGCTCACCCTGAGCGTGACGTGGTTTGTATCACGGGTGAAGGCTCTATTCAGATGAATATTCAAGAGCTCTCAACCTGCTTACAATATAATTTGCCAGTTAAAATCTTAAATCTAAATAACGCCCAATTAGGCATGGTGAAGCAGTGGCAAGATATGCTGTATGAAGGTCGTCATGCCCATTCTTATATGAATTCACTACCAGACTTTGTCAAACTCGCTGAAAGCTATGGTCACGTCGGTATCAAGATTACTGATCCTGCGACCATGGAAGCGCAATTGGCGGAAGCCATGGCAATAACAGATAGATTGGTATTTATTGACGTTTATGTCGATCGTAACGAGCATGTATATCCAATGCAAATCGCTGGGCAAGCGATGCGTGATATGTGGTTAACAAAAGGGGAGCGTACCTAATGCAACAACAACATCTGATTTCGGTATTGATGGAAAACGAAGCGGGTTCGTTGTCGCGAGTGGTCGGTTTGTTCTCTCAACGTGGCTACAACATTGAAACTTTGAACGTTGCGCCAACAGACGATTCGAGTATTTCTCGCTTAACATTGACTACTATTACATCACCTGAAAAAATAGAACAAATCACCAAGCAATTGCATAAATTGATTGAAGTGGTTAAAGTGCTTAATCTATCAGATACCGTGCACGTCGAGCGCGAGTTGATGCTCATAAAAGTACGGGCGACGGGTGGCGTACGTGAAGAGATTAAACGCAGTGCCGATATTTTCCGCGCACAAATCGTTGATGTGAACGCCAATCTATATACCATTCAAATCGTCGGTGACAAAGCCAAACTTGACGGCTTTATTGATGTGATTGGTCGTGAACGTATTATGGAAGTGGTGCGTTCGGGTGTGATTGGTATTGCACGCGGCGAAAAAACGCTCAGTTTATAATGGGTGCTTACTGTACCTATTGTAGGTCAAATTATTTATTCAAACATTAACATAGCGCTTATCTCACCCATCACTTCGATAAGGTGATTATAATTTAAGTGTTTATTTATCCATGGCAAGCCATGATTTAGGAAAAGGACTCTGTTTATGAACGTTTATTATGATAAAGATTGTGATCTATCAATCATCCAAGGCAAAAAAGTTGCCATTATTGGTTATGGTTCACAAGGCCATGCACACGCGCTTAACCTACAAGATTCAGATGTTGATGTGACCGTTGGTCTACGTGCTAACTCTGGCTCATGGAAAAAAGCAGAAAACGCAGGTCTAAAAGTAGCTGAAGTAGAAGAAGCGGTAAAAGCTGCTGATGTCATCATGATTTTGACGCCTGATGAGTTTCAAAAAGAGCTATATAATGATGTAATCGAACCAAATATCAAAGAAGGTGCAACCCTAGCGTTTGCTCATGGTTTTGCGATTCATTATAACCAAGTCGTACCACGTGGTGATCTTGATGTCATTATGGTTGCACCAAAAGCACCAGGTCATACGGTACGTTCAGAGTTTGCCAAAGGCGGCGGTATCCCTGATCTTATCGCTATCTACCAAGATGCTTCAGGTCAAGCCAAACAATTAGCACTCTCTTATGCTGCTGGTGTTGGTGGTGGTCGTTCAGGTATTATCGAAACAACCTTTAAAGACGAAACTGAAACTGATCTATTCGGTGAGCAAGCAGTACTTTGTGGCGGCGCAGTAGAGCTGGTTAAAATGGGCTTTGAAACCCTAACTGAAGCTGGCTATGCCCCAGAAATGGCTTACTTTGAGTGCTTGCATGAGCTTAAGCTTATTGTAGACCTCATGTATGAAGGCGGTATCGCTGACATGAACTATTCAATCAGTAACAACGCTGAATATGGCGAATACGTAACTGGTCCTGAAGTCATCAATGAGCAATCACGTGAAGCCATGCGTAATGCCCTAAAACGCATTCAGTCTGGTGAGTACGCGAAGATGTTTATCTCTGAAGGCGCAACCAACTATCCCTCAATGACGGCTCGTCGTCGTAACAATGCAGAGCATCAAATCGAAATCACTGGCGCTAAGCTACGTGGCATGATGCCTTGGATCGGCGGTAATAAAATCATCGATAAAGAAAAAAACTAATTCAGTATTAGGCTATTAAGAGATTAATCGCTGATATAGACCTAAGAGCCCATGCTATTACTTAATAGTGTGGGCTTTTTTAGTTTGCACTACTTTAGTGAAATTTTAACCACAATCGCTTTGGTGTTGGTTGAAAACGACCAATCGATGCCTCATATATCTAGCCTTCATTGATTTTTTGAATATTCTTAGTGCAACCAGTTGCTGGTTAATTATCAAGACGATTGAGTTGCGCGTTCTTATTTTTTATAGATTATAGGTTGTGTGTTGTGCAAATATCTTATCCAGACTGGCTAACGCCGCAATTCGTATATATTACTCTTAGCGCTGTGGTAGCTGTTTTAATATGGATAGAAGGGGAGATGCTCAAAAAAACCGATGGCAAATTGCCTAAATCTAAGTTTTTTCAAATCAGCTCACTCTTGGATACTTTGTGGTTCTTTATTTCCGTTGTCATATTATATGTGATTGACTTGACGCCACTAGCCATTACGGTACCTGCTGCTTATGGCATCTATACTACCTTTGGATGGATATACGGGACGCGTTTACTAAAACGTAAAGGTATTCCTGATTCTCCTAAAGACTTGGTGATACCTGCTAAATACATCGCCTATAGTCAGTCATTTTCGCTGATATTTTTTGCGCTTTGTTTGTTAGTATTAAGTTCACCGTGGCTACCGATATCTCAATGAAGCATATGCTGACTTATCACCTATTTATTATTTGAGATAATGCTGTCACCAACTTAAATGACACCTTTACGTTAGAATGATAGATAGTAAATGATATAAAATATCTTTCTTATCAATGTATTAGATAGTATTTAATTGGCTTTCGTGACTTTTAAAAACGGATTGTCGTTGTTTACAAAAATCATCAATTTAACCTGTTGCGATTATAAAAAGCTGCTATAATCAGGCTGTACTCAAAAGATTTTAGGTCGTAATTTCAAGCTATCTAACGATATTTTGATCGTATTGACTGTTGCATTTAGCAGAAAATAGTTTGGGTATATATCAATTAATCGGTGACGACACACGTCTCGCCAACAGTTAAAGAGTTAGGAAAATTTATGTCAGATAAAGTTGAAGGCACTGTAAAGTGGTTTAATGAAGCTAAAGGTTTTGGTTTTATCGCTCAAGACAATGGCGGACAAGACGTATTCGCTCACTACAGCGCTATCCAAGGTGGTGGTTTCAAAACTCTAGCCGAAGGCCAAAAAGTGTCTTTCATCTTAGGTGATGGCAAAAAAGGCCCACAAGCCGAGCAAATCGAAGCTATCTAATCTCATTTGACATCTGGTAAGCTGATTAGTCAGTAAGCTTGATGACAGTAAGATTATCAATATGCATTGATGCCTTTGTTTGTTAAAACAATAAAAATACTGTTTCAACTCTAAAAAAAAGCAACCTCTTATCAGGTTGCTTTTTTTATGCCATTTTTTTTGCTATAAACGTAAAATCATCAAAAGCATACTGATATTAGCTGTCAGTCATCAGCACTGACTCAAAAAAGATCTAACAAAATAAGGTTGTTTTATGAAGTGGGAGGCATGGTTTTCAATCGATTGGCAGTAAGTGCTGGGTATTTCTCTATCTGCAATCGGTTTTTATTTAGGGTTAATGTTATTTACAAGATTGATGGGGTTGCGAAGTTTCTCCAAGCTCTCAAGCCATGATTTTGCGATGACTGTCGGTATTGGCAGTATACTCGCTTCAACGGTGCTATCAGACACACCGTCATTAATGCAAGGGCTGTTTTCTGTCGCAGTATTGTTTGTGATTCAAGGGGTTATCTCATTTATCAGGCGTAAATTCAAACCGTTAAAATCTCTGATAGACAATCGAGCCATTATATTAATGGCGCATGGCGAGTATTTTAGTAGAAATTTAAAAGAGGCCAATCTTAGTACCAGTGATGTTCAACAGGTTTTACGCAAGAATGGGATCAAGTCTAAAACGGAAGTATTTGCTGTCATTATGGAAACCACAGGGGATATGAGTGTCATCAAAAATAATGCAGTCACGCCTGACTGGTCATTATTCGATGATATACGCGACAGTGAGTTGCTGATTGGTTCCAGTAAAAATAGAAAATCGTAGATTTTGAGTTTTTGATTATTGTTGTCGATTGATGTTCTCGATTGATGCCAGCGAGATAGATCACAACAATCCATTAAGTAACTATCGTATTGACAGTGCTAAAAATAGGTGAAATATTGAGAATGTAGGTTAAAGAAGACTGTAAAATTGTGTACTTATAAACTATTTATTATAGAATGGTGACAAATTTATGACGCATTATTCACGGCGTTGTCTTGACCTTATGCCTGTGCTCACGCAAGATACAGGGGTCTGATAATAATGGTTGGCTTAGCTTTAGCAGATTTTATCAATGAGTAGTGTGATACTAATACCATTTTCGGTATTGTTTCTTCTCGCTTAATTAACTACTATCTGTTGACGCAGTAATAACCCTAAGTAGTATTTTGAACGACAGTTTAAAAAAATGAACCTTTGGTTCTTAACTGACAATTTTTAATTCATAACATTAATAAACGAGGAACGTATGAAAGCATTAGTAGCGGTCAAGCGTGTCATTGATTACAACGTAAAAGTTCGTGTAAAAGCTGACAACTCTGGCGTTGATTTATCAAACACTAAGATGTCAATCAATCCTTTTGATGAGATTGCAGTAGAAGAAGCGGTTCGTCTAAAAGAAGCAGGTGTGATTGATGAAATCATTGTTGCTTCAATCGGTCCAAAAGAATCACAAGAGCAAATTCGTGCAGCGTTAGCATTGGGCGCTGATCGTGGTGTTTTAGTGTTGACTGACGACAAGCCGTATCCATTACAAATTGCTAAGATCCTCAAAAATATCGCCGAGAGTGAAGGCACTGATATTATCTTATTGGGTAAGCAAGCCATTGATGATGATAACAACCAGACTGGTCAGATGCTAGCGGCATTGATGGGTATCGGTCAGGGTACGTTTGCATCAGAAGTAAAAGTTGAAGGCGATAAAGTAAACGTGACTCGTGAAATCGACGGTGGTTTACAGACGCTAGCACTTGAGTTACCAGCGGTTATCACCACTGATTTACGTTTGAATGAGCCTCGTTATGCTAAATTGCCTAACATCATGAAAGCGAAGAAAAAACCACTTGACGAAAAAACGCCTGCTGATTTTGGTGTTGATATGGCCTCTAAGCAAGAGATCATTAAAGTTGTGCCACCTGCTGAACGTAAAGCTGGCATCAAAGTGGGTTCAGTGGATGAGTTGGTCGATAAGCTAAGAAACGAAGCAAAAGTCATTTAATGTTTCAATGATTGGATACTTCGCTACGGCATATCCTGTACAAAGCTATAGATTTAACTGATTTATTTTATATAAAATAATAGTTGCTCAAACAGCTTTGTACACAAACAACCGCATGAATAGATGATACGAATAAAAAAGGATTAAAATCATGGCAATTTTGGTATATGCAGAACATGACAATGCCAGTCTGAAAAAGGCAACTTTGAATACCATCGCTGCTGCTAAGCAAATGGGTGATGATATCCATGTGTTGGTTGCAGGTAGTGGTGCTCAAGCTGTCGCTGACCAAGCAGCTAAAGCAGAAGGCGTGACTAAAGTATTATTAGCAGACAACGCTGCCTATGAGCATCAATTAGCGGGTAACGTTGCGCTATTGGTTGCTGATATCGCTGGTGATTACAGCCATATCCTTGCACCAGCAACAACCACTGGTAAGAACTTTATGCCACGTGTTGCCGCTTTACTTGACGTAAGCATGCTATCAGAAATCTCAGCCGTCGTAGATGCGCAAACGTTTGAGCGTCCTATCTATGCTGGTAACGCAACAGCAACTGTTAAGACCACAGAAGATAAAGCCGTCATAACAGTACGTACCACAGCTTTTGACCCAGTAGCAAGCGAAGGTGGTTCAGCTACTGTTGAGACAATCGACAACGTGCAAGAAACTGGCAAAGCAAGCTTCGTTAATGAAGAGATGGCGAAATCTGATCGTCCTGAATTGACTTCAGCAGGCATTGTGGTTTCTGGTGGTCGTGCCTTAGCAAATGGCGAGAACTTTACCAAATATATCGAACCATTGGCTGATAAACTTGGCGCTGCCGTTGGTGCATCACGTGCCGCTGTTGACGCAGGTTACGTACCAAACGATATGCAGGTCGGTCAAACGGGTAAAATCGTTGCACCAGACTTATATATTGCAGCGGGCATTTCAGGCGCGATTCAGCATTTAGCGGGTATGAAAGATTCTAAAGTTATTGTTGCTATCAACAATGACCCAGAAGCACCTATCGCTAGCGTTGCTGATTATTTCTTAGAAGCGGATTTATTTACAGCATTGCCTGAGCTTACTAGCAAGGTTTAATCGTTATTTAGTGATTAGTTAAGTATAAAAACCCGCTATTATTTATAGCGGGTTTTTCGTATTTGAGAGGTATGTTTTTGATTCAGTCAAACAACATTAGTTATAGTTTCTTTGACGTAGCGTTTCATATAAGCATAATGAGCCTGCAATGGCGACATTAAGGCTTTCTTGACCATTAGGCTGTGGTAGAGCGATAGGGGTGGCGCACTGCATCAGTTCGTCACAAACGCCTTGTCCTTCATGCCCCATAATCCAAGCGATAGGTTTTTTTAAGTCATGTTTATAAATGACTGTATCAGTATGGGAGCTGGTAGCAAATAGCGGTGTTTGCACATGGTCTAAAATATCTTGCACACTTAGATCTTCATAAATGGTCAGGGCAAACTGAGCGCCCATGCCTGCTCGTAATGTCTTAGGGGACCACGCTTGTGCTGTCGCACTGGTACAGAGTATATTCTTGATGCCAACCGCTGCTGCGGTGCGTAATAGGGTGCCCACATTGCCACTGTCTTGCACATCATTTAAAATCAAGCAGTCATCATTAATCATCGATAAACGAGGCGTTGGTACCTTAATGATTGCCATGATATCGATACCAGTACCTAAGCTACGAATGCTCTCATACAGCGAATTTGATAACGTTAAAACAGGCGTATAAGTAGGCAAGCGCGTCAAAATTTGCTGAACCTCAGGATGATTGTGCGCAGACTCTGCGAGTAGGATTTGGACAAACGGGTAGTCACTACGCAGCGCCGCATCGATGAGATGCACGCCCTCAATCACCGTTTGCCCTTGCTTCTTCCGCTGCCGCGCTTGCGTTAACAAGGATTTGACAAGTTTAACGGTCGTATTTTTATCTGAGGTAATAAGCTCGGTGGGATTTGCTACCATAGTGGATCGCTTAGAAAAAAATATAGAAAAATTAAACAATCAGTATAAAGCCTATACATGCTGTAGTTTTATACTGATTGTTATCAAAGTAAAGGCAAAGTGCTTATTTATCAGCGTAATTTACATGCAGATTTTTAACATAATCGACTTCATTTTTACTGCCTAGTACCACTGGGACGCGTTGGTGAATATCGGTTGGCTCTATGTCTAAAATGCGATTGACTGCATCAGTAGCAGCGCCACCCGCACGCTCAATCAATAAGCTCATTGGATTGGCTTCATACATCAAGCGTAATTTGCCCGCTTTATTGGCATATTTGGTATCGAACGGATAAGTGAAGAGACCACCACGACATAAAATACGATGCACATCACCGACCATGGCCGCCACCCAGCGTGTATTGAAATCGCGACCACGGACACCCGTTTCGCCAGCAATTAACTCATCGATATACTGCTGCATGGGTGCGCGCCAGTAGCGGTAGTTTGAAGCATTGATGGCATATTCGCTGGTATCGGCATCGATTTGCACGTTTTCTTGTATCAATACATAATCGTTAGTGTCAGGGTCTAGGCTAAACATCACGACATGATCGGCGATAGTTAGCGCTAGTACGGTAGAGGTGCCATATAATAAATAGCCTGCTGCTAGCTGTTGATTACCAGCTTGCAAGAAGTCGCTATTTTCACTGATTTGACCTTGGCGCTGGTACGGTAAAACAGAAAAGATAGTGCCAACGGCCATATTAATATCGATGTTTGATGAACCATCAAGCGGGTCGAACAATACCAACAAACTGCCATCTGCATTGGCAGGGGTAGCATCGTCAAGCTCTTCTGAGGCCACGCCTGCACAATCGGTATTCTTCGCCAAAGCATCTAATAATAAGTCATTGGCCAGTACGTCCAGTTTCTTTTGGTCTTCACCTTGGACGTTTTGGTTGCCAGCTTCTCCTAGAATGTCTGCTAGCGCTCCTTTTCTCAATAATTGTGAGATGGTTTTACCCACGTCAGTGACAGTCGTAATAACGTCACTCAGTGCAGGATTGGGTGAATAATCATTGAGATAGTCTGTAAGGGTTGTCATAAGGCTTCCTAATAAATGCTGTTAAAATAAAGGCTACTGAAACTAAGGATTAAATAAGGGGTTGGAAAATCGGTTGGGTCGCACGTTACAGACCTAAATCTGGCAAATTTTTAAATACCTCGCACGGCATCTTTGTCCTGACCACAAAATCAGCTACACTATCACTATTATTATTTATTTATCGTTTGGCTAAGCGGATTTTTAATGATGGTTTTGACAGGTCTATGGCTACTGCCCAAGAGGATGACGATGGCTGTTTTTTACAGCGCTATGTCTCTCACTGCCACTGGGGTAAATTGTAGCAAATAAGTGCCAAAATGTCCTTGTCTCTGTGCTTATCGTCGACTATAAATCGCCAAAAAACGCATAAATAATGATTATTAAATCATATAAACCAACAATAAAGACCTGCCATTATGCCAAATTCTATCGATAGCCGCTCAACTCAGACAGTCTCGCCAACGGATTATGCCAAATTCGACCCTGATACCATTCATGAGAAACTTGATGCGTCGTTAAGTCGTCCGCAGCTTAATAGCGATGGCAGTATTCGCCATTTTTTGGGGGTGGAAGGTCTTAATAAAGCGCAGCTGCAAGCGATTATTGCCAAAGCAGAGACGTTTTTTGATGATAATGGACAGCTCATTAACCGTCCTGAGCTCGAAGGCTATACGGTAATGAATTTGTTTTTTGAGCCGTCAACGCGTACCCGTACGACCTTTGAAGTAGCCGAAAAGCGTCTAGGTGCCAATGTGCTTAATATCGATATCGAGCGCTCTAGCACTAAAAAAGGCGAAAGCTTGCGTGATACGCTGTGGAATCTACAAGCCATGACGGCAGATATCTTTGTGGTACGGCATTCAGCATCAGGTGCTGCCCATTTTATGGCAACAGAGGTCACACCGAATATTGCTATTATTAATGGCGGTGATGGCTGGCATGCGCATCCAACGCAAGGGATGCTCGATATGCTCACTATTCATCGTGAAGCGCCGCGCCCATTTGAGGAGCTGTCAGTGGCTATCGTTGGCGATATCAAGCATTCGCGAGTGGCGCGCTCAGACATTAGTGCGCTACAAACCTTGGGTGTAAAAGACATTCGCGTCTGTGCGCCGCGTACCTTATTACCGAAAGGCATTGAGCGTTTTGGGGTACAAGTCTATGAAGATATGAATGACTGTGTCACGAACTGTGATGTCATTATGGGATTAAGAATACAGAACGAACGTATCGGCTCGCCACTATTGGCATCATCGAGTGAATATTATAAACACTACGGTATTACACCAGAGCGCATGGCGTTGGCTAAGCCCGATGCGTTGGTCATGCATCCAGGGCCGATGAACCGCGGTGTTGAGATTGCATCAAGCGTTGCTGATGGCGACCAGTCAGTGATTTTAAAACAGGTGAATAACGGCATCGCTATTCGTATGGCAGTACTGTCGTTAGCTATGGAAGGTCAGCGCGCTCACCAAGCTGCGAGTAAATAATCCTCTGCCTCGCTGTTTTATATTTATTTATCCCATTTTATTGATACGGTAATAACGCTCATGACAACTATGTTAAATATAGATGCACCGATAATTAACCATCTTCCTCAATCATTTAAAGACTCACTATCAAGTGCTGCGACAGATAAGTTGGCGTCACTCGAAGCTGGTCGTGAAATGTGGCTACTGCCGCCTTTGGTGGATCTGTGCGCCCGCCTACGTGAACCAGGTCAACAACAACATGGCACTTTGGAGTCAGAAGGGCGCGCTGCTCGTGGCAATGGTTTTTTGCATGTGGTCATTCCTCCTGATACCAATCCTATCTTAGAGAACGGTTCATTATTAAAAGGCTTACGTGAGCGCGCGCTTGGTGATGGCGGCATATATTTGCATATTTTGGGTGCATTGACTGCTGGTTTAGAAGGTGAGCGCCCATCAAATATCGCTGGGCTTAAAAAAGGCGGTTGCATAGCCGTTTCTAATGCGCGCCGCCCTTTTCGCAATGATTTAGTATTACTGCGTACACTGGAATACGCCGCGACTTTTAATATGAAAGTGTTCTTTTATCCTGATGAGCCAAGTCTATCTGGTGATGGCGTGGCTCATGAAGGTTATATCGCTTCATATCATGGCTTGCAGGGGATTCCTTGGATTGCTGAAACGGTTGCCTTATCAACGCAGTTGCTAATGGTTGAAGAAACGGGCATCGCCGCTCACTTTAGTCAATTATCCTGTAAATCTTCAATTGAATTAATGCGCTGGGCAAAAGATAAAGGCCTGCCCGTGACTTGTGATGTGGCCATGCATCAGTTGTATTTGACCGATGACAATTTAGAGGGTTTTAACGCCCAAGCCTATGTATTACCACCCCTGCGTAGTAATACCGATCAGCAAGCCATCCGCCGTGGTCTAAAAGATGGCACCATTGATGCGATATGTAGCCATCATGAACCCTTGAACAGTACCGCCAAAAAAGCCCCATTTGCTGAGAGTACACCAGGCATCTCAAATTTTGATACCTTTATGGCGCTGGCTTGTCAGCTAGTCAATGATGAGGTGTTAACCTTAGAGCAACTTGTCGATAAAATCTGTCTCAATCCGGCGAAAATCGCTGGTATTAGTGAGCAATATGAAAAAATCGGCGGCGCAGTACTGGTGGATCCTAAGTTAGAGTGGCAAGTGACCGCCCAATCCATGCTGTCCAATGGTAAAAACACGCCATTCTTTAATCAGCAGTTGCAAGGCCACGTTGTGGAGACTTTCTTTGGCTAATTTGCCTAGGCAGGATGATAGTCTGCAACCATCCTCGAAGGATAGCGATCATCACTTGCACAACCAAACCATCAAGTCGCACAGTACTGCCAGTGAGTCTATCAAAGCGGTGGCAATCTATGAGGTGGTTAAAGGGGTCGGTGCGCTATTAGGGGCAGGGGCTTTATGGTCATGGCATGCTGACCTTGAGCATTGGCTGACGACAGCGACTGCTTCTTGGCAACAGACTTTTGGACAGCTACTGGCACCGCAAGTTGACAGTGCAGTACGGATTGCCCAGCAAGCAAGTAAAAACTGGCCATTATTCTTGTTATTAATCTTTGCTTACGCCAGTCTGCGTTTCCTTGAGGCTTATGGCTTATGGCAAGATAAAACATGGGCGTATTGGTTTGGTGTGCTGGGTTATGGGGTGTTTATTCCTATTGAGCTTTACTATCTAATCGTTAGCCCATTTGATTGGTTTAAGCTTGGGATATTAGTCTCGAATCTTCTTATTGTGGTCGTGGTCTATCGTAATATGAAGCGAAAGGGTCTGATATAAAAAGGGCTTATTATAGCGCCTATCAAAAAAACTGAATGTGTATGAAAAAGCCAGCGTAAGATACTATCTTATGCTGGCTTTCTTTTGCTAAAACGATTGGCTTAAAACTGGTTATAAATTATGGCTTTGCTGTACTCTTATCAGTGCGAATGCTTTTGGCGACTTTGCCAATACTCAAACCTTGCACCAAGATAGAGAATATCACGACTGCATAAGTGAGCGCCAACAAGATATCGCGTTCGGTTCCCAGCGGCAGCTGCAACACTAAGGCAACCGAAATACCCCCACGTAATCCGCCCCATGTCAGCACTTTCCATGCACCAGTCGGCAAATCGAGCTGACGATGAAAGGTTTTGGTCGTCATACCTACAACGATAAAACGCGCAAGTAGGGCAATGACAATCGTCAAGCCAGCGGCGATAAATAAATTACCCGAATAAGCAATCATCACTACTTCTAAACCGATGAGTACGAATAAAATAGCATTGAGAATTTCATCGATTAATTCCCAAAATAAATCAATATAATGCCGCGTTTTATCGCTCATCGCCAATGCGCGTCCGCGATTACCAACCATTAATCCCATCATCACCATGGCGAGTGGTCCTGATAAATGCCAATGACTGGCGAGTGCATAACCACCTATCACACCAGCAAGCGTTAACAACACTTCTTCTTGATAGCTATCGATACTTTTCAGCATGTAATACAAAATCGACCCAAGTATCAACCCAAAAATAATGCCGCCACCGGCTTCAACCGCTAGAGTATGCGCCACATAATTGGCGGTTGGGATATCACCACTGGATAAAATACCTAGCAGCAATACAAAGATGACGACGCCGATACCATCATTAAATAAAGACTCGCCCGCGATGACCGTTTCTATACTTTTTGGCGCGCCAGCCGATGCCAAAATACCCATTACGGCAATGGGGTCGGTCGGTGATATTAGAGCACCGAATAGCAAACACCAAAGAAACGGCAAACCGAAACCAAGCAGCGGCAGCATAAAATAAAGCGCCGTGGCGATAAGCATCGCAGAGACGATGGTACCGACGCAAGCAAGGATGCCAATAGGCAGTTTATAACGTTTTAAATCGCTGATATTGACGTGCAGCGCCCCTGCAAATAACAGCATAGAGAGCATGCCATCTAATAAGACTTCGGTAAAATCAAGCTGCTCTAATAAGCTTACTTCATAATCAATCAGCTGATCAAATCCCAAAAATCCCAAAAATATCGCGCCAATAGATAATAAAATGGAGATAACCATCACGCCAATCGTGGTCGGTAGACCAATAAAACGATGGTTAACGTAAGTTAATAGGGCTGTGATGGATAAAAATATGGCGCTGATTTCAAGTATGGTTAGGCTACTGGTAGGGGCCATGAAAAAATTCTCAAGTGAGTTTAAAATTGTCATAAGCTTAGCGCTTACAAACACTAAATAGGTTTGATTTTAGTTTAGTTATCGTTTGTCTTTTTATTTTGATTGCGTTTGTAATACTTGGCGAATATGGCTGTCAAACGCGCTAACATAGTCAAAATACTGATGATGAGCATCGTTGCTAAGTATGAATTGCTGGGCTTGTTGGCACATTGCGCTCAAGTCATCTATCAGCTCTTGATAGCTTAGGTTTTCTTCTCCTGCGCGCTCAATCAGTTTTATCTCATGCAATAGGGTTTGCTGCTGTGCGTTATTTACGCGAGCATAACTTAGATTGACCATCGCCTGACATAGCGCTTTTAAGACCATCAAATCTGCTGCTGCATACCGACGTATCTCGCCTAGTGATGTATTGATAAAATCAGATATTTTGGGAGTATGAGTAACTATGGCTAATATCGCCAAGCGTCGCTGTTTAACTTCGGCTTTGGATGAATCATCGTTTTGTGCTGGTGTATAAAAATGATAGGGACTGGGCGGCTGACGACGCATCATAATACTTAAGCAACTGGTCAGTGATTGTACGCAGTTGACTGCTGTTTTTGGATCATTGATACCAGGCGATAAGGCGCGTACGGCGATTTCAGTCATTTGTCCCAAGCTATAAGCAATATCGTTAGAATGAGTCAGTCGTTGTTCGATACGTATACAGCCGGCAAAACGTTGCCAAAAAAGTCCGTCAGGGGCGCGCGGCACAACAGCTAAAGATGGCGTCGCTGTTTTTTGTTGATTGCTTGGATGATCTGCTGGACGCTGGTAAAAGTAACCGATGACATTTTTGTCAGTGACATAATCACCAAGATTAATACGCATTTGCACCACGCCGCCATAGTCTTGTGTCAGTGTAATCAGCGACTCAAGGTAAAATTGTTGGACATAACCTGAGCTTGGTGGATAAATGGGCATCGCTGACCAATGATGAAACTGTTCAATGTCATGATGTTCTATATCGCGTTGATGCTGGATATCGCAATGATCGCGATACCAATAGTGAATATTATTAATCGCATCATTGCTGGCGTTTTGAATTACATGTGAGGCTTGAATGGCATGTACCATATGCTGTACAAAGTACACCAGCAACAGCGCACATATAATTGCCATGATAATCGCAAAAGTCACGGCGAGCTGTGGCACACCAAAAGCCACGTCATATTTATGGATGGATTTTAACACCAATAAACTATAACTAAAGGTGCCAATGAACGCCCCCAATACAAATTGATTGGGTGTATCGGTCAAAAAATTGCGCAACAGCCGTGGGCCAAATTGCGAAGAGGCCATCGACAGTACCGCGATTGTGATAGAAAAGGTCGTACCTGCTACGCCTAATACTGCGCCTGCGATGGCAGTCATGATGGCGCGCGCCGCATCGTCGTCACCGGTAAAAGCAAAGGTAATCTCTCTGACGGTTTCGCGGTCAAAGTGTTGATCGATAGTGACCAATAAAGGCGCTAGCAATATACCTACAATGACGCATGCCGTTGGGATAAACCAATAAGAGCCAATAAGCTGCTGCCATAGGTTTCTTAGTCGATCAGGCATATCGGTCAGTGTTTGTAGCGACCACAATTGAAAAAACTGCCTCACCCCTTGCATCATGGTTGTCATTATTCGCGTGAACAAGCCGCTTTCGGGGGAATTATTCAATGTGGTCAGCTCCAAAAGTGACGCCGATTTTTATTCATCATAAAACTTATTTGTCACAAAACGGCGATATTTTTTGACGAATAAAAACGCTTAAAAGTAAATTAGCTTATCATATAACAGATTGCGCACAAAAATTTAGTAAAAAATAAGCCCCTATCATAGGAGCTTATTTTTAGCATGATGGATTGTTTTGTTAATTGACTAGATTGTCAATCCAATTGCTTATCGCAGTGCTTACTTTTGCTAGCACTGATGGCTCTTCTTTACTGTCCATACTTAATGAACGCGTTTGCATATCATCCGTCGATACTGGCTGTTTTTGCAGACTATCTACGATTAACGGTAGATTATTACCAGCGGTTGCTAAGATAAAGCTTGGGTTTTTGGTTAACGTTGTCCACTTCTGATTCCATCCACCACTACAATTGTAAGTAATTAAGCTTCCGCGATTATCTACTAAATTACCAGTACGCAAATCAAAGCATTTGCCACCTTGTTTGATTTGGTCAGTACCGTTCATCTCCCAAACTTGCGCTGGCGAGTCCAAGCTACAAGCACCCAAAACCACCCAAGAACCTTGTTCCGTTAAGCACTTATCTAATGCCATTTTGCTGTGAATTTTGCCTTTAAGATCGTAAATCCACTGTTCAGAGTCGTCACCAGTACAGCCACTTGGGCCACTAATAAAGCTATTTAACTTACCACCTTCTAGAGTTTCAACTTTAAGGCAGTTGTTGCCATTACGGATAGTAGTCACATTATCTAAAGGTTTGTCATCTTGTAGCTCTAAATCTACAACAAACTTTTGAAATTCGGTAAGTGCTTCAGGCTCTTTCTTGATTAAATCTGTACGATAGACATTGACCCAACGGTTTAGACGATGTAGAGTTTCTTGCTGCTTCTCATAACGCTCTAATGTTTGGAGTGCTAAAGGGCTAAGCTCATCACGATACTCTTTGTAAGAATCATATAATAACTGACCGTTGGCGTCTAAACTAATAGTCGAATTTTCTGCTTGAGCAAGAAGTTTCTGCTCTAAGATTGGCAATTCTACCTTTCTTAGTGCCGTATAGCCCTGTTCTTTACCAAAGGTAACCGCGGGTTTAATCGCCTCACTATATTGACGAATATCAATGGTTGAGAGCTGTACTTGTGCTTCATTGACCTTTTTACAGTATAAATCTACTTTTTTCGGGTTGTCTGCAATCGCTAAATTAACATGGAACTTATTGGCGTTACTGGTCATCCGATTAGGAGCCAACGCAATATCATTAATCGTGTTATTACTATAAGTAACGCTTAACCAGCAGCTTGCTGATTCAAGCGAGTTATGCGGTGTCGCTAACTCAAAAACGTTGCCCCAGTTACCACGTGCTTCTGGATAAATAATACCCTTTTGCGCGACAGGGTCATAACCGCCTAAAATGGTAAAGACTGGCACGCCTTGTAAGCGTGGTTTTAAGTAATTACCGTCGGTACTGTTGTACCAAACGTTTTTAGAACCTTGCCATACCTTAGGCTGGATGACTTCCATCTTTCTGAGATCGGCATTCCATTTCTTATAGCCAGTTGGTGAATCAGCGTCAAATACAGCCCGATCAAATGCTGGCTGGATCTTAATTTTTGTACTATAACCCGTATAGTGAGTATAGTTTGAATAAGCGCCACTCTGTGATCCACCAGACATCGCATCGCGACCATAGCCATAGGTGGCTAAGAAAAGAGGTTTACCAGTGAGACCATCACCCTCGACCTGTCGTGGCCAGTCTAAGTTGCTGCGCATTTTGTTTCTGACGCCATTATAGCCCCAGCCACTATTGGCATGATGCTCGGCCCAAAAGAAATCGCCGTTCTGTTCACCAGGATAATGACCCAATCCATAATGATGACCGATTTCGTGGCTGAACTCATTACCTTGAGAGTCGATTAGGGTCAACATACCATTACCGCCGCTTAAGCCGTGGTTATATTCACCATTCTTATATTTACCGCGAGCGTGATGCGCATTGACGTTCTGGGTCAATTGCGGTTGCTCTTGACTTTGCATTGAAGCACTGGTGACGCCCCAATTGGCTAAATTAATGCCAACACCAAAGGTTGATTTCGCGGTGTTTTCGCGCATATCACCAGCATAAACGCCAGCATCATTTGAGTCACTGACTGAATCATAAATAGTGCCATTGGCGACCATTACTCGTTCGAGCTTCATGTCATCATAGCTAGCAACGGTCATTTGTGCTGCTGGAATGGTTTGGAAGTAGTCTGAACCCGCTCTTTCTGGATCGCGTAGCATATAATGACCCCAAGATTGAGGTGCATCCGTTAACATGCCTAGACGGATATTGGTCAATACCAACTCACCAGGGGCGGCAAAATCTATGTTATCTTCTGACAGTTCACCGCTACGATTTTGGTCATCCACAATGCGAATTTTGAGACCACCTTGTACCTCATCCCAGTTGAGTTTGGTTGACCATGCACGCTTACTGTAAGCAACGCGTGCGCGCTGATCAGTGTTAGTCTGATCCGTGTCTGGGATTTGAGTCGGATCGGCTAAATTGACAGTTCGTAATAAAAACCCGTCTTTGTAAATTTCAGCCGCTAATTTATTAATGTCACCCATTTCAAGCGTAGGCGTCACCAATAACAGCGCCTCTTTTTCTGCCGTCAGGCGCGGCATGTTTTTTGCTTCGTTACCCTGTGGATCAACGGTATGATTTTGCCCAAACTGTATCATCGCTTGAAATTCGCCAACCAAGTCTGGACGAATAGCACGAATTTCTCCCGCTCTACCATCGTGATCAAAAAACCCTAATAAATAAAAATCAGCGATGTCCTTTTTGGGTTCTGGATATTTGATAGGCGTAGCTGGCACAAGTGGCGTAGCAGGAATGCTCGTTATTGGTGGTTTAATAGGCGTGCTTGGTTCAAGTGGCGTAGCAGGAAGACTCGTTACTGGTGGCTTAATAGGCGTACTTGGTTCGAGTGGCGTAGCAGGAATGCTCGTTACTGGTGGTTTAACAGGCGGCGTTTCTACTGGTAGATTAACTGTTGGTGCAGGTGATGATGTGCTGCCATCACCTTCACCACAAGCAGAAAGCATAATGGATACGACACAAATGCTTAGCGCTTTTACTGGGAATGCTATTGTGTTTTTCAATTTATTGCCCTAATAAAGTTTAAGGCAATATAACAGCTGTGTTAGTATCTCGTACGACTTTTGTTCTATAGATAATAATAAGTTCTATTACAAACTCTAGTGAAAATTAATTTTTATTATTCAATATACCTCATTCATTACTAACGCTTTTCTTAATTCGTCTTTGGGTTATCTGATTCAGTAATGATATCGCCTTTATGATTAAAGAGATTACCATTGGTTTTAGTTTGAGAGTCATTCAAATCTTTAGGAATAAGAATCTCATTATCCTGCTCATCGCATTCAATATCACTGTCTTTATCATAAGCTATTGGGTCAAAGTGTGGGGTGTCTTTGTTCGGCTCATTCTTGTCTAATGCTGCAGTGGTCGCCGAGGTTTTTCTAAATAAATTTGATTGACCGCCTTTGATGCCTTTTCCATTAGAATCAGCTTTTTTACGTGGCTCACTATTGGCAAAAATAGCATTTAACGGTAGATCTAACTGTTGCTTGGCATAAGCTTCCGTATTCTCAAAACGGTTGACTAGCAAGCTAAGCCAAGGTTTTTGATCTTCTGGCCCCATCTCATCTAGCTCATCTTTGATAGGCAAGGGGTAAGGTAGGGTGCGATAAAAATCCCATAACGTCATTTTGCTCAAATCTCTCTTGAGCACATAATCATTATCTTCAGTCATGGTGATTAAATTGCTGTCTTGCAGATAATTAATATAGGTATACCATTTTGGTAGCTCTTTGCGTCCTAGCACATTACGTAGCGCTTGTTCGCTTACCGCTTCCCCTTTTAAATGATGGGTATAAACGAGGTTTAGCATATCGAGCAAACTTAGGAGCGGGTGGCGTGGATAGACCTCTTTAGTCTCAAAAATCGTCAAGGTATAGCTAATTTCAACACCTAATAGAATTAAATTCCAAGACAAATATATCCATAATAAGAAGATGGGCAGTGCCGCAAAAGCCCCGTAAATCGCTTCATAACTGGTGAAGTTTGCCATTACTGTACCAAACAGGTGCTTCATCAGCTCGAATACGATAGCGACGAAGAGACCAGCAATGGCTGCATTTTTCGCGGGTACGCGTGCTTTTGGGATGAACCAGTACATACCAATAAAGCCTGCGACAGTGATACCAATGGATACGGCTTGTACCCAAAAAGACCAGTCAATGCCATAACCAGCAATTTGTCGATTTAAAAAACTCAAGCTTTGTACCGCGCTTGAAGCAAGAAATGCCGTACCCAGTACTAACGGTCCTAACGTGACGATGGTCCAGTAGCGCAGCATGCTTTTCATACCGCCAGAGCGGTTTTCCACCCGCCAGATTTGGTTAAATGCGCGCTCGATAGTTGTTAGCGTCATAATGGTCGTAAAAAATAACACCATTGCCCCAATGATGGTTAGATTTGAGGATTTTTCAGCGAAGCTATTGATATACTCACTGACCTGCATGCTTGATTGTGGTAGCAAGTTACTATAAATCACTTCATATATCTGTGCTCTAACGGACGCAAGTGCGGGTACAGAAGATAGGATCATCAATAGGACGGTTAGGACGGGTACAATTGACAACATAGTCGTGTAGGTCAGCGATGCCGCTTTTTGCTGGCAATTGTCTTCAAAAAAGTGCCGAGTCAAGAATCGTAAGAATTGAAACCAGCGTTGATGTAAAAACGGGATTTTTTTTGATAAATTTTCCATATCGACCATTTAGCAGGTGTTTGAGTGACAGTAGTGTAACAAAGATATGCTGTTACCATCTGCGGTTTAATTGTGTCAAAATGCACAGCAGCAACCTCTCTAGCAGGCTATTAGCGACAATGTGTACCAAGGCTGTTTGCATGTCGGTGAATGACTGGGGCATAATATATGCCTATATTGCAGTATCTGTCACAGATTATGTATATAGTCATTCCACTATAAAATTATTACAGCGTTAACCTCGCTTGAAGTATTTAATATACATCTACACTCGGTTGCCTTGCACTAGTACTATTTTTAAATTGAATCGACTATAGCTACATAATCAATAAGGTTTTATGCTAAAGAAATAGACTGCATAGAAGCGGTTGTAGGTGATTGGAATCAACAATAACATTAATGGTTTTATGAGGAAGTATTGCTAATGAGTCAGACCGCCCCTTATGTTTT
The DNA here is from genome assembly GCF_049895865.1 of Psychrobacter sp. TWR1-1-1. Lineage (NCBI taxonomy): Bacteria > Pseudomonadati > Pseudomonadota > Gammaproteobacteria > Moraxellales > Moraxellaceae > Psychrobacter > Psychrobacter sp. TWR1-1-1. The sequence continues at coordinate 17,584 of NZ_JAFCTE010000012.1, read as the reverse complement.
GGTGCTCTATTATTCAAATTACGGTACGACTAAGACATTGGCTTATGCTATCGCTCAAGGTATTGAGGATGCTGGTATGACAGCCCGTATCCGTACTGTACCAACGGTTGCACCAGAGACCACGTCGAGCAAGCCTGCGATACCTGATGAAGGTGACTTATATTGCACTATGGATGATCTAAGAGACTGTATGGGTTTGGCGCTTGGTAGCCCGACGCACTTCGGTAATATGGCTGCCCCCATGAAATATTTTTGGGACAATACGGTCACTATTTGGCTGGCAGGTAATTTACAGAACAAACCTGCTGCTGTATTTACTGCGACCGGCTCGATGCACGGCGGTCAAGAGACGACATTGCTGACCATGATGTTGCCGTTGATGCATCACGGCATGATCCTTGTTGGTGTGCCTTATGCTGAGCCTGCGCTTAATCGTACTCATCGTGGTGGCTCGCCTTATGGTGCCAGCCACGTGAGTGGGGCGTTGCATGATCAACCCGTCTCAGCTGATGAGCGCGAGTTGGCTATCGCCCAAGGTCGCCGCTTGGCTATTAGTGCTACTGCATTGGCGCAAGCTAACTGGACTCGCTAAGCGGATTTTTATAGCATGCAACGTCTTATATAACGCTATTAATTAGGAAGTAAATATATCTAATGGTCACTAACCGCTCCGATAGTGAGATAAGCGCACCAGCCAAAAAATCTGCCAAAGCTGCTAAGCTTAAAAAGCCAATTACGCCCATTCGTCAGCGCTTGATGGTGACTTGGCTGATTTGGTTGGTTTATAGACTGCTTGGGCTACCTATTTTTATCAATGTTTTTAATCCCAGTAGTCCTGATATCATTGGCGGTATCGCCTGGCAAGCATTATGGCTAGTGCCAGCATTTATTTTGACGCCCGCGATACTACGGGGTCGTTCGCCATATGTGCTATTGATAGGCAGTATGCTGACCTTGGTTTATTTAGGGGCGAGTGGTGTGGTGCTGTTTACCCGCGTTTACGGCAGCAGCTGGGCAGAGATAGTGGTTTATCTGCTTGATTTTGTCTTATTACTGGCAATCAATATTTGGTTATTTATTCTACTAAAGCGTCTTCCTTCAATGAACAACGTCGTTAAGCAGCCACGTTAGTTGATTTCGCTAAATTTAAGACATAAAAAAGCGGCGCTCTATTTAGAGTGCCGCTTTTTTTATGCTATTTCTGCTTATTTAATAAAAAGCTTAATTTACTTTGGTTAATTCTAAATCCATCTTTTTGCCATCATTAATTTGGCTAACTTTTACTGGTAGGTAATCTAAGCTTGGTGCGAGCCAAAAACTGGTAGAACGACTATTGTCATCGTGGATACGGTCGACACGTACAGTATCAAATGTGCCAGCTGGAACGGTAATCTTGGTGTTACCAGATTTTTTGAAAGGGGTTTTCTCTATTTTGTCTTTTTTCGCCATGTAATAGTTGCCAGAGAATTTACCGTTCAATAAGTCTTGGCGAATTTGCACTTCCAAACTTAAATCATCAAAAGCTTGTTGTGCCATGTTCATGGTCGTCGATTTGCCTTTATAGTTACTCACCACCTTTTTACTGTTTGGATTGAAGTCTAATTTGTGCGTACGACCAACGCCTAATAGCTTATAAGTGGTGCTGGCTTGAGTCGGAATGACATTATTACCGTTGATGGTAAAAGTGCTGTTTTGCGAAGCACTTGCAACACCTGCCACCCGAGCATTGACATTATATTTCCAAGTATTGCCAGATTTGTTAAGCGTGCGAGTAGCCGTGCCTTTATATTTGTCCTCAACGGTGAAGCTGTAGTTGGCGCTTGAAGGTTCGATATTCTTTGCGCTGGCAAGGGTTGGTGCAGTCATACTTATCGCTCCAATCGTAGCAATACTGGCCCCAGTGGTTAGGGCGGTTAAAAACTTAGACTTGCTACGTTTAGTATTATTAGTATCGGTTGTTAACGACTTTTGATCGTTTGATAAAAAACTCATGGACATTCCTTAATCGCTATTTATGGCATTGCTTATAACTATCGTTATTTTCTCAAGGACTATAATGGTCATGTTCTGCTATCTTTTCAAGAGTGCCAGCTGTCCCAGTGGTGTTGCTATTGTAGTCAAGGTTGCTGGTATCGAGCGCGATATCATAAGGCGTCACTTGCTGTAAGTTTCGTAAAAAGAGGTAAGTTAATCGGTCAGTGGCAAAAGATATGGTGTCACTTAACTAACTCCATTCAGTATTGAAATTTACCCCTCATATCGCTGCTTTTATAATCTTGCTAAAGCCTTTCATACTGTGCAATCCAATCAAATGACTGTTCATAAACGTCATTACCAACTAAATAATCCATGATATGCAAAATTCTTGTAAATTTTTGGGCTTTACACTTGAAGCTAACTCACTTTGCCCCCACTTTTTGATACAAGCTCAAAGCTTATCTTTAGAATGCTGTTTTAAGCAGTAGTGCCTATAGATATTGGTATTGAGACCATTAATTCAAATAAACCCTTATTGCAAATAACCAAATTATTGGAGACATATTGATGAATATTCGTCCTTTACATGATCGCATCGTTGTCCGCCGCATAGAAGAAGAAACAAAAACGGCTGGTGGTATCTTGCTTCCTGGTTCTGCTCAAGAAAAACCTTCACAAGGTGAAGTGCTAGCAACTGGTAACGGTCAGATTCGTGACAACGGCGAAACTCGCGCGTTAGATGTAAAAACTGGCGACAAAGTCTTGTTCGGTCAATATGCTGGTCAAACCGTGAAAGTTGACGGCGAAGAACTATTGATTATGAAAGAATCTGATGTATTGGGTGTGCTTGAAGGCTAATTGTCCACGAGGCAATGTTAGCTAATTATTGTTAGCTGACACCATGTATACCTCAAGAGCATTTATAAAAAATTTCTTTGAAACATTTAATTGCATTCTCATACTTATAATAGTGGAGTAATTTAACATGGCAAAAGACGTAAAATTCGGCATTGATGCCCGTAAACAAATGATGGACGGCGTAAACGTTCTAGCAAATGCGGTAAAAGTAACTTTAGGCCCTAAAGGTCGTAACGTGGTTATCGATAAATCATTTGGCGCACCTACCATCACTAAAGATGGTGTTTCAGTTGCCAAAGAAATCGAGCTTGAAAACAAATTTGAAAACATGGGCGCGCAATTGGTGCGTGAAGTTGCTAGCCGTACCAACGATGTTGCTGGTGATGGTACAACGACTGCGACCGTATTGGCTCAGTCAATCTTGCAAGAAGGCATGAAATCAGTTGCTGCTGGCATGAACCCAATGGATCTAAAACGCGGTATCGATAAAGCCGTTCGCGCTGCTGTTGAGCAAATCCATTTGCTATCAACGCCAGCTGATGATTCAAAAGCGATTGCTCAAGTTGGTTCTATCTCTGCTAACTCAGACACCAAAATCGGCGAACTGATTGCCCAAGCGATGGAAAGAGTTGGTAAGCAAGGCGTTATCACCGTTGAAGAAGGTTCAAGCTTTGAAGATACCTTGGAAGTTGTCGAAGGTATGCAGTTTGACCGTGGTTATATCAGCCCGTACTTTGCTAACAAGCAGGACAGCTTAACTGCTGAATTTGAAAACCCATATATCTTGTTGGTTGATAAAAAAATCAGCAATATCCGTGAAATCGTGCCATTACTTGAGCAAGTGATGCAGCAGAGCAAGCCATTGCTAATCATCGCTGAAGACGTAGAAAACGAAGCATTGGCGACATTGGTTGTCAACAACATGCGTGGCGGCTTGAAAACTTGTGCCGTAAAAGCACCAGGTTTCGGCGATCGTCGTAAAGCCATGCTTGAAGATATCGCAACGCTAACTGGCGGTACTGTGATTTCTGAAGAGATTGGTCTAAGTTTAGAGACTGCTACTCTTGAGCAACTTGGTACCGCTAAGAAAGTCACTGTCGGTAAAGAAAATACCGTGATCGTTGATGGCGCTGGTAACTCTGCTGACATCGAAAATCGCGTTGAATCTATTAAGCGTCAAGTTGAAGAATCAACGTCTGACTACGATAAAGAAAAGCTACAAGAGCGTATGGCGAAACTGGCTGGCGGCGTTGCCGTTATCAAAGTTGGCGCTGCGACTGAAACTGAAATGAAAGAGAAGAAAGATCGTGTTGACGATGCGCTACATGCGACTCGTGCAGCGGTTGAAGAAGGCGTTGTCCCTGGCGGCGGTGTTGCCTTAGTTCGTGCAATGAATGCATTGTCTGAGCTACGTGGCGATAACGATGACCAAAACGCGGGTATCAATATCTTACGTCGCGCAATGGAAGCACCATTACGTCAAATCGTAACCAACGCTGGCGAAGAAGCATCAGTTGTGGTCAACGAAGTGAAGAGTGGCAGCGGTAACTATGGTTACAACGCAGCTTCTAGCGAATACGGCGATATGTTAGAGATGGGTATTCTTGATCCAGCTAAAGTAGCTCGTTCAGCGCTAGAAAACGCAGCATCTGTAGCTGGCTTAATGCTAACGACCGAAGTCATGATTACTGATTTGCCACAAGGTGATGACGGTATGGCTGGCATGGGCGGTGCTGGTGGAATGGGCGGTATGGGTGGAATGGGCGGCATGATGTAATTTTACTTCTGCTACAAAGCGATTTCTTTTCGTCAGATGCGCTCAATGTACAACAGGTACTATTTTTGCGCATCTTCCTCGACAAATCGCTTTTCGCTAGAAGTATGATTTTGTCATAAAGTTTATTTGATCATTAGAAGCTCTGTTATCGGAAGATAGCAGGGCTTTTTTTTGCCTAATTTTTATAGCGCTACTCATTGATATATGAGGTATTCATAGTTTTATATGCATTCATTCGATAGTGTTGGATAAGTGTTTTATGCTTGGAAAGGTTGCCAATTGACAGACATAGTGAGGGCGTTGCAGTTTCCCAGACTCAGTGGTGACACTCTACCTACTATTTACTCATAGTCTTTGATACATCCCAAAGATTTCAACAAGTACAATGCCAATTAGATCGACAAAATCGACCTGACATTATCAAAAGCATTGAATATATAAAGTTTTTTTATATATGTTATTATTTAAATGTAATTAATAAATATAATCAATGGACTGATACTTTATCAAAGGACAATTGAGCACGTGTTATGGCTGCCCAGCCACAAACTCTTGTGCAATTCAAGGTGATGATGATGAAAAAAATTAGGCTTGGGATTCTCATCGAAGAGGAAACATTGGCATGGTATAAGTTCAAACCATTAAAATCTCTCGTCGATGAAGGCAAGGTTGAGGTTTGTATTGCTGTCCAACGGGATAAAAAACAAGCGTCTCACATGTCTCGTCTATCCAAAGTTATTCCTTCCATTAATCAAAAGTTATTTTCTTTTCTTTCTCGAAATAAGAGTAATACCAAGCGTTATTCTATTCATGACTTGGTGGCTAATGGTGAGATGCCCATCGTAATATCAGTCGCAAATCAGGATAAGATTTATGATGAGATTGAGGATTCAGTAATTGAGAAACTTGAAGCCGCCAATCTAGATTATCTGATCAAATTTGGCTTTCGAACCTTAGCAGGGAGAATTCTGAGTGTTTCAAAAAAAGGAATTCTCTTATTTCGTTACGGCGATGAAACCAAACAAAGACGCGGATCAGCATTGTATTGGCAGTTTGCCGAACAATGGGAGAATAGCGTAGTCACGCTACATCTGTTAAATGAGCATCTTAATGGTGATAAAGTCGTTGGGAGAGGTTACGGCTCTTTATTTTACTGGGACTATAATTTAACCGAGCATAAATTAAATGGTGTCACAGCATCTATATTGTATTGGTATTTCCATAAAAATAAAATTGGAGTTAAAAATGGAAATTTGACGAATTTAATGCTTGACGATGCAATTTATGAAGAACCCCAGCAACTGACTGCCTTACGGCATTTGATGAGTTTTTTTAAAAACTATACGATAAAGACTTTCTATAAGAGTCTTTATCACAATAACTGGAGTATTTTGATTGGTTCTATTGATCAGTCGATGCAAACATACACTGAGCTATTGCCTGAAAAAGGATGTTTTTGGGCTGACCCTTTTTATATTGAGCGAGATTCAAGGCGTTATATATTTTTTGAGAGCTTAAACTACAAAGAAGGTATCGGCCGTATAGAGTGGGTGGAACTGGATGAGCACCATCAAGTTATCAATTCTGGACCAGTCGATTTAGGTATTAGCTCTCATTTAAGCTTTCCTAATGTATTCGAGCATGAGAACGCTGTATATATGATTCCAGAAGCCGCCAAGACCAATTGTATCAACCTATTAAAAGCGACGGATTTTCCGCAGAAGTGGAAAAAAGTTCATGAGTTGGTGTCTGGGGTTCAGGCAGCAGATAGTGCCGTTATTGAGCACAATGGCTTATGGTATCTTTTTACCACGCATGGTTCAATTTCAGTCCTTACGATGGATTTAGAATTGCATATTTATACGTCTGATAAGTTGGAGTCAGATAACTGGAGCATTCATCCCTCGGCGCCTTTAAAAATTGATGTGCGTGGATCACGATTAGCAGGTGCATTATTTAAGAGAGATGGTCAGCTGTTCCGTACGGCTCAAGATGGCACTATTAGGTATGGACGTAGAGTGGCTTTGTATCTGGTAGAAGAGTTGACACCGACATCTTACAAAGAAACCTTTGTGCGTTATATCGAACCCAATTGGGAAAACGAGATCGATCGTCTTCATACCTACAACGTATATGATCAAACTGTCGTACTTGATGTCTCAAGAGATAAGTTGCGCTTTACCGTATAATCATTGAGAGGTTTTACGGCAACTAGTGATAATATTTTTTCGAAAAACCCTGATAGGCTGAGCCGATCGGGGTTTATTTATACAAATTAGATGTTTTTAAAAACTACTGACTGGCTGCATCCCGTCTAAACGTCCACGTTTTATCATCAGAAGCCTCTTCATAGTAATAATATCCCGCCAAATCAAACTGCTTTAGCTGCTCAGCATTGGTTAGCTTATTATCAGCAGCATACTTCACCATCAGTCCGCGTGCTTTTTTGGCATAAAAGCTAATGACTTTATATTGACCATTCTTTTCATCTTCAAATCGTGGCGTGATAACTTCCGCATTCAGCGCTTTCTTCTTGACCACTTTGAAATATTCATTTGACGCCAGATTAATCAAAATATTATCATCACTATCTGCCATACGTGCATTGATAACGGCAGTTACTTCCTCGCCCCAAAACTCATAAAGGTTATCGCCACGTTCATTTTTCAGTTTGGTACCCATCTCTAAACGATAAGGTTGAATTAAATCGAGCGGTTTCAGTACGCCATATAATCCAGACAAGATACCCAGATGCTTATTGACGTAAATGGCGCTGTCTTTATCCATATGATACATATCAAGACCCGTATAAACATCACCGTCGAACAAGTAGCCTGCAGGCTTGGCATTGCCTAAAGTAAATGGCTTATCGTTGCTCCAACGCCACTCTTGATTGCGCTTGGCATTGAGCTGTGCCAAATCATCAGAGATGCCCATCAGTTCTTGTAAGTCAATCGGTTCTTTTGATTTTAAGTTTTTCATCAATGCTTGCGCATGTTCGATGAGCTCTGGTTGACTATAATATTTGTCTAAGTTCACTGGCACCGCATCTTTCTCATTTAAAGATTTGGCAGGGGAAAGTAAAAAATACATCGTCATTCCTTATTATAGTGAGTCAATGGGTATTCTATTTATATATCAAGTTTTCTTATTATACGATATGCAGCATTGTATCTTGACCTACCCGTCGTTATTTCGTGTTGTTTAACGTTATCCTTAAAAATGACAGATATTTGAGTGATATAAGCCGATAGCTTGTCAAGTCTAGCGTTTAATTGAAAAGGAAAAATTTTTAATATAACAATAAAAGTTATGTAGATGGTGTAAACGCCTAACTTTTTATTTTACTTGTGGGTCATCATTAGGCAATGAAAGTTGGCAGATGATGTCTCTATAATAAAAAGGCATGATGGCAAAGTCGCTATCATTTATTAAATTGATAATCTTTGGTCATGATGTTGAACCAACCATGACCAAAGGTTTTTTTGTCCCCTGTGCTTTTTAAATGTGCGTTGAGGGTGTTAAAGGTAGTCGTGAGACGTAAGTATAGTCATTAGACGTGAGTAAGGAGACGGTATGAAAATCGGTGTAATCAGTGCAGATGTCGCGAGCGAGAGCCGTGTAGCGATAACCCCAGACGCAGTCAAAAAATTGCGTAAGCTTGGGTTTGAAGTCGTCATACAGTCAGGTGCAGGTAAAGCGGCATATTATGCTGATGAGTTATATCAGGCTGCAGGTGCCGATATTGCCAGCAGCAGCGCCGAGGTAATCGCACAGTCTCGAATTATTACCACCGTCAATGACTTGCCTGCTGCAGCTATTGAAGGCTTGACGTCAGGTCAGATTGTCATTGGCATGCTTGACCCGTATCGTAATACTCAACTAGATAGCTATGCAGCCAAAGGCGCAACAGTCTTTGCGATGGAGTTATTGCCTCGCACATTGTCACGCGCACAGAATATGGACGTACTGTCATCACAGGCCAACCTTGCAGGTTATAAAGCCGTGCTGCTGGCGGCCAATGAGTATTCGCGTCCATTTCCAATGTTTATGACTTCAGCCGGTACGGTTAAGCCTGCCAAAGTCGTCATCCTCGGTGTGGGTGTGGCAGGTCTGCAAGCGATTGCGACGGCGAAGCGTTTGGGTGCAGTGGTAGAAGCGAGTGATTTACGTCCAACCGCTCGCGAGCAAGTGGAGTCACTCGGTGGTAAGTGGCTGGATGTACCAATGAGTGCAGAGGAGGCTGAGACAGCTAAGTCTACCGGTGGTTATGCGTGGACACCATCAGAGCGATATGTCAAAGATCAAGCGGCAGTGGTTGACAAGGCATTAAGCAATGCTGATATCGTCATCACTACAGCGCAAATTCCTGGTCGTAACGCTCCTCGTTTGGTGCACGGGACGACGCTTGCCAAAATGAAGGCAGGTTCAGTACTGATTGATATGGCAGCTGGTACCGGTGGTAACGTCGAAGGCAGTGTGCCTAACGAAACCATCACTACAAACAACGGCGTACGTATCGTTGGTGCTGCCAATATCCCATCGTTGCTCGCCGCGCAGTCTTCAGATTTGTATGCCAATAATTTGGTTAACTTTATCACGACCTTAATTGCGCCTGCTAGCGATGACGCTTCAGCAAGTGACGCATCAACTAATTTGGCACTTAAATTAGACATGGAAGACGAGATTCAGGGCGCACTGGCAGTGACACATGACAGTCAGGTACGACTAGCCAAACGCTAGTTTTAACGGTTTATCACCATATGCTTTGTCACTATACATTTGCCAGACACGAATAAATTTTTAGGAGGATTAGATGATTGCCACTGTTTTAGCGGCAGCGCCAGCTGGTGCGGCCATGAGTAGCACCCCATTTGTAGCGATTTTTACCGTATTTGTACTCGCTATTTTTGTCGGATATTACGTGGTTTGGGGCGTCACGCCTGCACTACATACACCATTGATGGCCGTCACCAACGCACTATCAAGTATCGTCATCGTTGGTGCCATGCTACAGACCGTCACCATTGATGGTGACGTCTTTACACCGACCAGTATCCTTGGTGCTTTTGCCGTGTTTTTAGCCAGTATCAATATCTTTGGTGGTTTTGCCGTGACTGAGCGTATGCTTGCGATGTTTAAACCGAAAGTAAAAAAAGCACCCGCTCTTGAAACTGGGACGACTGAAACTGGAGGCGACGCATGAATGATTTAACGAACTTCATTGCCACCAATGCTGATTGGTTTTATTTGGTTGGCGCCATTCTTTTCGTATTAACGTTACGTGGTTTATCGAGTCCAAAAACAGCCATTCGTGGTAACCGCTTCGGTATGGCGGCGATGGCTATTGCTGTTATTACCACATTCTTCCTAGCCGAAGGTCCTATTTTATGGATGATTGTCGGCGCTATGGTTTTAGGTGCAGTGGTCGGTATGTGGAAGGCAAAAACGGTCGCGATGACGCAAATGCCAGAAACCGTTGCTTTGATGCACTCGTTTGTCGGTTTGGCAGCAGTAGCGATTGCACTGGCAACCGTATTGCATACTGAACAGCAGCATGGTGCCGTTGCCCGTGTCGAACTATTTATCGGTTGCTTCATCGGTGCGATTACGTTCTCAGCTTCGGTCTTTGCCTTTGGTAAATTGGCAGCGAAGAGCTGGGCGAAAACATTGGTTGGGGGTTGGGTAAAACCCGTCCAAGCATTATTATTCATTGCGATGATTGCTTTCGGTGGCGTGTATTTCGTCACTGACTCATTACCAGCGTTTTATGCGATGGCAGTGATTGCCGTGATATTTGGTTGGATGTGGATTGCCCCAATTGGCGGCGGTGACATGCCAGTGGTGGTCTCACTATTGAACTCGTTTTCTGGTTGGGCGGCGGCAGGAATTGGTTTCACCCTCGGCAATTCGATGTTGATTATCGCAGGGTCGCTCGTCGGTTCATCAGGCGCGATTTTATCTTATATCATGTGTAAAGCCATGAACCGCTCATTACTCAACGTCTTATTTGGCGGTATGGGTACAGGAGCCGTAGCAGCAGGCGCTGATGATGGTGCACCTAAAAACTACAAGGCAGGATCAGCAGAAGATGCTGGCTTCTTGATGGCCAATGCCAGTAGTGTGGTTATTGTTCCGGGTTATGGTATGGCGCAAGGTCGTGCACAGAACGCGGTAAAAGAGCTATATGAATTGCTAAAAGAAGAAGGTGTGAACGTGCGTTTTGCCATTCATCCAGTCGCTGGTCGTATGCCAGGACACATGAACGTCCTATTGGCTGAAGCGGATGTGCCTTACGATGATATTTTAGAGATGGATGAAATCAACTCAGACTTCGCGAGTACAGATGTCGTCTTGGTAATCGGTGCAAATGATGTGGTCAACCCTTCTGCAAAAGATGATCCAACGTCGCCAATCTTTGGGATGCCGATTCTAGAAGTGACTAAAGCTCAAACCGTTATGGTCATCAAGCGCTCGATGAGTACCGGTTACGCAGGGCTTGATAATAGCCTGTTCTATATGGACAAGACGATGATGATCTTTGGTGATGCCAAGAAAATGGTTGAAGAGATGGTTCGTAGTATCAATGGTGCAGGTCATTAATCTCTAAAATTAGTTTTTAAATATAAGCTTTTAAATATCCGCTTTTAAATAAAAAAGTCACTTAGGTGGCTTTTTTGCGTTAAGGTACGCTGCATTTATAGCCAGTCGCTGTTTATATATTATATACAATAATTTATACCCAATAAATTTACACAAAATAAGCGTTAAGAGAGTCATTTATGAATATGTTGATACGTTTTTTTATTATGGTCAGCTTGCTAAAACAACAACTTAAGCAGCAATCAGTAAGCGAGCGCCTTAGTATTGAGCTCTTGATTGCACCGACAGTTCGTCATTATCGAGTGTTGCCGCATGATATGGGCTTTCGGAATCATCTGCCTAATTATCGTTATTTGTCTTTTATCGAGCTAAACATTACTCGCTGGCTGATGGCGTGCTGTCATCAAAAAGGTATTAAACCATTAAATTGGGTTATCGCCATGCAAGAAATGGTTTATCTGAAAGAAATTAAATTTTTAGATAAGATGACGGTAAGTAGCACGCTTGTTGGCTGGGATAAAAAATACGTTTATTTTGAAACGCGCTTTTTTGTAAAAAACCAGCTGATGGGCGTTGGTATGACTAAGTTTGTATTGACCAATAAAAAAGGCAAATGTGCGCCAGAGATATTGGATATGATAGGTGAGCGGTTGAATGAGGTCATTGATTCTTGGAATCAGCATCAAGTGGCGATTAAATCTGCCAAATCTGCTGAAACGAGTAAAACAACAAGTGCGGCATAACGAACTTGTCTATAAACAGCAGGCGAATTTTGGTAGGATAGCGGTTATTAAGTTGCCAATCAAATCACCAGTCAAATTGACTACTGATTTGATGAGGTGTATAAAAATGATTAAAAGTTAAGGAGCTATCATGACCCCGCAAAAATTAAAATGGACAGACAGCTTAGATATCGCTATTGAGCTGTATGAGAAGTTTCCAGAGACCGACCCGCAGTACATCCGTTTTACTGATTTACATCGCTGGGTGACTGAGCTTGAAGGTTTTGATGATGATCCACAAAAATCAAATGAAGGCATCTTGGAAGCGATTCAAATGAATTGGATTGATGAAGCAGATTAGATTTATACCCTGAAGCGCTATTTTTAATACTATCTCAAATAGAAAACTGAATAAATATATAGGACTTACAGATCATGACGTCACAAATTAAAGAGTTACCTGAAGCAATAACTTGTAAAGGTATTAGCGTTCGTACGACCAATAACGCTGAGATTAGCGAAGACACGGCGAAACTGGGTCGTTTATGGCAAAAGTTTTATCAAAATCATGCCAGTGATCTGCCTAAAGGCGAAGACATTTATGGTGTCTATCATAACTATGAGAGCGATGATTTGGTCGGCGCTTTTGATGTGGTTGCCAGTTGGAAAGTAGCCAGCGAGCAAGAGCCATCAGACAGTGAAAATATGTCTAAGGCTGCAAACCTAGTAACAGTATATATTCCTGCAGGAAAGTATTTGGTATTCTCTGAGCAGGGTAGAATGCCATACACGGTGATGAATGCTTGGGAAAAGGCTTGGACCTATTTTAATGATCGCAGCTGTGAGCATACCCGAACTTTTGATGTCGATTTTGAGCATTATATCGGTGGTAATCTAGAGTATGGTCAAGTTGATCTCTATATTGGTATTGAGTAAAATTAGTATTGAATAAATCAGTCAAAATAATAAAAAAGCGCCAAGTCTGCTATCAGACTTGGCGCTTTCTTTGCTTACTTCAACGAATGATTAATTTAGTAGCAGGTTCTCTAAAATCCCTTCATAAATCTGCGCAAGCTTGCCTAAGTCATCGACTTCTACCTTTTCGTCAACCTGATGAATCGTCGCATTTCTTACGCCAAGCTCAACGACTTGTGCACCCGTTGGTGCAATAAAGCGTCCATCAGAAGTACCACCTGATGTAGATAGTGTCGTGTCAGTATCAGTTACCTTTTTGATCGCTTTTTGACAGGCAGAAACCAACTTACCTTCAGGGGTCAAAAACGGCTGACCAGATAATTTCCAATGGATATCGTAGCTGGCCTTGCTATCAGCAAAATGCTTATCAAAGATAGCATGCGTTTTTGCCTTTAGCTCATTTTCAGTGGTTTCCGTTGAAAAGCGAAAGTTAAACACAGCTTCTAGTGTTTCAGGAATGACGTTGGTTGCGCCTGTGCCACTATTGATATTTGATATTTGCAGTGATGTCGCAGGGAAGTAGTCATTGCCATTGTCCCAAGTAGCAGCTGTTAGTTCTGCCAAAGCTGACATGGCGGCATGGATAGGATTACAGGCTAGATGTGGATAAGCCACATGACCTTGTTTACCAGTAACGGTAAGCTCTGCACCCAATGAGCCACGACGACCATTTTTAATGATATCGCCTAGCGTATCGGTACTTGATGGTTCGCCAACCAAGCAATAGGTGATTTTTTCATTGCGGGCTTCTAAGGTCTCAATGACTTTGACCGTGCCATTAATAGACGGGCCTTCTTCATCTGAGGTGATTAAAAAAGCAATCGAACCATTGTGCTCAGGATAATTAGCGACGAAACGCTCGGCAGCGACGGTAAAAGCCGCAATCCCCGTTTTCATGTCAGCCGCACCGCGAGCCCATAGGTAACCATCAGCGATGGTTGGCGTAAATGGCGGATACGTCCAATTTTTTTCATCACCCGTAGGCACGACGTCGGTATGACCAGCAAAACAAATAACTGGATCAGTGGTGCCACGGCGCGCCCATAGATTTTTGACTTCAGCGTGCTCGCCCTTTGCTTGTCTATCACCATAGTACATAAATTCGCAGTCAAACCCAGCTTGTGATAATCGCTCTGACAATATATCTTGACAGCCATCATCATCTGGGGTGACGGAGGGACGTTCAAGTAGCGCAATACTTAAATCTAGCGTTTGCTGCTGATGGCTTTCTTGTTGATGGATGGTTTGTTTATTAAAGTCCGACATGAATAAACCTTTTTATTATAAATTAAAATGATAAATTTTTAAGATTGGCAGCCACGATACAATACAATCAGTCGTTGGTTGTTACTTGCTAATGCGTTTTAAATACTGTCTTCAACAAAAGGCACCAAACCATCACGGCGCATCCACGTAGCGATAGAGTAACGCTGCCGATGGGCAATTTGTACTTGATGTTGTAGGTCACTGTCAAATATCACCAATCTATTGGCGACAGGCATGACGTTATGATGAACGCCATGTTTATCAATGATTTCTAGTGCGCCGCCGTCAGTTGGTTCCCATTCATCATTGAGATAAAACACCGCAGAGATAACGCGTTCATCACGCCCAGCTGGATTGTCACTATGCCATTGATAGCCAAAACCTACCGGATAGCAAGCATAATGCGCTTCACTGTGGCGAATACCGGCAAATAAACTGCGATTAAATAAGGCGGCAAGCGCATTGATACTTTGCAAATAATAAAACCCAGCAAAGAAGTTTTCTGTAATCCAGCGGATGCGATCACCGCGAATATCACTGACACGAATCCCAGCCGTCAGCTCTGCGTCACGATAGTCAATAAAACCACTCTCTGCTTGCAAGGCTAACAGCGCTTTCGTTTCAAAGACCTCATCAATAATGATCCAACCATCATCAACGAATGTATCCAGTTGTGTATCAGTCAGCTTATCTTGCCAACTGATATCGAAATCAGACTGTTGTAATACGCGCTGAGTCAGTGGTTTTTGGCTTGGGTCGTCGCTATGAGGAAATAATAATGGTGGATTATCTTCTCCTATCGGATGATCAATCACCAACTTTGTCACATCAAGATTGCTAATAATCTCTGTCATTTCGTCTCACTATGGTCAGTTAGCTAGCAATACATAGCCAATCAATGCCTTTTTACCAAAACCATCGTTATCTTTTACTCTGCCTATGCTACCATAGATGTAATTTTTCTTATTTAAACTTTTGAGATTATGAACTATAAACACGCCTACCACGCTGGTAACTTTGCTGATGTGGTTAAACACATTTTATTGGTACAACTCCTTAATCAATTGGGGCAAAAAAACAAACCTTTTTATGTGCTTGATGCTTATGGTGGTCGCGGACTGTATTCACTGAGCAGTGAAGAAGCGCGCAAGACAGGTGAGGCCAAAGGTGGTATCCAAGCGTTACTAAATGCCAATACCGACAAGGCACCCGCTGCTGTCAAAGATTATATGGAAGGCATTAAGCAAGCGCGTTTCACTTATGACAATAAAGTCTATCCTGGTTCTCCTTGGTGGGTTGCCCATCATATCGAGAAAAATCCAGATGCGGGCGTGCGCGGTGAAGCTTTTGAAGCCAAAGCTAGCGAATATGATGCGCTAAATTATCAGTTGCACAAGTTACCCATTGGTATACAGCATCGTGATGCCTTTGAAGGTATTACCGCCGTTATTCCGCCAAAAGAAAAGCGTGGTCTGATTTTTCTTGATCCGCCTTATGAGCAAGAGCACAAAGATTTTACCCGCCTTATAAATTTACTCGTTGCTGCTTATAATAAATGGCCACAAGGCACTTATGCGCTTTGGTTCCCTATTAAGAACGTTGAAGCCGTTGAATTGTTTTATAAAAAACTGAAGCGTACTGAAATGCGCCGCCAGTTGGTTTGTGAGCTGAATATTTATCCAAATGATGTGGCGGTTGGTCTTAACGGTACAGGTTTACTGGTAATCAATCCACCTTGGCAATTTGATAATCATGCACGTGAGATATTACGCTTCTTACAGCCTGCATTAAAAGTGGCTGATGCTCCAGACTTAACGCCTGATAGCGCAACCAATGTACGCTGGCTAGTCGGCGAATAACCATGTTAGTGAATAACTATGCCGGCAAATAAGGATATTGAGATGACTAACGTGCAATCACCTAAAGACGAATCAAATCATCCGCTTCTAAATGATGGATTGTTACAAGACAGCGCAGCCGCCCAGCCGCCCTTTGTCGATGAGCATGATTTCAATATTCGCTTAGCGGATAATGAGAGTTATGATGGCTTGACCTTTGAAGTGATTGAAGCAGAAGTTGCTGAAGGGCAGCGAGTAGTCAGTCGCGGTGTCTATTTAGCGCCAAACCTAATTACAACCTTGTCACTGCTATCTGGCTTTTATTCGATTTTAGCCAGTACGCAAGGCGAGTTCTACAAAGCTTCTTTAGCCATCTTTTTGTCCGCTATTCTCGACGGTGCTGATGGGCGAGTGGCGCGTATGCTTAATGCGCAAAGCCCCTTTGGCGAGCAATATGATTCGCTTGCCGATATGCTGGCTTTTGGTGTTGCACCAGCGATCTTAGTTTATAGTTTTGCGCTACAGCCGTTAGGTCGCATTGGCTTGGGCTGTGCGTTTGTCTTTACCGCCTGTGCCGCCTTCCGTCTCGCACGTTTTAACGTTCAGGTCGGTATTGTTGATAAAAAATACTTTGTCGGTTTGGCCAGTCCACTTGCTGCTATATTAGTAACGGCAGCCGTTATGGTCGCTGTTGACCATAATGAATGGGTTGGGCAGTACGATACGGCAGTCATATTCTTATTTGCTGCTTGGGTGGTGATTTGTGGTTTACTGATGGTTAGTAATGTCAAATACTATAGCTTTAAAGAGTTTGATAAAAAGAAAGTACCTTTTGTAGTTCTAATAATTGGTGTGTTGGTTATGAGTATTGTGCTCTATGATATACCTGTTGGTATCTTGGCGATTGGTATTATTTATGCGTTATCGGGTATTGTTACGACGATTAAAGCAAAAGCAAATTTTTAGAATTGATTGTTCGTGTCATATTAAGGAATTTACCGTAGGGTAAGTTCCTTTTTTTATACGCTTTATATATCAAACCGGCTATCAGTGTATTCATCACGATAAGATAAAGAAAGACCAGCTCATTTTTTAGATAATGATCATTGATAACGACTCATTAAAGAAACCTACTGTAATTGAGATGAAATAAGTACTCTTATTTACGAGCTTACCTCAGCCCAGCGCAAATAAACATACACTGCCATTCTGCCAATTTTTAGTCTAATCACCAAGATTATTCAAATTAAGATAAAATAGCCCTTGACTAAAGATTCAAACCCTCTATAATACGCCCTCATCAAGACGAGCTGGCAGTGATTAGTGTGTAGATTACACATGAATAACTCAATTCACTTGAATGAGAAAAACATAAAAAAGCTTGACAATTCAAATCATTATGATAAGATAGTCGGCTCGCTAGATAGCTTGACCCGCAAGGGATTAAAGCTAAACAGCAAGAGAATTACCCTATATATCAGTTACTGGACGACAGTGATTGAGCACTATTTAAAAGCATAACTAAAGAACAACTTGTGTGGATTTTTGCTGATTCAGAATGCTAAAAA